>JAAYUZ010000163.1 GCA_012517385.1 Treponema sp. | reverse complement strand
TGTTTATAGGAGCGAGGTATGGCAGCACAACATACAAAACTTCCCTGGTGGAAAACTGGGCCCATATATCAAATTTATCCCCGGAGTTTTCTGGATACCAACGGCGATGGCCTGGGAGATCTGGAGGGAATCCGGAGAAAACTCGATTATCTTCAGGACATGGGGGTACGGGGAATCTGGCTTTCACCGCTCTACCCCTCCCCGCTCTACGATTTTGGCTATGATATCACCAACTACCATGACATAGATCCTGTCTTTGGCTCCCTGGAAACCTTTAAGCTCCTGGTACGGGAGGCGGAAACACGGGGCATTTCCCTCATCATGGATATGGTCCTGAACCATACTTCCCACCTGCACCCCTGGTTTATAGAATCCCGGAGCAGCCGGGACAATCCCAAACGGGACTGGTATATCTGGAAAGATGGACCCAGAGGTCCCTCCGGGAAAGGGTACCCCAACAACTGGATGGCCGCCTTTGGAGGGCACGCCTGGACCTGGGATAAACCGACTGAACAGTATTACCTGCACCTATTTACCGAAGAGCAGCCAGACCTGAACTGGCGAAACCCTGAGGTTCAGAAAGCCATGCTTGCGGAAATGCAGTTCTGGCTTGACCTTGGTGTAAAGGGCTTCAGGCTCGATGTCATTAACTATCTTGTAAAAGATGCCCAATTCAGAAATAACCCCTACCATTTCAGGATGACCTATCCCCGCCGGCATGACCTGCAGCATCATCAATTTGACCGCAACCAACCGGAAACCTATGAAATTGTACATAGGATCCGTTCCCTCATGGACCGGTATGCAGGAGCTTCGGAGGATACCATGCTGGTAGGAGAGGTCTATCCCGATGAGGGTGTCCATGCACCGGATCTGGCAGCCACCTATATTGGTATTGGGAAAGACCTGCTCCATCTCGCCTTTGATTTTTCTACCATATATACAAGTCTTACCGCAGCGGACCTTCATTCGGTATTGCAAACCTGGTATGGGGTCCTCTCACCAAGCGCCTGGCCCTGCCATGTGCTTTCCAATCACGACCAGTCCAGGGCGGCAAGCCGGCTCTGTGCAGGTTCTGACAGTGAAGCAAAGAAACGGGTACTGGCGGCTCTCCTCCATACACAGCGGGGAACGCCATTCCTTTATTATGGCGAAGAAATCGGTATGGAGGATGGAGTCATAGCCCGTAAGGATCTGCAGGATCCGCTGGGTAAAAAGTATTATCCCTTCCACCCAGGCAGGGACCGGTCGCGGACTCCCATGCAGTGGACTAGAGAAAGCGCTGCGGGCTTTACCAATGGGAGGCCCTGGCTGCCTGTAAATAGGGATTACCGGGAACGGAACGTGGAAGCCCAGCAGCGGGACCCTTCATCCTTATTACACTGGTACCGGGACCTCATTACGCTTAGGCAGGAAGAACCGGCCCTGCTTGATGGGTCGATAGAATTCTTCGAGACCGGCTTACAAGAGAATGTCCTTGCCTATGTCCGTAGAAAAGCTGGTTCCGAGGTCCTGGTTGTTTTGAATGTCTCGGGCCAGACGCGGCCGAATCCGATTAGACGGGGCGGCACGGTGCTGCTATCCACCCATAGAAAACCGCAGGGAACCATCGAACATGACACCCGATTGGCCCCCTGGGAATGCACGGTGTATAAATAGCCCTGGCTTACTGTATTACACCTACTGTACCACCACCCGGCAGTACCGCTTCTTGCCGGCCCGGAGTATGAGTTCCCCATCCCGGATCCGGTCCGTCTTAATAAGGGCTGCCACATCGGTGATCGCCACGAGCTCTGAGCTATCGCCGTCAGCGGCGGAGACAAAGGCTCCACCCTGCTGGACCAGACGCCGGGCTTCACTCTTTGTGGGGGCAAGCCCCGCATCAAAGATGAGGTCCACCACGGGGTAGCCCGCATCAAATTTGGCCCTGGGCAGTTCGGTGCTGGGCATGGCGCTCTTATCGCCCCCGCCGCCAAAGGCGGCCCGGGCTCCGGCCAGGGCCTTATCAGCCTCTTCCTTGCCATGAATCAGGGCAGTTACCTCGTAGGCCAGCCGTTCCTTGGCTTCGTTGGGGTTTTTACCGGAGGCGCAGAGGGCGCGAATTTCCGCCACCGGCAGGAAGGTAAACATCAACATGAACCGTTCGATATCCGCATCCTGCACATTCCGCCAGTACTGGAAGAAATCGTAGGGGCTCGTGATGGCCGGGTCCAGGAATATGGCCCCCTTTTCGGTCTTCCCCATCTTTTTACCGTCGGCGGTGGTTACCAGCGGGAAGGTCAGGCCGAAACATTCTGCCCCTTCAACCCGGCGAATCAGTTCGATGCCGGCCACGATGTTTCCCCACTGGTCATCACCGCCGATCTGGAGGCGGCAGCCGTGGCGGCGGTATAGTTCCAGGAAGTCATAGCTCTGCAGAAGCTGGTAGTTAAACTCGATAAAGGAAAGACCTGTCTCCATCCGCATCCGATAGGCTTCGAAGCTGAGCATCCGGTTCACCGAAAAGTGGCGGCCAATATCTCTGAGAAAATCGATATAATTCAGGTTAGCGAGCCAATGTTTATTATTGTCCGTAAGGGCATGTTTGCCGTCAAAACCGCCGAGGAACTGGCTTAACTGGGCGCTGATGGATTCCGCATTGGCATCCAGCTGTTCATAGGAGAGCATTTTCCGCATCTCCGTCTTTCCCGAAGGGTCCCCAATCCGGGCAGTACCGCCGCCGATCAGGGCTATGCCCCGGTGTCCCGCGGCGAGCATATGTTTAAAAGCAAAGAAGGGCACCATGTGTCCGATATGCAGACTTGGACCGGTTGGATCGGTTCCCACATAAAAAGTGATGGGGCCCTCATCCATAACTTTAGATAGACCTTCCACATCGGTACATTGCTGAAAAAAGCCCCGTTCTTTTAATGTTTCAAGTGCTGCATTCATCTGTTTCCATCCTGAAAATTTGAGTGTGAACCCAGTATACAAAAAGCCCCTCTGCGGGGCAAGGGCGGAACAATCATTTAGGTTGATGAACGATTCAGCCCAGATTATTTCTGTTCATAGAGGTAACAGAAGTTGATGTCCCGCTGGACAAGGATGGACCTTTGGCCTTTTCCTGCCTGGTCTGCCGCGGATTGTCCCGTGTGGCCCCTCTCAAGGCGGCGGACAAAGTCCGTATAGGGGGCGCGGTTCCGGCCGTTCCAGGCCGTTTCTGCCAATGCAAGCAGCCGGGGAAAAAGCATATACTCAAGCCGGCGGCTGTCCCGAATATATTCGGTCCAGACATTGGCCTGTATGCCCAAAAAACGGGTGTCCGCAGCGGGACCATTATGGGTAGCTCCGGTTTCTGCGACGGCCCCATTATGGGTAGCTCCGGTTTCTGCTACAGGACCATTATGGGTAGCTCCTGTCTGTTCTACAGTCCCGTTCAGGGGAATTCCCAGGCCCTCAAAGGGGTCATATTCATAGACCCTGCGCAGACTCGCGGCTTCGGGACTGCGGTAGGCGAGACCCGGGCTTATGCTCCGATCGTCGGTTTGGACAAAATCAAAATAATAGGGGAAATAGGGGCTGCGGATCAGGAAGCGGCCCTGTTGCAGAGCCCGCTTGGATTGTTCCGGGAGCCAGGCCCGCCAATGCACCACATGGACCTGGTTTGCCACCGAAGAATCGAGTACTTCATCCCATCCAAAAACGATTTTTCCCTTTCTTTGCAGATGGTCAGCCAGGGAGCTTACAAAGTACCCATGCAGATCGACCCAATCTGTAAAGCCCAATTCTGCCTTTTTCGCGGCACACTTTGGACAGTGTTCCCAGCGGGTGGTGGGAACCTCATCCCCCCCGATATGGACAAAGGGTCCAGGAAATAGTTCACAGACCTCGTCCCAGGCCTTACGGGCAAAGTCCAGTGCGGCGGGGTTTCCGATGCAGAGCACATCCTCCGAGATACCCCATTCGGTGCGTACCACATGGGGCCCGGGGGTACAGGCAAACTCGCCGTGTCCCGCCAGAACCGCTTGAACATGACCCGGCAAGTCCAGTTCGGGGATCACCATAATGCCCCGGTCCGCTGCATAGGCTACCAGATCCCTCACATCTTCCTGGGTATAATAGCCGTTCCGGTTCGGGTCACCGCCAGGCCTTGTGGAGCCCGATCCTGTGGCTTCCGGTAGGGTCAGCAGCTCCAGCCGCCAGCCCTGGTCATCGGTCAGATGCCAATGGAACCGGTTCAGTTTATAAAGCCAGGCCATACTGAGAATTTTTTTAAGTTCCGCAAGGGGCACAAAATGGCGGGCGCTATCGATCATGAGACCCCGCCAGGAGAGTTCCGGCCAGTCGACAATTTTACAGAGGGGCAAACGGAATCGCCAGCCATCCCAGCCCAGATGCAGAAGCTGCATGAGGGTGGCGGCAGCCACAGCAGCGGCATCCTGTATCCCAGGTATCAGGGACAGCATGTTCGCCCCGGGGATGGTAATTTCTATGCCCGCCGATGAAATCTCAAGAAGGTATGAGCCGGCGGGGACTGTCCGGCCATACAGGAGTTCGGCACAACGCTCTTGCCAGGCATTTCTATCTAAAAGCCGAATATGGAGCTGCATGTTGGGGGCCGCAGCTTTTCTGAAATTCGCCCCCCACAGGGGTGTTTCATCGTGGGTTTGTTTTTCAAAATAGGCAAATTCCTCGGCAGAACTCTGGGGGCTGAGCACAGTCTCGCCAAAGACTGCCTGTATTTCATTCCGCAAAGCCCGGAGCTGGGGCAGGAATACCGGGTCAGCATCCAGCGACAGGGTTGCAGCGAAGATCGAATCCCCAGGAGCTTCATAGAAACGGGGGGCGGGAATCAGAGATGGAAGAGCAGTCGAGGAGGAAGTCATACCCGGTTCCGCAAAAAATCTTCCCGTTGAGGAGAAAAGATGTCCAAGGCTCTGAAATGAGTTATGGCAACTACTCCATGGATCACATTGGGGGCAATATAGATTGAATCACCAGGACCAATCCGGCGGGTCTCATTTCCCAAGGTAAAATCGGCTTCCCCTTCCAGCACATACACAATCTGTTCATGGGGATGACTGTGCATGGCTCCGACTCCACCAGGCAAAAAGTGCATTTCAGAGGCCATAAGACTGCCACCACGGGCCTTTATTGTACGCTCCGACTTTTCATCAAGCTGAACTGACTTTAATTCCTTATTAAAAAAGAACATAATTTTCTCCTTATCGCATCAGGATAAAAACAGCAGGGTTAAACCGAGCACCGCCAATCCTGCACACAGCACCTCACGGAGGGTAAGTTTTTCCTTATAGAGCAGGACCGAGGGAAACACGATGAGGATAGGCGTAAGCCCCATGAGGGTGGCTGCCACACCCGTATTAGCCCGCTGCACCGCGAAGAGGCCCAGGCTGACGCCGAGGAAGGGGCCAAAGAAGGCGCCCAGACTGAGGGCCTTTACAGCACTCCTGTTGCTGAGGGCCCGTAATGGTTCAGCGATTCTTCCCAGCATAAGAGCCATGATAATAAAGCCTGCTAAGCCCGCAATGACCCGTATCTCAGTGGCCTGCAAAGGATCATAGTGGGGGGCACCAATTTTAGAAAGTATCAGCCCGCCGCTCTGCCCCAGGGCGCCTAAGAAGGCAAAGATGATGCCCCGGACCCTGTGGGGCGGGTTTCCATGGGTAGTCCCATTAGGAGAGCCTGGGGTTTCACCCTCCAGGATAGGGGCTTCTTTTTCTGGGGCCCTGCTGGCTTCAGCATCGGTCTTTCCCAAAATAACCCAGATAATCGCCCCCACCACAATCAGCATGCCCAGAATCCCCCTGGGGCTTATTTTTTCCCCCAGCAACAGGAAACCCAGGAGGGCTGTCATAAGGGGCGAAGAAACAAAGATAACCTGGGCTGTTCGGGCCCCGATATCAATATAGGATTGGAATAAAAAGATATCGCCAAAAACAAAACCGACCAGCCCTGAAAGGGTAAGCCAGAACCAGACCCCGCTTCCCGCATCCAACGGAATAGGCTGCCCATGCAATATCAGATTGATGGTCATAAAAATGAGGAGTGCCACAAAAAGTCTCAGGATATTTAAGGCTAAGGAACCGATCCGCTTTGCTGCGTATTCAAAGGCTAGGGCAGTCACGGTCCAGCAGAGGGAGGTCCCCAGGGCGGCGAGCTCCCCCGGATAGTTTGTAAATAGGTTGAACATACCCTTTTTGTATCACAGGGGGCCCCCCCGCTGCAAGAGTGGGACTTTCAAGGTTTAATGCATGACCCGCTTTTCTGGTGTGATCCTGCGCTGTCCTATTCTTCAGTTATAAAAAGAAGCACATCATCCTGATTATTTCCCCGGGCAACATCGGAGCCTGCCCCAACCTGGGCCAGATAGGCAAATTCCCGAACCTGGTTACTGTCAATTGCGGTTGCCTTTTCAAAGGTTGCACGGGCCTGAGCAAAATCCTTAAGACCCGTATAAGACTTGGACATACTCACCAGAATCTTCTGTGCGGTCAGACTGTTCTGCTTACCCTGTTTAGAAAGTATGGAATAAGCCGCCTGATACTGGGACAGGGCTTTTCGGTAATCCCGCTGCAGATAGGCGATATTCCCCAGATTCACCTGAGCACCAATAGAATTGGCATCCAATTTTATCACCCGGTTGAACGCAGCTTCAGCATCCTTTAACCTGCCGAATTTTGCATAGGCTATTCCAAGATAGGTCCAATCCTGTTTACCGTTACTTTTCGTAGCCGCCGCGAGCAGGGGCTCAAAAATTCCGTCGGAGATCCGGGACAGTTCTACCTTATACAAGGCTGAGAGGGCATCAGGACTGCCATACTGCAAACCCAGATCTGACTCCCTTAGCGCCACCGGTCGGTATACTTTCTGGGAATCCATGGTCCGGTAAAAAGCCCGCTTTTCCTGGTCCTTTTCATAGAGGTTCCACAGTTCCGCCCCCTTAGCCCAGGCATCAAAAAAACTTTGTCTGCCAATCAGGGTGACTTCCACAGGAATCCAGAGGGAATCATTGACCACAAGGAACATACTGCGGTCAGGGTAAAGCTCCCGGAAATCTCTGCTTGGAATCCTGGTATTAAATACTGCATAAATATGACCTGGAACGGTGATAAAGCCCGTTTCTATGCCCGCAGATTCCAGAAGGCTTGCATACAGCACCGTGAGGTCATCACAATCGCCGGTTCCCCTCCGCAGGGTATCCCTTCCCAGGCTTACAGAATCCAGCAGTGATTGTTTTTCCTGGGCTTTTATAAAAGGAGAAACCGGATCTGCCTGATAGATGAGTCCTAGTCTTGTCAGTCCTGCATATATCTGGGCGGCAATTTGCAGACCTTCATTGAGCTGAGGATTTGTATCAGCCTTAAGGGACTGCCGCACAAAAGCAACATAATTTCTCAGCGCCGAATCGGAAGGAGTTATAAAGGCCCCAACCTTTCGGTCATCGTCCCAAACGATATTGGTCTTATCATACAATTCATAGGAAATGGGAAACTTCTGTTCTACAGCTCTGCCCTTGTAACGATAGCTTACCAGAAGTTCACCGGTTAAGGGGGTGATGCCTTCTGTCTTAAATACTTCCTGATTAAAAGAAGCGACCATATTGATGGAAATAGCGGCCTTTCCGGGAACCTTATCAAAGGTCGCTACCGGTGTTGGGGCATCCATATACCCACTTTGAAAAAATGAAACTTCCACATTCTGCAATTCCTGGCGTTCATCATTGGTTAACTCCAGAACAGCAAAGGGATTATTCGCATAGTAACTCTGCATCGCAGCAAAAAGATTGGGCATATTAAGGCCTGAAAGCCGGAAAGCCCTGGCAAGTGCCGCAGCGCTGTCCGGATCCTGTCCAAATCTATAGGCGGCACCAAAACCGAAGCCGACGGAGACTCCATTAAATTCAGTTAAAGGCCCAAGGCTCTGGCTGTATCTAAGAGAGGGCCGAAGATCCACAGAAAAATTATACGAAGGTATGAGACTTATCCTTAACTCACCCTGCCCGAAAACAAGTGGAGATCCAACTACACCGGCCGGATCCAGGTTAGAAAAATAGGTCTGCCCCACCCCAACAGAAATTCCGGCACCCAGCTCAAAATTCTTTGAGAACCTGGTAGCATATAAGAACCCCACCCCAGCATCCCAGATAGAATGATCCCAGAATCCGTTTCCGGTACTCCCATTCTGGATCACCGATGTCTGTGACGCCGAGAATCGCGCCTGCAGAACAGGTAAAAAGGGGAAAGGAAGCCGAAGTTCCGTACCCAGAGACCTGATCGCAAAATCCGAAGAAAAGCCCGACAGGGCCTGCAGCCCAAGATAATCAACCCCGATCGATAGGGGGAACCGATAGAGTTCATTCAAGTCTTCACTGCCCGTCCCCTGCTGGGCCTGGGCAAACCAGGCCGTACTCAATAGAACTATGACACATAACAGGTATAAAAACCGTTTCATAACCATCCCCCCCTTAGGGAACTAAATTCAAAACATAGAGCTTCCCGTTACCGTCCAGGGCATACAGCTGCTTTTTATACAGGGTGATATGAATTGGACTAAAGCCCCCCGCTAAAAAGTTCCCAACCTTTACCGGATTATAAGGATTGGAAATATCCCAGATATCCAGTCCTGCGGCCCCCCGGGCTACATAGGCATAGTTCCCCCGTACCTTAACATCATAGGCACCGCCGCCGCTGGGACTTGCAGGCCAGATACGGCCCTGAGCACCGGTCCAGGAACGGACCGTAGAACTGTCATAGATTAAAAGACCATTTACCGAATCTGCGACTAAGACCAGAGATTCGGTGGCTGCAACCGCTGCTGCTGAGCCGCCTGCAGGGAGGGCCCCATACCCATTCAGCAGTATGGGAAAACCGGGGGAACTAAAGTCCACAATCCGCAATCCCGCGGTTTCATTTGCCAGGAAAGCCAAAGACCCCTGAACTGCAATGCCCCGTATTTCGGTGGTATCTCCCACAACAGTGGCTGTTTTTATAGAACCCAGAACACTGATACTATTGTCATAGGAGAGGTCTAGAACGTTAAGATAGGACCCGGCGGTCCCAATCAGGGCCACATTTCCGCTGATCGCAACAGACCAGGCATAGCTTCCGGGGAGACGCACATAGGTACCTATAGGCTGCGGACTAGCCAGATTAGCTACATTCCAGAAGGTAGCCCCTGACCGTTCTGCGGCAAGGATCATATAGTCCCCCGCAGGGGCAAAGGCAAAGTTGGAATAGTTCGGAGAAACGGTTCCGCTTCGTTTCGTTACAGCCCCAGGATTGCCGATATCAAAAAGAACCGGGTACGATTCATAGGCGCTTTCTATCTGATACCGTTCACCCACAAAGAGCACATCCCGATAGGCAGTCAGGGTTGACCCCTCGGTAAGGTTAGACAGGGTACTCACCAGGCTTATTGTACTGGTATTCCCCAGACCAAACACATGAATGCCTCCCCCCTGACCAGCGGTGATATACCCGAAACCGTTGGCAACCGCCAGCCCCTTAGGACTGCCCTGGGCATTATAAAGATATACTACCGACATGGAACCGGGTATAGTGATATCAATATCAGCAAACCCATAATCCCTGAGGCTTACATAGAGCCGGTTCCCCGAAACAGCCAGCTTTTCCGTACCTGCTACACCGTTTAAGGGACTTACGGAGCCTAAAGACACGGGGGAATTCAGTGTTGCTGTATTATAGGCAGCCACATCCCAGCTTGATGCAATAAACAGGGTAGTACCAGAAAATACACCGCTTCCTGCATAAGGAAGAGCACCGGTCTGCTGGGTCAATACGGGGGCATTATCCGGGCCAGTAACCGTATACAACAGGGATGCATTATACCCGCCTGCAAAAATGATCCTGGTTCCGGAACGGTTTTGAACAGCTACGGAATAATTTTGCGTCATAGCATTTTTGCCAGCCTGGGAGATCCGTACTACCGGAGATGAAACATTGCTTGCATCTACTACATACATCCCGTCATTAAAGCCGGCAATAAACACCAGATTCCCCAGGACAGCCACTCCCTCCCCCTGGAAATCAGCATTAGTGGTGATTAAAACGGAGCCCCGTTTCTGTGGAGCTAAAGGATCGGTAATATCAACAATTTCGAGTTTCTTGCCGGTGGTGAGCACATAGGCATAATTATTCGAAATTGCCAGTGCTGAGGCACCACCAGAAAAGGAGATTGATGCAACACGCACAGGAAGGGCCCGATTTTCCAGGGAATAGATCCGCAGGCCAAAATAATAATCAGCCACATACAGATAGGAACCTGAAACCACCGCATCAACAGGAAAGTTAGAATCGGTCAGCGTTGTAATAAAGGCATCATTCCTTGCTGGAAATGAATCGGAAGAAGCCTCAACATACCAGCTCTGAACCGTGCTGTATTGGGCAGGTTTTACAAGATAATAGTAGGTATCCCCCTGCCGTATACTAAAATCCTTATATTTTGAACCACTTATCGGACCAGAAACAGAGACATAGGGCCCACCAGGATTGGTAGATCTGAATACCTCATAGGTGGTAATACCTGGATAGTTTTTCCATGTTACTTCTATAGAATTAAAATACGAATAGGTTGATGGAAATAAATCAAACCGCGAAAGCGGAATAGATCGCTTTACTTCGGAGTAATTCTTTTTTCCATCGCTGTTTGTTCCTTCAAGCAGGAAACTGTAAAGCTTTGTATTACTCAAATTACTCATCACATAGGGTGATGAAATGCCATCGACATAGGGGGAAGTGGAAGGATTCGGTGTCTGAGCAGAGGCTTCGTAATAGAGACGATAGGACTGTACGCCAGGGACAGAATCCCACTGCAACGTCACCTTCCGGTTTCCCTCAGTAGTATTAAAGGTAGGGATGTCGTTCCCGGTATACACCAGAGGAAGCCGAGATTCTGTTGCATTGCCTTTCCAAGCTATTGCTGTAAGGAGAATGACAATGTTTTCTTTTAAATCATTAGGGATCTCAATTCTGAAACTTTTATCACTTGCAATGACCGCCTCTTGCGGGGTGGTATGGGAAAGAATTTCGTAGGTAAGGCTGGAAACCTTACCTTCTGTTTTTGTGTCCGTCGAATCAAGTACCATACCGGTAATAACAATCAACCTGGAATAGGTAGCATATTCTGCTGGTGCTTCTACGGTGATTATCGGCGGTGTTGTATCCCGGGCGCGGGATACGGCTTCTTCAGAAATAGGAAGGGGGCAGGCAGCCAGCGATGCAAGGATAGCAAAAATTATTCCCCCTTGTATTATACGCTTCATAGTTCACCCCCTTATTGGGACTTCAGGGCTCTGGCTTCCTGCAGCATCCCCTGCACAAGAACACGGTCATCGGTTTCCAGTTCTGGCGAAAACCGCACCGACTCAAGCACCTGAATAGCCTCTGGGATGGCCCCTGTTTCCAGGTTAAGCCGGGCTAATAACAGGGCCCGCTGAATTTTAACGGGCCCCGAAGCAGGCATGACACGCAGCAATTTTATAGCCCCAACCAGGTCATTAGCTGATGCCAGACACCAGGCCTGACTGTATTGGTATTCTGTTTTTACACTGTCGGGGGCATTCGGAATAAGCCTTGCAAAGGCTGCAGCAGCCTCGGGATATGCACCGTTTTGCAATAACCTATAGGCATCAGCAGCCGGGTCAGGTTGGCTCGGACTGGAATCTTCATCGGTAATCCAATCTATACCGGAAGCACTGTCCTGCTCGCTTCCCCGAACACCTGCCACGGTGGTAGAGGCCGGAATTTTGTTAGTAACCAGCTTTCCCACCTTAGATAACACGGTTGACCGTTCCTGCTGTTGTTTATTCGCATTGGCAAGCAGCTTATCCAGGGTATATATGCCCTCGGCACTGAGGACCAGCTTACCCCCAGCATAGGTAAATTCTACAAAACTGTCCTTTTTAAGTTGAATAACACTGGAGCTATCTGCGGTGGTGCCGATTTCAAGAGGTTTCCATTCGGAACCAGTTTTTACTAAAATTGAACCTTCGGTCCATGAAACCTTAAGTGGAATAGGGAGGATAAACCCTGCAAAGATTAAAGCCATACCGATCAGTAAAAAAGGTTTTTTCATAAACACCCCTCTGATAGTTCGTTATCCACAGACCCAAATTACAATATTACCTTATTATTTTACTCATATTTTTTATTATATCACGACGTTTTTACAAATCTTGATAATTAGTTTATTTTTTAGATGTTTCAAAAAGACTAAGGTACCGCCCCAGGCCCGCCGATTCCAGTTCAGTCTTAGGGATGAATCGCAGCGATGCAGAATTCATACAGTACCGGAGACCCGTCGGTTCTGGCCCATCGGTAAACACATGCCCCAGATGGGCTCCGGAAGACCTGGACCGCACTTCTACCCGGCGCATACCAAAGGAAGTGTCCTCAACAAATTCCAGGGTGTTTTTATCCAGGGGCTCCCAGAAACTGGGCCAGCCTGTCCCGGAATCGTACTTGGAATTGGATGAAAAGAGGGGTGTTCCATCTATCACATCAACATAAATACCCTCTTCATGGTTGTTCCAATAGGCATTAGCAAAGGGACGTTCTGTCCCACCCTGCACTGCTACCGCATATTGTTCAGGACTGAGGTTCTTTCTCAGTACCTCGTCGGGAATCACACAAATATTATTAGCATCGGCCTGTTTTTGAACTGCCATGGGAACCTCCTTCTTTGGGTCAGATGTATTTGAATTACTCGTGCAGGAATATGCGAATAATAAGGTTAAAAAAACAGTAATTAGTTTCACTTTCATATCAATACAAAAATACTACATACATGACTAAAATACAAATATAATTTCAGTAAGCCTACGATAGAATTAATCATCAGTTTCATGGGGTTTTTGCAAAAACCACACATCTCTGTCTGCTGATACAAACAGAGCTGCTATACATCTGTATAGCCCTCTTGCAAATTCTTCTTCCCCGCTCCATACTAAACCCATGCGACCATTTCAAGTTGTAGCTCCCTATGAACCTGCGGGGGACCAGCCCCAGGCTATAGATGCCCTTGCAAAGGGTGTTTTAGCTGGAGACCAGTATCAAACCCTGAAGGGTGTTACCGGTTCGGGGAAAACCTTTACGATGGCAAAAATAATCGAAGCGGTTCAAAAACCCACCCTGGTTATCAGCCATAATAAAACCCTGGCTGCCCAGTTGTATCGGGAGTTCAAGGGGTTCTTTCCCCACAATGCGGTGGAATACTTCGTATCCTATTACGACTACTACCAGCCCGAAGCTTATGTGGCGAGCCGGGATCTGTATATAGAAAAGGATGCATCTATAAACGATGAGATAGAGCGGATGCGGCTTTCCGCCACCCGCAGCCTGATGGAACGGCAGGATGTGATCATTGTGGCCACCGTATCCTGTATCTACGGGCTTGCCACACCTGAGGTCTACCGCAAGATGACCGCTACGGTGGCGGTAGGGGAAACCATCGACACCAATGCCCTCATGCGGCGTTTTGTTGAACTCCAATATGAACGGAACGATGCGGTCCTGGACCGGGGACGGTTCCGCCGCCGGGGGGATACCCTGGAAATCTACCCCGCATACCTGGAAGAGGCCTATCGGATCGAACTCGATTGGGACATGGTAAGCCGGATTCGCCGCTTCGATCCCATTTCTGGCCAGGTGCTGGAAGACCTGGACCGGGCCTTAATATACCCCGCCAAACAGTTTGTCATGCCCCAGGATATGATTGATCAAGCATTGGAAAAAATAAAAACCGAGCTGGCGGAACGCTACGAATTCCTGCAAAGCACGGGAAAACTTCTTGAGGCTGAGCGGCTGAAAACACGGGTAGAATACGATATAGAAATGCTGACCGAAATGGGTTACTGCCCGGGTATAGAAAACTATTCAGCCCCCCTGGCAGGCCGTGCCCCTGGTGAACCGCCGGATACCCTCATCGACTATTTTCCCAGGGACCACCTCACCTTTATTGATGAAAGCCATGTGACCCTGCCCCAGATTGGTGCCATGTATGCGGGGGACCGTTCCCGGAAACAGAGCCTTGTAGAGTACGGCTTCCGGCTTCCCTCCGCCCTGGATAACCGGCCCCTCCGGTACGATGAATTTGTCCAGCGTCTTTCTGCGACCATTTTTGTGTCCGCCACCCCGGGACCAACCGAATTACAACAGTCCAGCCAGGTAGTGGAACAGGTAATCCGGCCCACGGGCTTACTGGATCCGGAAATAGAAGTCCGGCCCAGCGAAGGCCAGATGGAGGATATTTATGCCGAAATCCGCCGGAGAATTGCCAATGGGGAGCGGTCCCTGGTGCTCACCCTTACAAAAAAAATGGCCGAGGACCTCACAGACTACCTTACCGGTCTGGGGCTTAAGGTCAGGTACATTCACAGCGAAGTGGAAACCATAGAACGGGTGGAAATACTTACCCAGCTTCGCCAGGGCGATTTTGATGTGCTGGTCGGTATTAACCTTTTGCGGGAAGGGATAGACCTGCCTGAGGTTTCCTTTATTGCGATACTGGATGCGGACAAGATCGGCTTCCTCCGCTCCGTTACCAGCCTTATCCAGATCATAGGCCGGGCGGCCCGTAATGCGGCGGGCAAGGTGGTCATGTATGCGGACCGGATGAGCGATGCCATGAAAGAGGCCATTGCTGAAACGGAGCGGAGGCGGAAGATTCAGATGGCCTACAACGAAGCCCATGGCATCACCCCGGCAACGGTAAAGAAGGCAATTGCAGACATTCTGGTCCGCCACCAGGAAGAAGAAAAGGCTGCAGCGGTTACTTCGGTCGAGGTGCTGGAAAAATCCTACAACGTGCTGATCCCTGCCCAGCGGCAGCAGCTCATTAAAGCCCTGGAGGCAGAAATGCTTGAACACGCAAAACGGCTTGAGTTTGAACAGGCTGCTGCAATCCGGGATGAAATTGAACGGATTAAGAACCTGTCCCGGGTGGGAACACCGGATCGTCCGGAAGCTTTATCGTAAAGATGGTCCCCGTTTCGGGGGAACTTTCAAAAGTGATGCGGCCCCCCAGGTACTCTTCTATAAAAAGGCGGGCCGCGTAGGTTCCCCAGCCCCGCCCTTTTGCTTTGGTCGAATAGGACCGCTTAAACAGGTTCGACTGAACCTCATCATCAATGACCGCAGGATTTTTTATCTGGAGCTCCACCGCATCACCCCTGTCAAAACAGAGGAGTTCAACCGTCTCACCGCTGTGGCAGGCTTCTATGGCGTTCTTCACCAGATTGGATACAACCCTTTTTAAGAGAACCTCATCGCTGATAATCTTTTTTACGCCGCAGGGATGTATGTTTACTTTAATACCCCGCTCTTCAGCCATGAAATTATATAAGGCACCCACCTTTTTTAATAAATCAGGTGCGGATACTACGGATGCGTTCAGTGCCAATTTCCCATGCTCCGCAGCCCAGATACTCCGATGGGTCTGGATCTCCTCGGCGAGCTGTTCCGCCGCAAGCTTTGCCAGATCCAGATATTCCCGGATACCATCCTGACTATCATCAATCATATACAACACCGACTGTATGGATGTGGCGGTATTCAAAATATCATGCAGAAATATCCGTTCAAAGGTATCCTTCCGCTGTTCCGCAGAGATATCTATCAGGGCTGCAATGATAAAAACCTGTTCATGGGTGGTAAAGGGCTTGGTCCAGACAAGAAGGTCCAGCTGCTCATGGTGCTGAGGAACCATCCGGTCTATCTGGCACATCTGAAGATCTATGGCCCCGGAAAGGGCGCTGGCAATGCTTTTAGCGGCCCCGCAATACCTGCAGAAATTTGCCGTACCGCAGCCCCCAGGGGTTTCGTTGGCATGGATACACCCGAAGGCCTCCCCGGGCCGCAGCCCATAGGGCTCACTTTTTGGATCAGCTGCCAAGGCACGGGCTTTCGTATTGATAAACACAATCTGTCTATGACTATTAAAGGCCATTACCGCAATGGGAAAATCGAGAAAGAGGTCCATGCCCCGATATTCTGATATCCATTGTTTTTGCTCCTCCAGTTCAGATCCGATAACCCGTTCAGCATCGGTAAATGGCAGAGCAATCGATTCAGCTTGCAGCATAATTCCTACTTCCTTTGTCCTGTAGCGAGGGCTCTTGTGACTGGGCACAGCCCCTTTACATTACCGCTTTATGAACCCGTGGCAACCTGAATGCTGGCCATAAGCTTGCGGGAAAATTCCCCTTCATCTATAGTTCCATCAATATAATCGGTAATAAGGGACCGAATAATCTGGGGAAAGGCTTCCCAGTATCGCTCAGGCCAGGCACCGAGTTCTTTCCGGAGGCCCCCATCCTCCTGGGGGAGCATGGTCCCCATTGAATAACTCACAAATTGATGAACCATCGTGGCAAGCACCTCCGGCGGTAGTCTTTTTCCTGCCCCTTTTCCCGGTCTTTTTCCCGGTCCTTTGCCAGCCCCGGCAGCCTCCAGGGGCACCCAGGCATTAAGGAGCTCTTCCCGCTCCTCATCGCTTAGTTCTGGGGCTTCCCGTCTGAGCATTTCAGAAACCATGTTACGGACCGTATTCCGAATTCCTTCCAGACTGGCATTTACATTCACATCGGCAGCTACTTTATGGGCCCAGGTTTTCGGATCAGGCAATCCTGCAGAACCAAAGAGTGAAAGGTCCCGCTTACGCCGGACCACCGCCGCCGCAATGGCCTCTATGGTATTTTCATCGGAACGATTCAATATGTAATCCAGCACCCGGACCAGTTCTGCATCTGCCATAGTATAATAGTAATAGGTATGAGATGTTATCGCAAGCCTGCAAACCGACCCTCAGGTTGACGTGGAGTTTCCGGCCTGATACAACAAAAGCCTATGATTATAGAATTTCTTGGTACCGGTACCAGCCATGGAATCCCCGTTGTGGGTTGTGCCTGCCCGGTTTGTACTTCCGCTGACACAAGGAACCAGCGGTTTCGGGCTTCTCTGTTGGTACGGGGCAACACAGGGGAAACTCTGATCATTGATACGGGGCCAGAATTCAGGCTTCAGGCAATCCGCTCAAAGCTTCACAAACTGGATGCAATTTTCCTCACCCACGCCCATGCGGATCACCTTCATGGGTTAGATGATGTACGGCCCTTAAGCTGTCATACACCACTACCGGTCTACGGTAACAAGCCGACCATAGATGAAATGAAGGCCCGTTTCAGTTATGTGTTCAGGGAAACCCAGATCGGCGGCGGCAAACCCCAACTCCAGCCAACTATTGTGGAGACCGATGGAGCTGGCATTGAATCTATCCGTATAGGAAGTCTTCTTATTACACCTGTTCCGGTTTACCATGGCAGGCTCCCCATCCTGGGCTGGCTTGTAGAAGAAGGTCCAGCCCGCGTCGCCTACCTGACCGATGTCAGCGAAATTCCTCATACCAGCCTTCAGTTGCTCCAGAACCTGGATATACTTGTAATCGGAGCCCTCCGGAAGCGGCCCCATCCCACCCATTTCAGTTTTGACCAGGCACTTGAGCTTATCCAAAGGGTGCAGCCGAGACAGGGGCTGTTCACCCACCTGTGTCACGATTTTTCTCATCAGGAAGTATGCAGGTATATCGAAAAACAGAACATCAGTTTACAGAGGGTCTCCCCAGCTTACGACGGACTTACTGTTCAGCTGTAACAGGCTTTCCAGGCTGGAACTATCTGGGACCTGGGAGCCCATACAACATTGATGGCCCTCTGCCGGGTACAAAAAAAAGACTGCCTGTTCGGGGCAGTCTCTTCAGGTTTCAGTCTGGCGGAAAGCCAGCTGACATGCGGGCAAGGTTTTATTAACCTTAGACCTTCTTGGTAACATAGTCGCTCTTTAGGCAGCGGGTGCAGAGCTTGAGGGTAATGGTAGTCCCCTGTATTTCAGTCTTTACCTTTACCAGGTTTGGTTTCCAGGTACGACGGCTATGATTTTTTGCATGGCTGACCTTATTTCCAGTTACCGTGTGTTTTCCGCAGATATCGCAAGTCCGTGACATAACAAACCTTCCTTCCGGAGTATCCTATACATATAAAGTACGGGCTACTATACCTGAATGCTAAAAAAAAGTAAAGCCCTATACACTATAGTTTTTACAATACTACCCGACTTTTCTACAACCCTTTTTCACTTGCATCAGGACCCCGATTTACCCATACTTATGGTATGGCAGTACTACTACCGGTTGCGTCAGGTAAGGGCGGTGTTGGGAAAAGTGTCTTTACGGTGAACTGCGCTGTTGCCCTTGCAGAACTTGGAAAGACCACGGTCCTCATCGATCTAGATCTGGGAGCGTCGAACCTTCACACCCTCTTGGGAATAAAGAACAGACACCCTGGTATAGGCAACCTGGTGTACCGGACCGAAACAAATCTCGATGCCCTGCTTATCCAGACCGAGATATCCCGGCTGTTCTTTATTCCCGGCGACACCCTGCTGCCGGGCACAGCAAACCTCGATTTCTTTACCAAACAAAAAATTATTAAAGGGATTTCTAAGCTCCCTGCGGACTACATACTCATGGATCTCGGAGCAGGCTCATCGTATAATACGGTCGATTTCTTTCTTACCAGCAGTTCCGGCCTAATCATAACCATGGGGGAAAGCACGGCGATTCTTAATGCCTACTCATTTCTTAAGACTGTTTTTTATCGGGCCCTCATGAGATCCTTCCCGCAGAAAGGTCCGGAACGTCAGTTTATTACCGGTTTCTTTTCACAAAAGATGGAAGGGACCGCAAATACCTACCAGACACTTAAAGAGTCCCTCTTACAGCAATTCCCGGAACATACCCATACCGCGCTTCAACAGATAGAGAAGCTCTATCCCCGGGTTGTACTTAATATGGGAACTGGTCCCCAGGACCTGGGGGTTGGTATAAAGCTACGGGAAATTGCCCAGAAAAATCTTCAGCTTTCTGTGGAATACATTGGATATATTCCAAAGGACCCTTTAGTAAGTACATCTGTGGCAGCCCGGAAACCTGCCATGCTCCTGCAGCGGGATAGTCCTTTTTCACAGGCGGTTCGTGGTATTGCGGGCCGGCTTGTAACAGAACCAATTCCGGAAGCGCCCCGCTTATATCCAGATAATGAGGACCTTCGCGCCCTTTACCCCGGGGGCTCCTCAGAGATTACAAACGGCGCCCCTAGGGGTAACGACGCTTAAACGCCCTCACCCGGGCAGAAGCGGTTACATTCCAGGGGGACCGCTCACCCCGGGCAAGGTATTTATATCCCAGACCGGCCACCATGGCCCCATTATCACCGCAGAGGTTGAGGGGCGGAAAGAGACAGCGCAGATCCCTGCGTTCAGCCAGGCATTGCCGCAGATAGGAATTAGCCGCCACACCACCCCCTGCTACTACCGTGGTAAGCCCCGTATCTTCCACCGCGCGGTATAAACTTCGCAGCAAAATATCTATAGCGGTCTTCTGAAAGGACGCAGCGATATTTTCTGGGGTCATGGCAGCGGGCTTTCCCTCCGCATCGGTCTGCCTGAACTGTTCTATCTGGTTGATAACCGCGGTTTTCAGCCCCGAATAGGAGACATCATATCGATGTTCGCCCTTATGCAGGTTAGGCAGGGGAAATTTAAAGGCACTGCTGTCACCGGCCTTTGCAAGCCTATCAATATAAACTCCGCCGGGATAGCCAAAACCGTAATACTTGGAGACCTTGTCAAAGGCTTCCCCCACCGCATCATCGATGGTGGTCCCCAGGACTGTTATGGCATCGAAATTATCGACCCTGCAGATAATGCTGTGGCCTCCGGATACCAGTAAACCAAGAAAGGGATATTCTACCTTCTCGGAAAGCATCGGCGCATAGAGGTGGGCCAGCATGTGGTCCACCGCGATAAAGGGCTTGTCCAGACTGTATGCAAAGGCTTTGCCAAAGCTTAAACCTACCAGGAGGGACCCCAGCAGACCAGGCTGGGCTGTGGCGGCCACCCCATCAATATCTGAGGGTTTACAGCCCGCATCGGACAGGGCAGTTTTTACCACCCCGCTGATCCATTCGGTATGCATGCGGCTTGCAATTTCCGGTACTACCCCGTTATACACCTCATGAAAGGGTATCTGGGTAGCGACCACATTGGATAGTATTCTTGTTCCGTCCTCGACAACCGCGGCTGCGCATTCGTCGCAGGAAGATTCAATCCCCAAAACCTTCATCTTCAAAGGTTCCCATCATGATTCGGGATACGGTGGTAAGAGAAAACCCCTGGGCAATCAGTTCCGGATAGAGTTCGGACAGGGTAGCGGCCAGTTCATTAGACCACACATGGCCAATAACAATTGCGGCACCCTTCTTTTCTGCCTTCTGCAGTCCCTCTTCCATAAAGCGGATCATGGCCGCCTTTTCTTGAATGTTGTCTACGAACACATCGCGCTCCCCGATTCGTATTCCCATCCGCTCTGCAACAGCGGGGACTGCCGTTTCAGCAGTAGTCCTTGAATCTAAATAATATATACCATTTCGCCTGCAAAAGGCGAGAACTATTTCCATAATACGCTCATCCGCGGTGATTTTTGAACCCTGATGATTATTCATTCCTACAACGGGCCCCACCTGGGCAAGGTTCTTTTTCAACACAGCCTCAATTTCTTCCTGGGTCATATCCGAATATATGGCGCCCGGCCCCGGATTCTGGCCTCCAATGGCTTCCATAGGTTGATGAAGAATAACCTCTTTCCCCGCCGCACGGATCCGTTTTGCAGCCTCCGCTGAATAGGGTAAACCAGGTAATACTGCAATGGTAAGGGGACCGGGGAATTTAAGAAAGGGGTCCAG
>JAAYUZ010000023.1 GCA_012517385.1 Treponema sp. | reverse complement strand
GCTCAACTTCATTTTTAGCACGAATAGTTTTGGCTGCATCGGAGGGACTTACCATCTGTTTCTCCTGCTATAGTGTAGCGGACCTGGTCCATAAGCTATAATTTCACTCCCTTGGCTAAGGCTTCTTGTTCAATAGGCCGGTTCGGATTTTTAGCTAGGATTACATCAATTTTTTGGTCCCCTATTCGTTGTTTAAGCAGGGCAAGAAATTCCAATTTTTTTTCGAACTGTTGGCTTGCGGGAGGATTGTTTTGCAATTTAATATATAAATCTATGTCGCCACCCTTTGCATTGTCATCGAGGCGACTGCCAAAGAGATATATCTCATCGATATGAAATACTTCGAGGCAGGTGTTTCGTATTATTTCCCGTTCAGCTTCTGTTATACGCATCCCTTGGCTCAAGCTAACTATAGCATTATTCGAGGGGTATGGACAATGGTTTTTCAGCTAATCCAGTCCAGTTCTGGAATGGGTTCCCGGATTCCGCAAAAAAGGTAGCGCCAAATTTTGCGGCGTTTTTCCAGGTGTGGTCGGGAAAGAGGTTTGTTTAATTCCAAAAGGTATGTTCGAATTGAATCGGTGTCAAACAATGCTACAATAGAATTATAATCGATGGATTCAAAAAACATTTTTTGAAATAAGCGTTGCCGAGACCCTTCATCATTCCCCGATAGAATTTCCTGCCACTGTTCCGGAGTTTCTTTTGTATTACCCCAGGTGCAGGCTTGCCATACTTTAGTTACGGTTTCCAGGTCCGCTTTCCTCATAGTTAATAAATGTACTATATTTCTATGCTGAGTACAAGAGAAGCAGGGGGCACTGTTTCCATAGCCAGCAGGGGGCTTCGCTGCCCTGGATAAAATTGGGCTGGCCTATTTGGACTGAATGAGCTATCTGATGCGCTCCCGCAAGGCTTCTTGAAGAACCTGTGAAAAGTTGATGCGCTGGGCCTCGGCGGCCTCGTTGAGCCAATAGGGGATAGTGAGGGTCTTCTTGACGGCACGGTTGCGAATCTCGTCGCCGACCATTTCTGGGCGTCCCTCCACGGGGGCAACGAAGGAGCCTGGCTCGGCGGGGAGATCGGCAGGGTCGGAAGGGGCGGGAATCTCGTCGCCATCCTCGACCATACCGTACAGGTGAAGAGAGAGCGCCTCACGGGCCATGACGAGAGCCTCCTCAAGGCTTTTTCCGGCGGACACGCAGCCGGGAAGGTCGGGGAAATCTACGGAATAGTCACCGGACTCGACGCGGCGGAAATATGCGGGATACAGGTATGTTTTCATCTCATGCCTCCAGATTAAGCCCTGCCTGGCGGGCAATACTTCGTACCGTGCCCGGCGCGAGGTCCTTCTTGGGGTGAGGCACCGTGACCTTGCCGGGCTTGGTCGGGTGGACAAGTTGGACATGCGACCCGACCTTATGTTTGTAACACGTGTCTATAGAAAAACTCATTTCCTTTGCTTCTTTAGAAGTATAATTCTTTTACCAGCTTTCCATGGCCTTTTGAAAGGCACCGGCGGAATTGCGGATGATGGATTCATCGACACAGTAGGCCAGGCGGAAGTAGCCGCTGTCACCAAAGCCGGTGCCGGGGACCGCCAGGATCAGGTGATCCTTCAGGTGGTTCACAAACTGTACATCGATGGGGGTGGCGCTGTCCGCGGCAACGGCAGGACCATGGCGCCGGGCCGGGACCTGGCAGAAGAGGTAAAAGGCACCCTCCGGTTCAACATAGGGAATTCCCGCCTTATCCAGCACTTCCTTAAAGGCGTCCCGGCGTCGGGCGTAGATGGATACATCAACCTGGGCATCAGTGAGTTGGGCTACAACCCGCTGCATGAGGGCCGGGGCATTCACAAAACCAAGAACCCGGGTGGCATAGGCCAGGGCGCCAACCATTTCCTGCTTGTTGCTGAGCCTGGGCCCAACAGCAATATACCCAATCCGTTCGCCGGGTAGAGAGAGGGTCTTGGAAAAACTGGTCACCAGGATCGATTCTTCATAGGCCGAAAGAACCGGCGCAACCTGCCGGTGTTCATACACAATTTCCCGGTAGGGCTCATCGGCAATAAGATAGGGATAGCGTCCGGTCTGAGCGCCATGCCGACGGAGGGCTTCCGCCAGGGCCTGTATGGTGCGGCCTGGGTAAATGCGGCCCGTAGGATTGTGGGGTGAATTGATGATCACCGCCGCGGTTTTTTCGGTAAGGGCCGCCGTTATGGCGCCCACATCCAGGTCAAAGTCCGGTGCAGAGGGCACCAGGACCATTTTGCCGCCATGGTTGCTGATATAGGAGCCGTATTCCACAAAGTAGGGCGTGGGAACCACCACTTCATCCCCGGCATTCAGGATGGCCTTAAGAACCACATTGAGCCCACCGGCAGCCCCCACACACATCACCACATGGGATCCATCAATCTGAACCTGATGATCCCGGCTTGCCTTTTGTGCCATGGCTTCCCGTACTTCAGTAAACCCTACATTGGCCATGTAGCCGTGGGAGCCCGGGGCATCCTCGGTGGCTAGTTGTACCAGGGTCCTGTGAAAGGCCGGAGGCGGTTCGATGTCAGGATTGCCGATGGAAAAATCGTACACCCTATCGGCGCCGTATTGTTTTTTAAGGGCCGCCCCTTCTTCGAACATTTTCCGGATCCAGGAACCGGATTCCTGGGCTTTCTTTACGGCATCGGCTATCGGCATGGCTCGGTCCTCCTATTCTCTGTACCCGGTCTTTATACCAGGGTCCGGGCAATCCGGACGATATCGGCAAAAACGCCCCCGGCGGTTACCTGAGCGCCTGCACCGGGGCCCTTAATAACCATGGGAAGCACACTGTAGCGGTCGCTGGTGATCACCACGATATTGTCCGCATCCACCAGGGAACGGAAGGGACTTGCGGCGGGTTCTTCCCTGAGGGAGAGCTGGGCCCTACCCTGCTCGATCACCGCCACATAGCGTAGGGCCTTACCCTGGGCGGCAGCTTTCTGGCGCCGCTCTTCAAAAAGGCTGTCAGCTTTTTCCAGTTCCGCAAAGAAGGCATCCACTGTAGGTGCCGCAAGGCAGGCCGGCGGCAGGATCGGATCGATATGAACCTGATCGAATTCCAGGTTCATACCGCATTCCCGGGCCAGTATCAAGGCTTTGCGGGCCGCATCCATGGCGTTCAGGTCGTCCCGGGGGTCCGGTTCGGTGTAGCCCTTTTCCTTTGCCTTACGCACCAGGGCCGAGAAGGGAACGGTACCGTCGTAG
>JAAYUZ010000162.1 GCA_012517385.1 Treponema sp. | reverse complement strand
TTGGTCCGCTAGTGGGCGGCTGGATGGCCCGGGGTGGCAATTATACCCTGTTGTGGGCTGCCACCGTTGGGGTCTGCCTTCTGTGGCTTGTGGCAGCCTTTTTTGTAGATCGCTGGGACCGGAGGATACTAGCCTATGAAGCGTAAGTTTGTGGACAGTGAAGGGGTGCTATTTAAACCTGCTGCAAGAAATCGGGGCGGTGCAGCTCTGAGCGGTGAAGCTCTGAGCAGTGAAACTCTGAGCGGCGAAGCTCTGAATAGTGCAGCTTTGAGCGGCGAAACTCTGAGCGGCGAAGCTCTGAATAGTGCAGCTTTGAGCGGCGAAGTGCAGCCCCTTAAGGCGCAGCGCCCTGAGGCCCTTAGCAGCAAGTCGACGGGTAGCGAGCCGCCAGGTTCCGCTACCGGAGCGCCAGGCCATGATACCGGAGCCCTTAGCAGCAAGGCGACGAGTACCGAAGCGCCAGACCCCGCTACCGAAGCGGTGCTGCGGTCCTTTATCAGGATGATTGACCTGAAGGGCCTGTACCGGCAGGGCTGGCTGAAACGGGGCGTCCCGGAAGGACGGGCTGAGTCCGTGGCAGACCACAGTTTTGGAACTGCCCTCCTCGCAGTGCTTTTGGCTGATACCCTTCGGACAGACCCCGATTTTGCCGGTCTGGATCGGCAGCGTTGTATAGAAATGGCCCTGGTCCATGAACTGGGAGAGGTCTATGTGGGAGATCTGACTCCGGTGGATGGGGTGAGCAGGGAAGATAAATACCGGCAGGAACGGGAAGCCTTTATAAAAGTGGTGGAGGGGCTCCCTAACGGGAAGGAGCTCCTTACCCTCTGGGAGGACTTTGAAACGGGTGCTTCTCCCGAAGCTCGGTTTATCCGACAGCTTGACCGGCTGGAAATGGGAATACAGGCAGCCCTCCTTAAAGCTGAGGGATATCAGCGGATGGATGAATTCCTTAAAAGCGCCCATAAGACGGTAACACATAAAAACCTGAAGGCGATCCTGAGCCTGGCCGAAGCCTACTCGAACGCGTGTGCTGACGCGTCCGCCCACACATCCGCTGACGCGTGAGCTTCAGTGAACGCGTAAACTTCAGGGTCCGCTTCAGCGCACGCTTTAGCTTAGGCGTCAACGTTCGCCGAAGCATGCGCGCACGCGGCGGGGCAAACCTGATGAGGCCCCCTTTTACTTTGGCTCTTAACCGGTTATAGTGGAATTATTATGCGGGATCTGATTCAGCTCCTCCTGTTTTTCTACCTCGCATCTCTGGGCTTTCTGCGAATCCGCCGTTTTTTTACCGCTCCCCTTGCAGGTCTCGCGGGTCCAGCACAGGGTGATGACCTGCAAAATGACAATACTATCGATACCCTGCCCCTGTCTGTTATTATCCCCGCTCGTAACGAGGAACTCAGGCTTCCCGCCCTGTTAGAATCCTTAAAACATCAAAAGCAGAAAGCCCATGAAATAATCGTTGTGGATGATGGGTCTACGGATAGAACCGTTGAGGTGGCCCTGCGTTATGGCTGCCGGGTCATTCATCCAGGGGATCCAGCCTGGAGCGGCAAGAGTGCGGCCTGTTATGCGGGAGCCCAGGCTGCAACCGGAGCATATATTGTGTTTTTTGATGCCGATGTATACCTTGCTGCGGATGCCTTATCGTATATCTACCGGCATCGTCAGAAGGGCGGGGTTTTAAGCATACAGCCCTATCATTATATGGAAAAACCCTATGAACAATGTTCCCTCTATTTTAATCTGGTGGCTATGCTGGGCCTTGATCTGGGGCGATGGCGGAACCCCTTTTCTACAAAACTCGGTTTCTTCGGTCCCTGTGTTCTGATGGATCGGGAAAGCTACCTTAGAACCGGAGGTCATGCCCTGGTCAGGGACTCAATTCTGGAGGATATGGCCCTGGGGCAGGCCCTGGCAAAGCGAAGTATCCCCCTCGTTGCAATCCCCCATAACGATCGGCTCAGTTTTAGAATGTATGCTGAAGGGTTTAAAAAGCTCTTTAACGGCTGGTCAAAAAACATGGGAGTGGCGGCTCAGCGTTCAAGCCTCTGGACCATTCTGATTATCTCTTCGATTATGTCCCTTTCATTTTTTATACCGGGTCAATTGCTGATATCTATCCTGGGGGGCCGCGTCCTTTTTACCATAGTATATGGCGCGGCTTATTTTGTCTTTGCGGTACTCCTCTTTCTCAGCGCCCGGAGAATCGGTGCCTTCTCAGTTATAAGCTGTCTGTTGTTTCCTCTGCTGGCATCCTTTTTTGTGTTGGTGCTGCTGCGGTCCCTTTTCATGCAGCTCTTCCATATGCCCATAGATTGGCGGGGACGGAAGGTACATATACAATGATGGTGTTTTTTTATATCTCCATAAATGCCCTCTTTTGGGTGGCGGTCCATTTCGCAAGCGGTTACCTGGTACATCTGCTTCCGGAAAGTCTCTACCGGCCAGATCATTTAGTTTTCAGGCTCTATCGGTGGGAGAAAAGGGGCACCTTTTATCGGCGCTGGTTTAACATTAATGCCTGGAAGGACCGGCTCCCCGAGGCAGGGGAATTTTTCTCCCTCCATCCCTTTGATAAATCCCATCTCAGCCGTTTTGATAAGGATTACCTTTCCCGTTTCATGCTGGAAACCTGCCGGGCAGAACTGGCCCACCTGTTACCCTTTCTTTTCTATCCCCTCTGTCTGCCCTGGAATCCCTGGCCTGCTAATCTCATTATGTTTCTTTATGTAATTTTCGCTAATGTGCCCTTTATTATCATTCAGCGCTATAACCGGGCTCGCCTGCTGGCCCTTCCCATATTTACATCCCAGGAGAACCTACAAAATGAATAAGCAAACACCCCTTTTTATTTTTGATATGGGAGGAGTTGTCGTATTAAGTTTTCATTGTGTCCATGCTATAGCGGCCTCCCTTAATCTAAGCACCGAAGATTTTTTTGCCATCTCTGCCGCTTTGCCTGAGTGGGATGGGGCCGATAACCCCTATAATGTGGGCCTTATACGGCTCCTTCAGGAGGGCCGTATTACCGAAACAGAGTTCTGGCAGCAGTTCCAGAGGATTGCCAGAACCGCCCATCCACACATCAACCTGAATATTCCCGATGAGTATTTGCGGGGAGCGGCATCCCTCTGGGGTGCCTATTTTTATCCCCAGCGGGACCGGGCTGTGTGGGCCATACTCGAAGATCTGAAAAATCGGGGATACCGACTGGTTTGCGGGACCAACACCCTGGAAGCCCATTATCAGTACCATAAAAAACAGGGGGACTATGCCCTTTTTGACCGGGTATATGCTTCCCAGGAGATGGGGGTGATAAAGCCCGAAGGTCGTTTCTGGGAGTATATTTTAGATTCCGAGGGATATTCCGCGGAAGAGGCTGTATTTGTGGATGACCTGGAGGAAAATGTTCAGGCTGCGGAGCGGCTTGGCATAAAGGGACACCGGTTTATCGATGCGGAGGGGTTGAAAAAAGCCCTGGCTGCCCAGGGCTATCTCTGATTTCTGATTCCTATGCTTTTGCCGGCTGTTCTACGGGCTGGCTGCTTCGCTTTGCCAGCTTATCCAGCCGTTTCAGGTCTGGGGCCAGGAATCGCTCACTCACTTCCTTTCGGGACAGAATGAAAAGTTCTTCGAACCAGAGGGCATCCAGCAGGGCTGAACGGTTCGTCAGGAAGGCTTCTGTGGGAATAATGACCTTGCGGGTTTCCACAAAGGATACTGTTTTTGCTGCCAGGGGATAATGGGGCATTTTTTCCTGGGTAAGGTTGGAAATATTGCCCCCCACGGTAATGGTAAAACGGTCAGCGGCAGTTTCGATAATTGTCTCGATAGTTTCCCAGATAAAGTCGCTGTCCGGTGTAATCTCCGGGTCAAAGTAGGATGCGCTCAGGTCGGTCCGGCCGATGGTAATCGCATCGATGCTGGGATATGCGGTGGCAAGGATTTCGGGGAGCAATAGAACCGCCTGTTTTGTTTCTATATTGATGGCCAGATGGTGGTCCTTGGCGGGAAATACCGATGTATAGGCGTCGAGAAATTTCTTTATGCCAAAGGGGGATTCCACCATGGGAGCGATGATACCGTCGACTCCCAGTTCAAGGCAGTCCTTCAGGTCCCGGACCGCCTCTACGCCGCCGATTTTTACAAAGAGCTTTACCCCCGCCTGCAGGGTGAGCCGTCTGAGGCGGACCATGTCCTGGTAGCTCGTACCCTCTGCTTCAAATTCTGCTTTAATACCCTTTATATGGTATTCCTCTTTCATTAAAAAAAGCTGATCCAGCAGTTTCTGTTCTATTTCCAGCATAGGGTACAGCCTCCTACTCTGTATATATTATCGAAAAAAAGCTAATAAAGCTGAACTGTATTATAGATGAGGTTTTTTCAAAAGTCTGTTGCTTTTGAAAAAATCTATTGCAGTATTTTTACATTAACAAGATAATTATATGCATAATATAGAATAGTAAAAAATACTGCATGTACATATAAGGTTGCTCTTTCAAAACTTCCTAAGTTTTGAAAGAGCCTCAGATTGCTTTTTTATAAATCAAGTTGACGGCTGATTAATGTAATTGTATAAGTTATGTCAATACTATTTGCGATATGAGAATTCTACATCTAAAGGAGAAATGAAAAATGAAAAAATGGTTTTTTTCATGCTTATTGGTCCTTCTCAGTACTACATTCCTTTTTTCAGAAGGACTTGATATGGATGTGTTCTTACGGTTTACCTATGACAAGGTCTCTCAGCCAGCTTTTGAGGATACTTTGCTGACCTCTCGTGTCGGATTCTCTTTTGCCTATGATAAAACGATAGCCCCATACTTTTGCCCTGGTGCAAAAGCGCAGGTTAGTTATTTTCCGCTTGGTGGTATGTTAAAAGAAAAGATTATAATGTTTGATATATCGGGACGGCTTTATAATAGCTTACGTCTTCCCGGTTTAGATGTTCAACCATACTTGGGGTGTACGCTTCTATTAGCAAGTGCAAATGACAGTTCGAATAAAAGCGTAAAACCAGAGGTCGGTATTGAGGCAATTTTTGGCGTAATTGGCTTTGACTTTGCATATATATTTGCAGGCGACCCTATCATTATTGGTGCCTTTGGGACATTACCTAAAGATATGATAGTGACAGGAAGTGCCAGTGCTGTCCGTATAGGCCTATCTTGGCATTTGGTTCCTAGAAACTAAAATCAAGTATCATATCGCAAATAAAACAGGGCTGTCTGTTTTCTTAGACAGCCCTGTTTTATTTATTCTTTTTTCTCTGGATATTTTATCACCAGATGCAGTTCATCAAGCTGTTTCTGGTCAACCTCGCTGGGACAGTCGTCCATGGGGCTGACGGCGAAGGAGTTTTTCGGGAAGGCGATGACTTCCTTAATGGAGGTTTCCCCTGCCATAAGCATGACAAGCCGGTCCAGTCCGGGGGCGATACCGCCATGGGGTGGGGCCCCGTACTTAAAGGCTTCGGTGAGGAAGCCGAATTTCTTTTCAGCGTCC
>JAAYUZ010000161.1 GCA_012517385.1 Treponema sp. | reverse complement strand
TAGTAGCTCCACAGCTCAATCAATCCAGGAGGCAAATTTCTGAACCTGTTTCGTATCTAAAGCTGCTCTTTCAAAACTCCCTGCGTTTTGAAAAAAGCTCAGGTGTTAAAATACCGCAGGGCCCATCGATGTGGGGCAATAGATAGCGTATAATTGAGGGGAATGTGGTACACTACCGCAGGGTCCATCGGTTTGGGGCTATGAAGGGGGTATAACTCGTATGAACGTATGTATAACCGGTGCGAATAGAGGCCTGGGGCTTGCCCTTACCAGGGCATTTTTAGAACAGGGGCATCAGGTCTTTGCAACCTATCGTCAGAATAGCAAAGCCTTACTTGATATTGAGCAGCAATGGAAGCAGCTTATTCTGGTACCCTGTGATATTACAGATGAAGCCCAGATTCACAAAGCAGAGCTGATGTTGAAAAATCAGGCTGGGGCCCTTGATATATTGGTTCATAATGCGGCGGTTCTCCTGGAACGGGATTCCCCTGATATTGAAGCCCTGGATTTTTCGGTGTATCTGCCGACACTGCAAACCAATGCGGTAGCGCCCCTCATGGTAACAAAGCATCTCTTGCCGCTGCTTCGTCATGGGAGTGGGAAAACTATTGTCGCCATTTCTTCCGAGGCGGGAAGTATCGGTTCCTGTTGGCGGGATCGGGCATATTCGTACTGCATGTCTAAGGCTGCATTAAATATGGGGATGCGAATTCTCCATAATCGGCTGGCTCCGGAAGGTTTCAGGCTCCGTCTTATTCATCCTGGTTGGGTGCAAACTGATATGGGAGGCTCCAATGCGGAACTGACCCCCATGGCAGCGGCCCAGGACGTATATGAACGAATCATGGAAACCTGTGGGGCCCCATCAGTTTCACCAGAGGAACTCTATATAGATTGGAAAGGACAGTTTCTACAATGGTGAGTTGAGAAGGTATAAAAAACACCCATGTCACATATATCATTCGAAACTGGCCATGCCTCTCATGGCGGTAACCGGGACAGTTTGATAAGGGCGGCGAGGGCTGCCGGATGGACCGGAGATGACGAAAGCTTTATTGATGCCAGTGTAAACTTAAATCCCCTGGGGCCGCCTGCTTGTTTAAAAGAAGTTTTACTGTCCTCTTATGATTCCATTCTCATGTATCCGGATCCGTCCTATGGGGATCTGGTGGAAAAGGCGGCTCATTTCCATCACAATGTTTCTGTCGATTATGTCTTTGGAAACGGTGCGGATGAGCTCATCTTTGCATTAGCTCGGATGTTAGTAAAGTCTTGGGAAATCACACCCGGTTGTGCTTTAGTGCACATACCCTGTTATACAAGCTATATTGAAGCTCTCAAAGCAGTGGGTCTGAACATCATTACAACCTATCGCTACGAAGATCTTTTACAGTTCAATCAAGAAAAAGATTCCAGGAAAATTCGCTGTATCTGGTTGGGTGCTCCGAACAACCCCGATGGTGAGCTGCCAGAGGGCTATCCGGACAGTATCCTTTCAGGGGCTGAGCGAAATCCAGGGGTTTTCTATATTGTTGATGAAGCCTTCATCGACTTCTCCAATGGAGACTCCCTTTTACAGCGGCCATATTTGCCAGCTAATATAGTAGTGATTCGATCTCTTACTAAAATTTTTACCGTTCCGGGGCTCAGAATTGGTTATGCGGTTCTCTCTAAGCAATTAGGAACGCTTCTCAGAAAAGAATTGCCCAACTGGCCTTTAAATGTCATTGCAGAACTTTTTGCCCAAAGAATATTCACGGATCCAAAAATACCTGATTTTATTACTGCGACTCAACAGCTTATAAAGGCTGAACAGGAAAGGGTTCTTACTCTTCTCACTCCATTCTATGAGTGTTCTCTGAGCAGGGCTAATTTTTTCATCATACGTTCCCGGTTTAAAGTCAGCCCAGATGGAACACCAGGAGAAGCTGGTGTGGCTTTGCGATACTATGCACTTAGCCGGGGAATTGCTCTCCGAGATTGCAGTGCCATACCTGGTCTCGGTGAGGAATGGTCCAGGATAGGTTTAAGACGCCCAGAGGAAAACAATACAATTCTCAGGACGCTTCTGGCCTTTGCAGAAGGTGCAAGCTCTCAGAATGAAGGTTTTGCACTGCATCTTAGTAAAAAGCGGGCGAGGGCATTAATGATCCAGGGCTGTAGTTCCAGTGCGGGGAAAAGTATCTTAGTGAGCGCCCTCTGCAGGATTATGAGAAACCGAGGTATCGATGTAGCCCCCTATAAGGCTCAGAATATGTCTAATAATTCAGCGATAAGCCACGATGGTTTAGAGCTTGGTAGGGCACAGGCTGTTCAAGCCCTGGCCTGTGGTCTGCTTCCGGATGTACGCATGAATCCCGTACTCATTAAGCCAGAAGGAGAGAGCACGTCCCAGATTATACTGAACGGGAAACCCTGGGGACGCAGAACTGCCAGGGATTATTATGCCGATAAGAGAGACCTGGTTCGAGCTGCCCAGGTCGCCTATGATAGCCTGGCTCGTGAACATGAGCTCATTATCCTGGAAGGAGCTGGGAGTCCCGCCGAAATTAATTTAAAAGATGGAGACTTTGTAAACATGCAAGCCGCCCTTCATGCGGAAGCCGATGTCTACCTTGTGGGAGATATAGACCGGGGCGGTGTCTTTGCTGCTTTTCTGGGGCATCTGGCTACCTTTGATGCGGAAGAACGGCGGCTTCTAAAGGGCTTTATCATCAATAAATTTCGGGGCGATCTGAACCTATTAAAACCAGCTTACGAACTGTTTAAGGGATATACCAATATACCAATTGTGGGGTGTATCCCCTACTATAATGATATTTTTATACCTGAAGAAGATGAGCATAGACTCCTAAACTCAGCTGTTACAGGGTCAGCGGTAGGTAAGGTTGATATGGCGTTAAACAAGCTGGCGATTGGAATTCTGCAACTCCCCCATGGTTCAAACTTTACCGATTTTGAAGCCTTTGTAGTGGAAAGCGATGTTACCCTGATTCCAGTTCAGAATGCGATTGATCTGGAGGGTCTGGATGCACTCATCATTCCGGGAACTAAAACAACTATTGAAGATCTCCTTTGGCTTGAAAAGAGGGGGCTTGTAGACAAACTGGTACAGCAAGCTAGCGAGGGGTTGTTTGTATTTGGTATCTGTGGTGGTTACCAGATGCTAGGAATGTGGATTCGTGATCCAGAACATATAGAGTCCCGATGGTCGGTAAAACCTGGACTTGGTTTATTGCCCTTGGAAACAGAATTTGTTGATAAAAAGACGCTGTACCATGGCACGTATACCGTGTATTGGCCCAGCAGTTATAATGTAGAGGGGTCTTATGATATTTTGTCAATTCGGGGTTATGAGATTCATCATGGGCAGACAAGGATTTTAGCAGCCAGGGACGGGGATGTTTGCTTTGATGATACAACCCTGTTCCCCTTTATGAAAAACAGTGCAGGTGAAGCCCTGGGCTACTGGAAGGATTCTGTGATGGGCACCTATCTTCACGGGGTTTTTGACAATGACCACTTCCGGACCGCTTTTCTCAATATGCTAAGGAAACGAAAAAAACTGGCTTTACAAGAAATAAGACAGGCTCCACAGATTGATCGGGAACTTCAAAAACTGGCTGACCTGGTGGAAGCCAACTGTGATATTAAAAAAATGCTTAAAAATCTGGGGCTTACATGAATCAGTTTTTTGTGCCAGATTCCCCTTTACATCGTATGTTCACACTTCTTAGTGCGCTTGTGCTTGATTCCCTTATAGGCGACCCGGTCTTTCCCTTTCATCCTGTGCGTTTACTCGGGAATTTTGCTGTATGGGCGGAAACCTGGTCCCGCCGCTTGTTCCGCTGTCAGTTTGATGATTCCAACACAAATGCCGCTGACACATCCCCTCTCAGGCTTCGAATCGCAGGGTTGGTTGCCTGGTTTGTAGTGTCCCTGACTGCGGTTTGTGTTCCACTGATTATCCATACATTGCTTAAAAGACTGGGATACTTGCCGGTTTTTCTTGCGGATAGCCTTATCATCTGGGCTTCATTTGCCATTAAAGATTTAGTAGATCATGCAAAACAAGTTCAGAACGGGCTGGAGCAGGATGGGGATGGCTCACCGCTCAGGGGCCGCCGGGCGGTCTCAATGCTTGTGGGCCGCGACACGGAGAAGCTGGATACAAAGGGAGTTGCCCGGGCCTGTGTCGAAAGTATTGCTGAAAGTTCTGTGGATAGTATGGCGAGTCCTCTCCTGTATGCTGCCTTGTTCGGTCCCTGGGCAGCCCTGTTATACCGGGCCATTAACACCATGGATTCCCTTTTTGGACATAAAAACAGCCGATATCGTTATTTTGGCTGGTGGGCTGCCCGAACTGATGATGTTGCAAATTTTATTCCCGCCCGCCTTTCCGGTTTCTTAACTTGTTTATCCGCCCATCTGTTTGGCAGCAGGGTACAGACCGCACTTCGCATCTTTCTGGTCTATCGGAAAACCCATGAAAGCCCCAATGCGGGGCACCCCGAAGCCGCCTATGCTGGCGTCCTGGATCTACGCCTCGGCGGCCCCACCTGGTACCGGGAGGGACTTGTTGAGAAGGGGTGGATACATCCTTTGGGTAAAAATCCCGCGCTGCAAGACATCAACCGCGCAATCCGACTTTTTTATTTAAATGCTGCAGGATATAACCTGATCCTTTGTCTTTTACTGCTCTTATCTGCTATACTCCATTCATGAAACTCATTCGCACCGTAAGCAGCGGAGATGCAGCGTCCATAGCGAGGTTTTACAATTATTATGTGCAAAACACCACGGTAACCTTCGAAGAAGAACCGGTCTCCGAACGGGAAATGGCCCGCCGCATCGATGATATTACCGGACAATATCCATGGCTGGTTTATGAAGATGATGGTATCATCACTGGCT
>JAAYUZ010000160.1 GCA_012517385.1 Treponema sp. | reverse complement strand
GACTGCCCTGTACAGCCAGCTCCTGGACGCGCTCCGGGAGGATGGCCTGCACCTGGTTATCGCGGGTATTGCCATGCCTAACCCGGCGAGCCAGGCCCTGCATGAGCACTTTGGTTTTCGCAAGGTGGGGGAGTTTACCGAAATATATTCTTATATCACGAGACTCTTTTATTACTCAGGGAGTTTGACAAGAGCTTCTTTAATGGTGGTTTTTATTGTTTCTATAGAAACAGGTTTATGTAAAAAAGCGATGGGTTTTGTGTTCTTGGCATCTTCATAGGTGTTACTATCCGAATAGGCCGTAACATAAGCAAAGGGGATGTTCTTTTCTTTGTTTAGTATTTTTCCCAATTCAATTCCGTTGTCCCCGTCTTCCAGGTGTATGTCGATGAGGGCAAAATCCGGATTAGTGGAGTTAATAACTTCATAGGCCTTTTTTAGATTTGGAGCGATGCCACACACGGTAAAACCAGCCTTTTCTAACATTTGCCGCAGCATCATGGATATCAGTCTTTCGTCTTCTACGATTAATATGGACAAGTTATGATCCATTTTATCCATGCTCCCAGGGAAATGTTATGAGCGCCACGGTTCCATGGGTTTCTTCTCGTAAACATTTTTTATTCTGTATACTAAAAGACCCATGGAGTTGTTCTGTAAGGGTTTCTATAAGAGATAGACCGAGGCTCCTTTTTTTATTATATAGCAGATCCTCGGGAATACCAATTCCTTCATCTTCAACAGTTATAGTAATCATTCGCTCTTTTTGCTCTATTAAAACACGAATAATTCCCCCCTCATCAGCAGGATAGGCATATTTTAATGCATTGGTGATTAATTCATTCATAATAATTCCCAGTGGGACCGCATAGGTGATCGGAAGAAATATTGATTCTTTATTGCCCTTTACTTGTATGGAAATTACCTGGTTGGATTCAAAATCGTCATAATTCTGACATAATTTATTGGTATATTCCATAAAATCTATATATTCAAAATCTTGAGAAAGGTATAATTCTTCATGAACCAGGGCCATGGAATAGATTCTTTTCTGGCTTTTTTCCAGGGCTTCATGTACTGTTGGATCGCTGGAATGGGAGGCTTGCAGGTACATGAGGCTATTGATGATCTGGAGATTATTTTTAACCCGGTGATGCACTTCTTTTAATAAAAGCTCCCGCTCACTCAGGGCTTTTTCCAGAACCAGGTTTTTTTCCTCCAGTTCTGCGGTTCTCCTTTGTACTTCCTGTTCCAGGTGTTTATAGAGAGAAGCATTTCTTAGTATTAAAGCCAACACGGTGGATAAGTCATTCAACGTATCTATAATGGTATCCAGATGCTGTGTATCCATTAAATCCAGGAGCATCAGGACCCCGATCCTATCCTGGCCGATCATAAGAGGCGATAGGATGGTGGGACCCGATTGGAGTTCCAGAAGTGCTTCAGGGATGACACCTGTTTCATCTGGTTTAAATAGACGGGCGGAGGTAAAGCCATGGGATGCTATGCTCATCCTAAGAATCGCTTCTTCTTTGCCCAGCTTTGCACGGCGTGCAGGAAATACCGAAATAATCTCATGCTGGTGACTGGAGGCCCACTCGGAACATTCAATTACCATTACCGTTCGGGCGCCAATAATGGTTCGGAGTTGCTCTGCGGTAAATGCGGCGCAGGAACTGGGGTCTCCTGCTCGAGAAAGAATGCCCTGAATAATATCGATGAGCAAATAATTAAAGGATTTTTTTACATCATCCATGAATTCCTTCCAGTTTCTGCAAAGCCTGCTGCAGGGCTTCCTGCAGATGTTCCATACCCACTTTTATAACTGTTACGGGTAGCCCGGTGTATTCAGCAAATTCTGCCAGGTCGGCTTCTGGTACAGGCTCGGTCCCCGTATCTAAATACAATGCCTTTTTCATGGAAGACCTTAAAAAGTCCCGGGTAGAGGCTGATGACTCAAATCCCAGTTCCCGCTGAAAGATCTCCTTCCATCGTTTGGCCCATTCGGGCATCAAAAAAAAGGTTCCCTCCCTTCTTAGTGCTCTATAGGACTCCCGTCCCAGGCAGATTTCGATACAATTTACCCCTTTAGTTCTGGATCTGTCCGCTTCGCTGGACAGGGCTTCCATCCCAGGGCAGCAATCACCATAAAGAAAAACTATAGGATCACCTGTTTTCTTTCGCATGAGAGATTGTAAGGTCTCCTCCAAAAGGGCTGGTTTCATGTGGAGCATGGAATCGAGAAATTGGGGTCTGAAACGATCTGTAATACGTTTCGGGAGAAGATTGAACTCCTTTCTCAGTATTCCACAGCCGATAAGTACCACCCCTTGTCCTTTCCTGAGCATCAATAAGCCCCTTGAGACCCTGCAATAGTATTCAGTATTGATATAAGTTTTTCCTCCTCTGTTTCAAGAGGAATATCCGCTCCCGTACTGGCAAATATAAACTTGGGGTCTCCCTTCCTGTCTTTTAAAATTGAGTCTGTTCTTTGTTTTATATCCTCCAGGCTCCGGTAAAGCATAAAGGGTCCATTGATATTACCTAAGAGAAGCATTTCTGGACCGATCTCCTGTCTGGCTTCGCTCAAAGAATCCCGTTCATCAATAACAAAACCCGCCAGGTTGGGCAATTCTTTGAATAATCTGATATTTTGGCCTAGTCTATTTCCCCCATGATGAAAAACAATGGGGATACGCAGCTGGCTGAAGGCATCTCTTAATAGCGGAATAAGGATTTTTTGTGCCAGCTCCGGATTTACCAGGGCCGGATTTGCCAGCATGACCGGTGTTACGAGAAATGCTGCCCCTGCTGTGGCATAAGCATGAGCTACCTTGATGAAGTGATCAAGGGCAAACTGCACCCAGGGTTTTGCCTCATCAGGTTTAAAGAGGAGCATTTCGAGCCATGTGTCCATTCCCAGAAGCAGGATGGGCAGGTCTGTTGGTGCCAGAATCGGAGCTGCGACCGGTCGGGTCCCCTTTTGGTCGGCTGCTACTTTTTCAGCAGCCCTAACCAGGTATGAGAGGTGGGGGCTTGCATCTATATTACAGGGGTTCGGTACGGTCATGGCCTGTGAGCTTTTATAAGCCGGTTTTTTAAGATAGGGCGGCCCCTTTTCTGGAAATTCCAGCACAGCCCCATAGGCTGCTGCTTCCAATGGGAGGGCAAAGGGGGAGAATACAATATCCGGCGAACAGAATTTCACTACCCCTCGCTGCCCCTTTGCATAAGCCTCTGGATCTGAATAATAGACCCTGCAGGAACAACCAGCGAAGCGGGCTCCATAGAGGGAAAGAGTCAAGGTAAAGGGGGGCCGATCCAGGGGTTTCCCGGTAAGCAATGCCCCAATACGTTCCATCGAAGTCATAGCTGTACCTTTTTCTGATTTTCGTAAATCCGGAGTCTCAGTGTTTCGAACAACTCTGGCGCATCAATACCCGTCTCGGCGGTACCGTCGCCCCCTACCTCAGCCGCCAGTTCAGGCCGCATCCTGAATACAGCACCGCCAACCACAAGAGCGATGCGGTTCTCCAGTCTCCGTTGATGCAATAACTGCCGGACCTTGACTATATTCCTTGCCGTAGTGAGCATCATGGCGGATACTCCGATTACTGAAGCTCCTATCCGGACCGCAGTGTCAACCAGATCTTCCGCAAACACATCATTGCCAAGATCGGTTACCGCCCAGCCGCTCAGTTCAAGAAAGGAGGTCACCATTGACCGACCCAGGGAATGGTAATCGTCCTCTATGTTGCCCATGACGGCAATCCTCGGGGGGCTTCCTGCTTCGAGGGGGCTGTCCTTTAACATCTGTTTTGAGATAATTTCCTTCGTGTTGGCGATAAAATCTTCCACCACCTTCCCTGCAACAAAGCCCTGGGCTAAGGAAATACTATCTTTGGCCCAACGGTCCCCAATAATCCGCAGGGTTGGTTCCAGAATATCCCGAAGTGCAGTTTCATAACCTTTTTCATGGACAACCGTAAGCAAGAGCTTTTTTGCTTCTTCCCGTTCTGCCCTGAGGATATGAGCTAGCAGGGTTTTCTGCAGCAATTGATATTCCATAGGAAAACCTCCTGGCCGTAAAAACGCCACTCTGCCTATTAAATAGTAGAACTTTTGAATACTGTTGTCAAAAAAAGATAAAACGCGGTTTGGATATTTTTTCTAGTTGAGGCTCTTTCAAAACTCAGGGAGTTTTGAAAGGGCTACCTTAGATGTATATGCAGTATTTTTGCTATTCTTTATAATATATATAATTATTTTTAAATTGCAAAAATACTGCAAGAGGTGTTTGCAAAAGTAACAGACTTTTGCAAACACCTCAGCTCTTTGTCTTTTACTGCTCTTATCTGCTATACTCCATTCATGAAACTCATTCGCACCGTAAGCAGCGGGGATGCAGCGTCCATAGCGAGGCTTTACAATTATTATGTGCAAAACACCACGGTAACCTTCGAAGAAGAACCGGTCTCCGAACGGGAAATGGCCCGCCGCATCGATGATATTACCGGACAATATCCATGGCTGGTTTATGAAGATGATGGTATCATCACTGGCT
>JAAYUZ010000159.1 GCA_012517385.1 Treponema sp. | reverse complement strand
TAGGATCGGTTACCAGTACATTTAAGAGCTCCCCCGCTATGGCATTATATTCTTCCCGCAATTTTACAATCCGCTGGAGCCTTCGTTGGGCATCATCGAAACGATCTGGATTTGTTTTAATAAACTGAGTTAATAACAGGATGGCTTCGTTATATTTTCGTTCAGCTATAAGGGTATCCGCAGCAGCCAGGGGATCTTCCTGTTTACCCCCGGCATAGACTTGTCCCAAGCCGAAACAGCCCATTAGCAGCAGGACTGCCAATATGAGAAGAGAAAACTGTCTGGCTTGAAAGCACCATTTCATGTACAAGGTATACCCATTACTACCTTATCGGAGTCATTACTTTCATACTATACAGTAGAAATATATATCAAACCGATATATATTTACAGTGAGAGGCTATGAAACATATAAAGGCCCTTTGTTTTATTAATCTAATCATTCTCATATTCCCCTTATCGGCCCTTGATATAAACAACTCGTTTTATGGTTCTGTTACCGATTATATACTTGCAGTAAATGGCATAGATTCGAATCAGGGCCTTACCACACTTCCGATTCTTTCCATCCCTATGGGGGGACGGTCAGAGGGACTGGCAACAGCATTTGCGGCAGTAGCCGATGATGCATCCTATCTTGAATGGAATCCAGCGGGGTCTTCCATGCTGGCAAACACGGAATTATCCTTTTACCACAATAACTGGATTGCGGACTCTAAAATAGAGGGGCTGGTATATACCCAACGGTTCGGTAACTTAGGGATCGGTGCGGGGGGTAAATGGCTCTATCTGCCCTTTACCGAGTATAATGATTTTGGGGATCGGGCTTCTAAGGGGTTTTATTCTGAGGCAGTGGGCATTCTGAATGCTTCCTACAACTTCTTTTCAGGTTACTACTTCACCGGTTTATCCCTGGGGATAAATGTAAAAACCGCTGTCCGCCTGGTTCCAGATTATTCTAATGATAAGGGAACTCTTATTTCAGGATCCGGAGCAGGCCAATCTACCATTGCTCCCATGATTGACCTGGGTGCGCTCAGCCGGTTTAACTTTCTAAAATTTTACTACAGCAGGGAACGGAACAGTTCGGTTGCACTGGTCGTAAAGAATCTTGGATTCCCTGCCCAGGGAGATCCACTCCCAACAGAGGCAGTTCTGGGAATTGCCTATAAACCAATCCGTCCAATTCAATGGTCCTTTGATTATACCGTTCCCATTAATCTCTCAGATCCAGCCCTTTCAGAACAACCCTATTGGGCAACAGGCTTCTCTGCCCAAATTACGGATTTCCTGGGTATGCGAACCGGTTTATTGTTTAAATCGGGTAATATACGGATTACCATGGGAAGTGCGGTACTGGTGGATACGATCTTAGTGGATATAAACTATACCCTGGACTTACTTACCCAGCTACAGCCCTTAAACAGGGTTAGTGTGGGAGCAAAATTTAACTTTGGTGACCAGGGCCGGGGCGAACGGGCTAAAAAGGTAGAGGCCTTGTATCTTACGGGGCTTGAAGCCTATGCAAAGGGCGAGACCGATGTGGCCATGCAAAACTGGGAGGCTGCGCTCAAACTGGATCCACATTACGATCCTGCCAAGGAGGGACTAAAAGCCCTCATTGGCGCAGAAGCCCTTTCTAAACGAATTTTGGAAATTCAGCGGATAGAGTAGGTATATTCTTAATATTATCGTTTTTTACGGAATATCCGATAGTTAATATCGGGAAAAATATTATGTTTCCGTTCAAGCTGGGTGAGCCATTCGGTACTTATGTAATTACTGCCCAGGGAATCATAAATCGTCGTAAAGTTCTGAATACAATCTTCCACCATATAACGGGCAAAGGTACTGGAAAGGCCCCCGTGTTGAATTGCTGCCCAGTCTGCCGATTGGGCCAGAAGGACCTCCCGCGCAGCCTGATTTAAGGTTCGTTCCTTGAGTCCCCCATCATTGGGGAACCGTTCAGCTAGCTCAATCATCCGTTCGATTGCCCGCAGAATATGGGGATACATCCAGTCGTTAGATGAATCGAGCCAGGTCTCTGCATATCCATTGAGACCCCAGGAAGAAAACTCAGGCATCAGCTTCTGGAGCTGTTCCTTTTCTAATTTGTTTGTATAACCCCCTGGGTTAACAAAACCTATCCCTTCCATCTCAGCAGCTTCCCTGAAGAGGACTTCCAGGAATTGGGGACCTTCGAACCAGCGATGTCCAAAGAGGTCCGCATTGTAGGCACAAACCGATATGCCCTTTTCGCCGGTAATTTGTTCAGCCTCTTGTAATTGTTTGAGACGGTCAGCTAAGAACGATTGAGCATGGAATCTAACTCGATCAGCGGCAAGATCTGGGTTATACAAATTCTTTATCTGTCCCCGCTGGGTAATAGCCCAATATTTATATCCCGTAGGGGTCCGTTCTCCATTAGGTTCAAGAAAGGCCTCCAGGAGGTCCTGATCGAGTTCGTATCCAATATCCCGGTAAAAATCCCGATAAACCGGATCTGCGGGGTACCCCACATCGGGATCCCAAATCGCACGGGATGCCTTTAGATCTCTCCCATATATAACCATGCCACTCGGGGACCGCACAGGAGCAAAGGTTCCCTTTTGAGGTGTTGGATTACCCAATAAAAGGCCATGGGTATCTACAATGGTGTAATTAAAGTTATAGGATCGTAATACTTCATCCAGTGCGGGGTGCCAACCTGCTTCCGGCAGCCAAAAGCCCTGGGGTAAACGGCCAAAGAGGGCACGGTGAGAAGAAATAGCCACCTCTAACTGGGCCTGTATATCCTCAGGATAGGCTATATAAAAGGGGAGAAATGCATGGGTGGCAGCGGTGGTAAGGATCTCAATTTTTCCTTTCTTTTGATAAAAATCCAGGGCTTTAAGAATATTATGTTCATAACGGCCGGTAAAAAGCGCCTTTGCTTCCACAACCCGGTCATAGTACATTCGGGCCAGCCGGTTTATGTCCGGTTGGGATCTGGTTCTATCTACTTCAGATAAACCGAAAACAATCCGCTGATCCAGATATTCAAGAAATCGTTCAATTAAAAGCGGATCTTGAAGCATGTGGCTTAATGTGGGAGATAAGACCAAAGCTATATGGAACGGTATCCGTTCTGCATCGAGCCGTTCAAACATCGTTATAAGCGGAAGATAGGTCTCTAAAAGAGCATCAAAGAACCATCGCTCTTCTAAAAAACGGGGATATTCGGGCTGACGAACAAAGGGAACATGGGCATGAAGCACAAGAGACAGAGAATATCGATCATTCATCAAATTCTACCTCAAAAATCACAATGCTGGTGAATATGGGACTGGAAATCGCTGCTATGGGTAATTTCCAACTCATCTAACCCGGATAAAAGCAGTATCGAAGCCAGGGGGTTGGTGTCTATGGTTTGCCTCAATGATGTAATACTTTGAGGGATCTTAAAGGGCGGTGATTCAGCAAGAAGGAATGTCTCTTTAGACTTTTTCATCCGCAATTCAACCTTGAACCAGCCCTTGCTGCTGGGAAAGCACACATACCATGCCCGGTCCATAACATCCACATCGATGAAGAATGAATCTTCCTCTGCACTTTTGCCAGGCTGCAGGGATACAATATGGAGCTGGTACCCATTAAAACCGGGGGTTTCTTCATAGACCTGTCTGTCAGCGGTTTTTATTTCCCAGAATACAAAGGCCCACACCGGGTCCCTGAGGAGAACTTCTATATAAGTTTTATTATAAAAAATTGGAGCCTTCTCTACCTTAAGCGTAGAGACATCCTCAAGATCTTCTATTTCGGTTTCATCATCCTGCTGAATAGCTTCCAGAATTTCCTGTATTACAAAAATTCTGTTTAAATCCGGCGGGAGATCTAAGCCAAGTTCTTCTGCCAATATGTTAAGGTCGTTGGTTGGCAAGGATTCCAGATAGCTCTTCTTCAGCTGTATTTCGCCCATATCAGGCTCTATCATGGGAAAAAGCAGGGTCAGTGTCAAGCACAGTTTTAAGCACTTGGAAATAATGAAAAGTAACAGACTTTTGCAAAAACCTCAGGGAATAAGGGGTTCGGAGAAGGGCGAACGGTCAATCACATGATCTATATCAAGACGGGCCAATGTTTCTGCATCCCTAATATCCTGAGGGCGTCCTCGGGCTCTTTTATTTTTAATCAGTAGATCCTTTGAAAGAATATATATTGGAACGCCCCAGAAAGAGCCCTTTTTTCTTTGTTCCCAGGCTTCCTTCCATGAGACAGAGGATATGGTAGATACAATATCGAGCTGTTCAGGAGGATACCCCAGACTGACCAGTTTATCGGGATCAGAAAAATCTTGAATCGATAGACCAAGATCACTGAAACCGAAATCATTCAGTGCCTGTAATAGTTTCTGTATATTTTTCGGGTCCGGTGAAATAAATAGATCCAGGTCATCCAGATTAACAGGATAGCCATAATACATAAGGGCGTAACCGCCTACGACAAGATACTCCACATTATACGCATTAAGGTACTGAAAGAGTTCAAGGAAATCCCGGGGAGTCTTCGACATATCATGCCTCCTTAGGGTTCGCTTCCTGCTCTATTTAAAACTTAGATGAGCCAGACCAATAATACAAGAGAAAATTGAATCGTCTTTAGGATTATTCGAGGCTGCTTAGTATTCCCTCACCATATTCGGCTTCTAAAAACTGCGTAAAATACTCAGGCAATGGGGCCATAATGGTAATTGTTTTTGAAGAACCTGCCAGAGGAAATGCTAATTTCCAGGCATGGAGCATGAGCCGTTTTATCCCCCGTTCTTTCTTAAGCTGTTTATTCAGGGCAAAATCACCGTATTTATCGTCCCCCAGAATAGGGTTCCCTATAAGTGCCATATGCCGTCTGATTTGGTGCATCCTGCCGCTTCCAAGCTCAAGCTCAACCAATGAAACGTGTTCTGAACTAGCCAGACGTGTATAATACGTAAGGGAAGCCTTTTCAGATCCCTGTATATCCAGAGGTTTATCAATTTTACCCTTTAGAGGCTGTATAATGCCGCTGCAGAGGGCCAGATACTTTTTCTCTGCCTTTTTCCCCCCAATAACCATACTATAGTATCGTGCGGCTTCCCTGGTTTTTGCCACAAGCATAATACCTGAGGTATCCTTATCGAGGCGATGTACAAGAAAGGGCCTCTGATGCCAGACTTCAGCTAAAAGGTTGTCGAGGCTCGTGGCAACCCGATCTCCCCCCTGCACAGCCAGGCCTGAAGGCTTATTCAGAACAACGCAGTCAGCATCTTCGTAAAGTATGTCGATATTCTTCATTACAGGGAGTATAGTAATAGTATGAAAGTCTCGTCCAGTGTATCAAAGGCTCTGCAGGTAATTGTTTTTATATGTTTCATACAGCTACTTCCCCTGTTCAGCGAACCCCTCTATTCTCCGACCTGGGGCTTTAGAATATCCCCCCCCGCCGGATACACCTACACTGGGGGAGATGGAAAATCCCGCTTTTCCTTTAGTTTTGAACCCAGAGCGCCGGCCTATCTGGACATTCGGGTATATGAACCAAAAACTTTTTCATCAGTAGAAGCCCTTGGGGCGGATATCCGCAGACGTATTTCATCTAGCGGAGATATGAGCACCTTTATGTACCATGGGCGCCAGGCCCTGCTCATGGAGTTAAATTTCAGCCTGAACGGTACAGCACAAAGCGGATGGGGGCTCTGCATTGAACTGGGAGACCAGGGGAGCGCGACCCATCCCTTACTTGCAGCCCTTGCCTACGGGGATGCTTCTCTACAGGAATTGAGCAACTTTCATCTGTCTGCCCTGGATTCTATTGCCCCCGCAGCGGGGGATAAGTTCCTTCCCGGACCGATATCCGAGTATGCCTATCCTGAACAAGCACCCAAGGAGACGAAACTCACCGGACTTTCAGTCAGCGCCCGTCTTTCTCCCGATGCGGCCCTTGCCAGCAAAGCAACGGTAGACCGTGAATTTGCGGTGCTCAGTTCCTATGGTCAGGACAGCCTATGGAAAGAAGCCTGGATCCGTTTTTATCAGATGATTTACCGGGATTCCTTTGATCGGCTTTCCGATGTAGCCTTTGCGGTCGAACGCAGTGTAAGCCAGCAAATTGATGAGAAGCCCCTCAGCAAGGCCCAACGGGACCGGCTCTTTGCAGAACAGGCCCTGGCCTGGATACAGGGTTTTACGTACGAACGGGACCTTTTAGGTTCGGACTTCGTGGACCTGATAAGCGCTGCCACAGAAGGACGGGGGGACTGCGACAGCCGCGCCATGCTCTGGGCCATTATCCTCCGGCATAATAATATTCCCAGTGCAATCATGGTATCCCGGGAATACAGCCATGCCATGGGGCTGGTTTTGGTCGAAGGCTCAGGGGCTCGCTTTACCACAGGAAGCGGAGAGGCTGAAAAAATATGGGTGGTTGCAGAGACAACAGCCCAGGTACCTCTGGGGCTTATCGGCCGTTCAGTAGCGGATCCTGCAAAATGGATCCCTGTGCTATTTGAATAGGTCCACAGGCCGCCGGTTATCCCGGAGCCGCTGGGACAGATAGTCCCGATCCAGCTTCAGCTTGTTTACCAGATACAACAACTGGTCCATAGACAGCAGATTCTGCTCTGCGTAGAGATAACAGAGGGCCCGCTCAGCTATACAGGGGACCAGAAGGGCGTTCATATTCTCTACCTGAGCTTCTTCCTGGTGTACATAACGCCGCAGAAAGGTTTTATAGAGTTCGGATCCTTCGATATTGTTATTGATGGCAAAAAGTTCTTTCTCAAGAGCAGAGAGCTCGCCCCGGGCTGCGGCTTCTCCCAGGGGTTTCAGGATGAAATAGGTATATTCTTTTCCGGGAAGAAAATGATGTTTATCACAACGGGTACAGTAATTGGGTTCCCGGGGGTCATCCTTTTCACGGTCCCCACCCACAATAATCAAAGGATCAAAGTAGAGGGCCGGACACTCCTTTCCATCAACCTTATAGTACCGATAGGTATAAAAGGAATCTTCGATGCAGTCCTGATGTTCGCAATAGGCGGTGAGGGGATATACATCGGTAGCATTTTCTACTAAAAGCCGGGCGGTGGCATTAAAGATTTCCCGCCTGAAATTAAGTATCAGGGTTGGACATACAAAAACTAGGCCCCGTTGTTCCGACTCATTCTTCATGAGGTAGGCAATCCGTTCATCATAGAAGGCAGCCTCATCGATAATCCAGGTGCCGATGTCTGGATTAGCCTTAATGAGGTCTTCGAGACCAAAGGAGTCCTGTACAAAGGCGATCCGGTCACCGCAACGTTCAAAACCGCCCCGATATGCCAGAGCGTCCGCCGGATAATCGGGGAAACGGCCCGCATCGAGCCGGGACCGCACAAAGAAAATATTACGGCGGTCCGCATTGCCCTGCCCGGATTCTCCGTTAAAAAGGCTTTTTTGTGCATCCCAATAGGTCGTTTCTGAGGCAACCTTGGATCCCTTTTTCCGCGCCACTTCTCCGTCCCGCCAGAGCCTGGCAGAATATTCTGTTTTACCGGATCCCATGGGACCGATAACCAGGATCCGGCGTCCAGCGGCCCTGAAGTCGAAGTGCTGGAATGCTTCATGAACTTCCAGGGCCGGGAAGCCGAGGCTTTTCAGAAATCCTGCGGTTTCACGTTCCGTATTGGCTGCCATCTATGACCTAATTGTCCTGGATCAGCAGATTGTAAGCATCCTGGGGTGTTTTCGCAGCCAGGAGGGCGGTCCGCAGATCCTTATTTTTCAGCTTGGCACTGAAATACGAAAGGGTCTGAAGATAATAGGCATGTTGATTATAGGCAGCGGCAATCATAAAGAGGAGCCGCACAGGCTGATCATCAAGGGTCTGGAAATCGATGATGTCACACTGACTGATGCCCACCGATACAACAAGGTCGGTAACCGAAGAAAGCCGTACATGGGGAATAGCTATGCCGCGGCCGATGGCGGTGCTCATCAACTCTTCCCGCTTAAGGATTTCTGAAGCCAATTCCTGACGGTTCTTTACCTGGGGAGCATTAGCCAGATTATCCGCCAGGGCAAGGAGAGCATCCCGCTTGGTGGCAAAATTTAAGAATATGATCCGGTCCGGAGAAATGATGTTTTCCACCTGCACCGAAGAAAACTGGGGCGACATCCGGTTCATAGAAAGCCGGTCATTGACCCATTTTTCTATTTCCGACTTCTTAAACCGCCATACGGTTCCTATCTTCCCTGCGGGTATTTCACCCTTTTGAGCCCAATCATACACGGTCCGTTCGGAAACTCTCAGGTATTTTGCAACTTCTTCTATTGTTAATATATCATCATCAATCATATTCACTCCTTATCTAATTTAGACCGTATAATGAATACTATATTGCAATACACCGCAGAATATGTCAAGTAAAAGTATTAGTTTCCAAGTCTATAGTTTTTGGGCCAAATCGTGGAGTGAATCAAATGGCACCAGGGCTCCCATGGTGGTATCCAGCCGTTCCGGGCTTGAGCCGCCGCAGCGGACTGGCGCATTGGCATCCATAAATTCGCTTAAGACCTGTCTGCATGCACCGCAGGGACCGACGGGTTTTACCGAATCAGGGGTAGCTATTGCAAGAGCTACAAATCGGCGTTTTCCTGCGCTGACAGCGGAAACTACCGCGCTGCGTTCTGCACAGATGGTAAGTCCGAAAGAACGGTTTTCTACATTGGTACCGGTAAAGATGGTTCCATCTTCACAGAGGATGGCAGCACCTACCCGGAAGTGAGAATAGGGAGAATAGGAAGCCTCCGCGGCTTTTCTGGCTTTTTCGAATAACTCTTCCATTTCCATAGTATAACGCTCCAATCGTTGACAGATACTATAATACTATATACCATAACCTTTAAAGAGGGGAAAATGGCCAAAAAGAAGATTTTTATCTGGCTTGGCTCTGCCTTTGCGGTCAGTCTAGCCTATCTGTTTATTGCTGCAAAACCAATTACATCCGAATTTACTTTACAAAAGGAATGGTCCATCAATCTTGATGAAAAAAATCCCCCAAATGACGAGGTCGCGGCAAACTCAGATAACCTTATCCCCTTTTTCATCGGGAACCGTTATGGATATATCGCCCCCAATGGGACCCTAATGGCTAAAAAGAGCATTCAAAATAATCAATTAATTTCGATAACACCCAAAATCGTTTCCGTTTGGAATCCTATTCCAGATACGCTGACTATTGAATCTGCAGTACCTGATCAGACCATCACCATAAAGGATCCTATGGGCTATCCTTATCTGGTGGACGATCGTATATTCCTTATCGGAAAGGATCAGGATTCTGTTGCTTTAATAAACAATGGGGGTAACACAGAATGGAGTTATGCGGTGGGGTCCCCTATAACAGCCCTGGACTGCCGGGCCGACAGGCTTCTCATCGGCACCCTGGATGGGACCATCTATCTGCTTTCATTAAAAGGGGAGCTTCTCTTTACCTTTCAGCCCGGTGGTTCACGGCTTTCTGTCATTGCGGGTGGGGCACTTTCATCGGATGGTAATTATATTGCAGTCATCTCCGGCATTGACCGGCAACGGTTTATTCTGCTGGAAAAAGCTTCCCAAACCTACAAGGTTCTTCATCATCAATTCCTGGATTCCGATTTCAGAAGACCAGTGTTGGTTCAATTTGTACAGAACAACCAGTATGTGCTTTTTGAAGGAAAAACCAACGCCCTTGTTTTTGATATTCACAAACGGAAGATACACGAGGTTCCGCTGAATGCACCGCTTTTAGCGATCGAAACCATAGCACAGAGCAACCTTGTCTTTATGTTAACCGGGAAGGATCTGCAAAAACAGCTTATTGTCCTGAGATTACCGGATCGCAAATTAATTACGGCCCCCTTCGTATCCAGAGAAAGTTTTATATATACCGCTGGCAATCACATCATTTTAGGCAGTGATTCTGTTATTGCAAGTTATTTGGTGGAAAAATGATGAAGCTGATGAACACAAAAGTATTTAGTGTAATCCTTTTATGTATTCTGCCCTGCAGCCTTTTCAGTTTTGATTGGCCGGTACACAACGGCAGGGTTGTTAAAAATTTTGGACAGAATGGGAAGGGGCTCCCTGAGCGGGGCATGCTTTTTTTATACGAAGATTCGGTATTTCCCGCCGATACGGGGGAAGTTTTATTTGTAAGCTCATCTATAAACGGAAGGCTTTTTGCATCTCCCCTGGGGAATTGGATGGCTATACAGCATCAGGACTCCATTATCGGGATTTATAGTCACCTATCTGAAATTAACAGCAATTCCGTACCAAGCCTGGTAGAGAAATCAATGTCCATAGCGAAAGCAGGTACTTCAGGATGGGCAACTCAGCCCCAGCTCCAATTTACGGTGTTTGACCGGAAGACCTCCGGCTATGTAAACCCCCAGCTGCTCATCAATATGATCGATCAGCAAGCTCCCCTTATTAGACAGACCATCCTGGCAAACCGTGATGGCCAGAAAATAGTGCTGGGACAATTAAAGTCAGTCCGGCAAGGGACCTATCGGGTATATATTGATGCTAATGATGGGGCAGCATTTTTCGGAAACAATCAGGTCGCCCCTTATCAATTCACCTTATTTGTAAATGGTATGCTTCAGGGGGAACTTGAACTGGATTTGCTTGCGGCAAAAAATGGCAGTTTGCAGGTTGGACTCCGTAAAAGTCAAAAAAGCAATCAGGTCTATCAAATTGATGGGACCTACTTTGTGGGCGAAATTCAGCTAAACCGCGGAAAGGTGCTCTGTGAAGTGGTAGTATCCGATGCGGCAGGAAATCAGAAAAGCCAGACCTATCAGTTTATTGTAGAATAATATCGGCCTATGCGGGATATTAAAACCTGGTCCACCCCGGTAATTCATGAACAAAAACAGAGGGTTCCCTGTATTCTCTGCGGTTCAGACTCCTTTGAACCAGCCCTGGACTGTGAGGGATTTTCCTATGTCCGCTGCAGGGTTTGCTCATTGGTACAGCAAAATCCCCAGCCAAGACGGGAAGCCATTGAAGCCCGTTATGGAGACCATTCCAGTCAGGCCTACCTTGAGTATGAACTTGCTAATGAAGGGGCCTTCCTTACTCTGCAGCAGAAGGGTCTTGCAGATGGGGGCTTTTTCGAGCTGGAGCCTGATATCTTACGGCAGCAGGCTGAGCCTCCCCTGGTACTTGATATAGGCTGCGCCACCGGGGCACTGTTGGAGTGGCTTAGAGACCGGGGGTGGGATTGCCTTGGGGTTGAACTCTGTGGGCCTGCGGCAGATTATGCCAGGAAAGTACGGAACCTGAATATCATCACGGGAACCATAGAAAGCGCAAAACTTTCAGACAATTCAGTTACGGTTGCCCTGGCATCCCATGTTATTGAACATGTGAATAACCCGAAAACCTTTGTATCAGAGATATACCGCTGTCTGAAAGTCGGGGGGTATTTTTACATCACCACCCCCAATATTGATGGATTCCAGGCCCGGCTCTTTGGCAGCCGATGGCGATCGGCTATTTTTGACCACCTCTATCTCTTTTCCAAGAAAACCCTGAGGGCTCTATTAGAAGATGCGGGGTTTATTGTAGAAAAAACCGTAAGCTGGGGAGGCCTCGCAAGAGGCACCGCCCCTGGGCCTATCAAGAACATGGCCGACCGGCTCGCTAAGCAGTTTAACTGGGGCGATGTGGTCCTTATGCGGTGCCGGAAAGTTTCCGCTCAATAACAGCCCCGCCTGCCAGAATAGTATTCACCGGCACCCGGCTGGGGAGCCCAGGCTCCTCAGTATTGGAACCAGCTGAGAGGGGGATATAAAAAGCCACGGACTGCCCCGGCGCGATAGCCCGCTGGGGTTCATCAAAGATAACCCGTACCGTACCGTCTTGATTTGGTTCGACCAGGGCCCAGGCTGGTTTGGAAGCAAGCCGTATCTTGGCAAGGGCTCTAAAGTTTTCCTGCCCAAACCCGGGGGCCCATACGCTCTGGGAAGCCTCAAGCCCCCTGGAAAACAATTCTCTTTCATGGCCCACCACGACCTGATTGTTCTGTGCATCCAGGGCTACCACATACAGGGGCTCCGTGCCGGTACTGACCCCTACCCCGCGGCGCTGGCCAATGGTGTAACGGACTATACCCTGATGTTCCCCTAAAACCCTGCCCTGGGTATCGATAATTGCCCCCCGTTTAAGAGCATCCTTTTCAAAGAGGGTCTCGTAATCTTCCTTTGCCACAAAGTCCTGGCTGTCTTTTTTTTCTGCCACCTCTAATCCCCGTTCTCGGGCAAGACGGCGAACCTCTTCCTTTCTGAGATTCCCCAGGGGAAACCGGGTTTTTACTAGAATATCCTGGCCTACCCTCTGGAGAAAATAACTCTGGTCCTTATAGGGATCTATTCCTGGGGCAAGATAGACCCCCAGATCCGGATTCCCCTCAGGCGCTAAGAGCCGGGCGTAGTGGCCCGTAACATAGTAATCAAAGTCATGCCCTGCCTGACGGAGGGCATGGGGCAGAAGACCAAATTTGATGAGCGGGTTACAACGCAGACAGGGGTTCGGTGTGCGGCCCAGCTTATACTCGGTTCTGAAATAATCCAGCACTTCCTTTCCGTAGGGCTTAGAAAGATCTATAACCACATATTCAGCCCCGAGGGCATCACAGAGCCGCCTGCAGGCGGCCTCATCCTCTGCTTCATCGGGACCATAACAGCCGTTTCCTGCCCCTTCGGGAAACTGAATGGACCCGTCATATACCTTCATGGTTACACCTACCACCCTGCAGCCCCGTTCTGCCATGAGATGGGCTACAAGGGATGAATCCACACCTCCAGACATGGCTACCGCCACAACAGAACCTGCCGGAGGCAGGGGAAGCTCTTGCAAAGAATCGAAGTTCAACATAGTTGACTATTATATTAATATTTTTAATCTTGCCAAGCTCTCTGATCATAGACGCGGGGCAGGTTTTTGTGTATACTGTTTTTCCTACTTATTAGGGAAGGAGCTAGATTGAATGGCACCCATTCGTCACCCGGATACGGGCTTATTATTAGGTGATCCGGATTTTATACCCCTCCAGTCCATTTCTGAACAAACTATTCATGGTGAATTAGAAGCAGCCCTGGAACGGCTGATCCTCTCCGCATCGGGGTGGCGAACCGTATTTGCTCCAAGCGGCAATGAAGAAGACAACGACAGCTCAATCAGTAGTGCCCATTATATCATTGCTGCAACCGCAGGGCTTGTTTTTTCTGATTATATAAAAACAAAATCGGGCAAAAAAAACCCGGTCCTACTGGTAGGCCAGGATTCTCGCCCCACCGGTACCGCTATTGCGGATACAATCATCAAGATACTGCTCGCTACTGGCTGCGAAGTCCGCTATGCCTTTATCATTTCCGCTCCGGAAATTATGGCCTATAGCAGACAGGCTGAACTCATCGATGGCTTTGTCTATATATCCGCAAGCCATAATCCCATAGGACACAATGGCATTAAGTTTGGCTTGAACGATGGTGGCGTTCTGCCTGCATCGGAAGCAAAACTGCTGATCGAAGCTTTTCAGGCAGCTATCCGCCGCAAGGAACACCTTTCATTACTGCAGAATCAACTCAGATCAATCACAAGCCGGCAGGTAGCCCAGGTATATGAAAACACCAGGAATATAAAGCGGGAAGCCTATTCTGCATATCTCCTTTTCAGTCATGAGGTTATTACGGGACATCAGGATAGGGAACAGCAGAACAGGATTTATTCTTATATTGAAGAAACCACAAAACAGCAGGGGCTTGGGATCCTCATCGATTTTAACGGTTCCGCCCGTACTACCAGTATAGACCGGAATTTTCTTGAAACCCTTGGCTGTACGGTGGAGACAATGAACGACAAACCCCGCCAGATTGCACACCGCATTGTGCCCGAGGGGGAATCCCTGGAACCCTGCAGACAAAAACTTGAAGAGTTACATCAAAAAAATCCCGCCTTTGTCCTCGGATATGTACCTGACTGCGATGGAGATCGGGGTAACCTTGTTATCTGGGATGAGTCTATACAGGCTGGCCGCAGCCTGGAAGCCCAGGAAGTCTTTGCTCTCTGCTGTGTGGCTGAGCTGGCCCACATGGTTTTCACCGGCGAACTGCGGTATGATAAAAAGGGGAATGCTATTGATAAGGTAGCGGTGGCTATCAATGACCCTACCTCTATGAGAATCGATCGTATAGCCCAGGCCTTTGATGTCTCCGTATTCCGCGCCGAGGTTGGAGAAGCCAACGTGGTTGGCCTGGCCCGCCGTTTGCGGCAACAGGGCTACAAGGTTCGTATTCTAGGTGAAGGGGCCGCAGGCGGAAACATTACCCATCCATCCTCTGTTCGGGATCCCATCGATACCATCGGAGCAATACTTAAACTGCTTACCATCCGCAGCCACCATGACACGATGGGCCTCTTTGAACTCTGGTGCGAACTTTCCGGACAGGCAGAGGCCTATCGGGATGATTTTACCCTTTCCACAATCATCAATACCCTGCCAAGTTTTGTAACCACCAGCGCTTATGCACCGGAGGCAGTTCTTAAAATTAAAACCAACGATCATGCCCTCCTAAAAGAACGGTTCGAATCCGTATTTCACAGGGAATGGGAACTTCGTAAAAAAGAACTGGCCAGCCGCTATGGCATTGTTGAGTGGGAAGCCCTGGCCTATAATGGGATGGATGAACGGAGGAATGTACAGCACTTCAGAGAGGCTGGCCGGGGAGGATTAAAGATCCTGTTCAGAAACCAGCAGAATCTTGAAATTGCCTATATCTGGATGCGAGGTTCCGGGACAGAGCCGGTGTTCCGCGTCATGGCCGATGTGGCCGGCAAGGATAATCGGATGGAGCGGGATCTGCTTGCATGGCTGCGGCAGATGGTCGAAACCGCAGATACATGAGGTTTTTGCAAAAGTCTGTTACTTTTGCAAAAACCTCTTGCAGTATTTTTACATTAACAATGTAACTATTTACATAGAATAGAAATAGTAAAAATACTGCATGTGCATCTAAGGTTGCTCTTTCAAAACTCCCTGAGTTTTGAAAGAGCCTCACATTGTAACATTTTTTGAGGAGTTTTATATATGGGTATACGAGGAGAACTGTTCTCCACCAAGGTAAGTCTGCAAAACAGAACTTATTTTTTTAATGTAAAAGAAAACCGGATGGGCGATCTGTACCTTAACATTGTAGAAAGCAAGAACAAGGAGACCGGCGGCTTTGAACGTCAGTCTATAGTTCTTTTTGCTGAAGATTTACAGGAATTTCTTAAGGGTTTTGATGGTTCCCTTAAGGTGCTGGAAAAGGCCTATAAAGAAAAAAGAGAGCCGGTGGAACCGCGGGAACAAAAGAAAGGGTATGCTAAAAAATCCACACCAAAGAACAGCGCTTCTAAAAAACCGGTAGTAAGAGCAGTAAAGCCTGTAAAGCGGAATCCCAAAGAATCCTAGTTTCCAAGGTCTAATTCAGGGCCGATAGAAAAACTGTAACGCTGAATTGGAGAAGGCCCATATTGCAGAATCCGTTCCCGGTGCAGCCTGGTTGGGTACCCCTTGTGCTGTTCAAATCCGTACTCAGGATATATCCAGCCATAACGTTCCATCATCCGGTCCCGGGCGGTTTTTGCAAGAATAGATGCGGCCATTACTTCAGGAATAAGGGCATCAGCCTTTACCATAGGAGTACAGGGGATCGGGATATTTGGTTTATAAAGACCGTCCACAATAGCTTCTGAACATTCCAGGGCTACACCGGACCTCTGTGCAGCCTCAAGCATGGCAGCATAGGCCCGTTCCATGGCAAGAAGGCTTGCCTTAAGTATATTGATCGCATCTATCTCTGCTGCAGAGGCCCAGCCAATTCCCCAGGCTACCGCCCGTTCACAGATTATAATCCGTGCGGCTTCCCGTTTTTTTTCAGACAGTTTTTTGCTGTCCTTCAGGATCTCAAAGGGAAAATCCTTACTCAGTATAACCGATGCAGCACAAACAGGTCCGGCTAATGGGCCCCGACCCGCTTCATCCAGACCGCAGCGGATCATTTTCTTTTAACCATCAACTGGGGGATTCGGTTCTGAATGGCATCGTTTGCCTGATTCCCCGGGAAAAGGGAAACCACAAGATAGTACACATTCCCCTTCTCCAGATTCTGTTCCATTACCTTTTCTGCAGCATATTCCACATTTGAAAAGATGCTTTCACCGGTTTCATTAAAGAGTATCATGATAAAGGGAGTATCCCCGATCCCGTCCAGATATAGGCGATACATTCCATCGGCATCTACAGCAAGCCTGAACAGCGTGGGCTTATCCAAAGCAATTTCAGAACTGATGGGGAATATACGGGTACGGTCAAATTGGATAGTCTCAGTACTGGATAATAATTTTTTAGTCCGGTCTGCCATGTTTTGTAATGCCCCATCGGAGGGCCCTATCAATTGTGCAACCGGGTCAATGACAGGCGGTTCTTCATTAACAAAACGATAGGTAGCGGTACTCTGGTCACCAAATAGAACCGAAAGCTCAGCTGTGTCTGGATTAAAGGCCGTAAAGGCAAGAATGAGCCCATCCACAGGGAAACGCTTTATAAGTTCCAACCGTTCTGGATCTAGAATAAGAATGGCTGGCTCAGCGTCTGCAAGGATGATCGCATTAGTACAGGCGATGGGCCCTGCGGTGATGGTAAGCGGCGCCTTAAATAGAGCTGTTGGCTCTCCTGCTGCAAGCTGATTTGGATCCGGGAGGGATTCCCCTGTATAGGTTGATTCATCAAGTGGACGTACTGTAAGCAGGTTTGTAGCTTCCACCTCATAACGATTGGTAGACATGAAAGCTCGATTCCCTGTTGCAGGTTTAAGGTTTACAAAGGGATCTCCGGCAACCTCAGATTCATCGGTGGATTCCTTACAAATCATTACCAGGGGTAACCCTATCCCATAGGAGTTCCACGCAGGATCAGTTTTATTCTTAAGGGATGGACGGGCCGGGGGCTCCTCCACAGCAGGAGCTTGTTTCTGATCCCCCTTTGGCTTTAACGAGAATTCAAATTTATCGCATCCAGTAAGGAGTACTAGGGCTATGCCTATAATCATCCATTTTTTCATAGTCTATTCCTGAATCCCCAATCGATTGGTATAGTGCACCAGCCGGAATACACTGTTATTGGCCTGAATGAGAAGCATACAATTCGTTTCTGAGCCGTAGAGAGTCTTGTTGATAAGCAGGCCTTCAGGTATTCCTTTCATACGTCCAAATTTTACAAGGTATGATTGCAGCCAGGGTTGCAGTTCCTTGTTTACAACCCTTTTATTAGACTGGATGAGCAAACCAAGCAATTCAGGGGACAGCAGTTCCTGGGAGTTCAATTGGATGAGCAGAAAGGCCTGATTAAATGGCAGAGGCACCAGACTTGAAACCGAAGGGGCACCGTAAAAGGCCTTCTGTAATTTCTGAAAAAGCTCAGCCCGTTCTGCTGCATACCGCGGACTTTCAAGAAAAAGCTCAAAAGCCTGGTTTTGCAGGATCAACTCAGAAACCATGGGCAGCAGTGTGGCAAGGTCCTGGGCCTTCTGCACCTTTACCGCTAAGGTTTCGGCATCTAAGATGGTGTTCCAATCCGCTTGAGCATCCCCTGCATCAGCATCATCTGTACCAATTACAAAAGGCTGCAATGAGGTCCTCACCATTTCCTGGCTGATTGCACCAAAGGGCCATAGCCCGTTCTGGTACAGTTCTGGCCGGCTGGCGTAAACCCAGCTCATGGAGAGCACTTCCAACAGGGAGCGGCGCAGGATCGGATCGGTACTGCAGACCTTGCTTACTTGAACAATCTGACTGGAAAATAAATTGCTTAAAAAATCAAGGTTCAAAGGTGGCACCGCATCTTTTATATCGGTAATGTTTGCAAGGAAGTCCGTATGTATCCCAAGGATGATTGCGGTAGGAACTAATTCCCGCATCCTTTTTTTCTGGCTATAGGATTCTGAAAAGGACCGAAGGGCCTTTTCAAAGTCCCGGCCCTCCGGGCTATCCTGCAGTCCCTTAAATGCTGCTGGAACGAGCGCCGCGGGAGAGCCCCGGGCTGATATCAACACCCATTGCCGATACAGGGAAGAACTTAACCTCTCAGCTTTTGCGGCCACATCTGCAATTTACGGTGGACAGTCTGGATGCATTTGTAGTCTGCTTGCCAGGGAAAGCGCCAAGGGCTTTAAAGAAGTTTTACCAAGGGAACCTATCCTCGGAGCTAAAAAATCTGCAAAGGCCTTGCCATTTTTAAATAGTATCTCTTCCTGTTTACTGTAGGTGAGCAATTCCGAACCAGATCTATGACCAAACTGAAAATCCGCAAAAGCTCGGCCTTCGGAAACATAGAGCAGCTTAAGCCGGGCTAATTCTTTCTTTGCATCCAGGAGTGAAAGAGCCGGCAGTTCAAGCCATTGTTCAGCCCTAAGAAGGGCTGCTTCGTCATTGTGATATGTATATATCAGGGCTTCAAGAAGCCGCACTTTGTCCCCATATACCGACAGGGATTCTATGCTGGTTTGAACATCCTGAATCATTGTATTTCGGGTCTTATCAAGAGCAGTGATAAGGGACTTCCCTTTATCCTGATCTTTTTTTGCAAAAAGGCTTATCCAGGCGGTGCTTTTCGCCAGATTTGGCGAAAGCAGCGAATCGGACCAGAGCAAGGTTGGGGGGGTAAAAGCGAATAGCAGTATACTGCCCACAAGGAGAAAAAATCGTTGTCCTGTCCTGACCATTATCAGAAAACCTCGTCGACAAAATTGGGAGCATCCTGGGATGCAAAAATACGGTTAAAGACCTTTATATCCATAGGTATATCAGGGGCATTGAGCAAAGAGGAAAAGCCAATAAAATAATTTCCCCTAATAAAACCTTTATAATCGGCACTTACCATTGTTCTGTCTCTCGTCTGAAAATTAAAAACTGAGGCACTATTTGCATTGCCTTTAAAATACAGCATCGAATCCGCCACATGAGGAACAGTTCCCTCTACCACACAGGCCTGGGCAACAAAATCGCTTGCCAATTCGGCATGGACCTTCTGCACCTGGGCATCTTCAAGATTTGTAAATTGCCAGATACTTCCATCCCTGGCAGCAACAGAAATATAGCCTCCATTTTGCTGGAAAGTCCCCCGCTTCATCTCAACTCCATTAGCATATTGAACCGCTTTAATCGAAATTACGGTATTCTGCAGCTCGATAGCGGCATCTTCAGCCCAAATAGCATTAGCAGTTTCCTTTGCATCCATATTGATGGAACAGTTCTCCAGACGCAAACCTCCGCTGGTAACAACTATAGCACGCAACTGGGCTCCTTTCATGGAAAGAGTCGTATTGGACATTTCCAAGGTTCCCTGAATGAGCCTGATCGCTGGAGAAGGAGCAGCCTCAGAACGGATGGTTAGCCGCCTCAGTGCTACAGTGCCGGCTTTCATGAGCAGCTGCCCCCTGCCTATGAGACGAATCTCAGCGGGCTTTTCATTCGAAGCACTTTCCAGAGAAATTCCAGGCTGCACATCTAAGGGAGTCACGACCTCTACAGAATCTTGTATACGGATTGATGAACGACCAAGCTCCTTCGCTAATTTCATGGCGAGCTCAAGGGAATTGACAGGTTGATTTCTGCTTCCATTCCCTGAAAAACTTCCCACATTGCTGACATAAACCGAATTTGCGTCTATGGTAAAGGCTCTCGTAACAGCCAGGCTCTGATTACCCGCTTCATCAAGTCCAAAGGATGAAAGGGAGACAACTACAGGACTTTCCTTGGGTACCTCCAATGTAAGTTCCCCTTCTCCCTGCCTATGTTCCACCAGCCCCGAGGGATACTTCAGATCGGCCTTAATAATGGCCCGTACGCCTGGTTCATTTCCGGGGATGGTGCTTTTAACAGTGAGAGCTCCACTTACCCACGCCCCATCCGAAGGGCCAGACAGTATCGGTACCTGTGGAGGCAGAGCATCGGTTCTTTTTAAAAGCGCCGTATCTCCGTCACTGGGTCTTATACTCCATTCCAGATCTTCTCCAGCGCAGGCTGCAAAATCCGGGAGACCTTCAGCATCATAAAAGCCCACATTTTGATAGGGCCCTGGGCCTGGATAGAGGGATCGGTACGAAATCAGTCTCCTGGGATTCTTTGCTTGACCTTTCTGTGCAGCAAAAGTTAGCTTTTCAGGCCCATCCTGAACTATGCCCCTGTCTATCAGCCATTCTAAGGTAACAGAATCCTTTGGCAGCACAATCGGGGCAGCATAATCCTTCCAGCCCTCATCTGTTGAAAATCGATATCTTATAGGGCCCAGATCCGTATGTTTCCAGTACAATACGCGAAGTTCCCCCGCTGTTATAAGCTCTGGCCCATGGGTTGCTTCCTGATTCTGGGCTGCGCCAGTCTCTATTACAAGAGGCCCTTGTTCGGCACCAACAGCAGCGCTCACCACACCCCCTCGTGCTTCGCCTTGAACGGAGCCTTCAGCAGGTCCAGTGCCACGGTTTTGTGGGGCTCCGCCATCGAGAAGTATTGGATAGCAGTAAATTCCACTACTGTTTTTTATAAGGAGCTGGACATACCGTTCGATACCCTGTACCGGAACAAGGCGGATTGGAAGCTCCTTTTGAAGCCATGGTCCAGGAGCGATGGCCCACTCAAAGTTACCCTCCAGATTCAAGGTTGTTGTAGAATCTATCGACTCGGGAACAGGAAATGCATTCTGGGTACTTTGATCGGCCACAACATAATCCATGTTTTTTTCATATACAAGTCCGTTGGGCAGTTTTATTCCAATTCGAAGCTTTACCGTACCTCTTTTAGAAATAAGGATCGGTTTTTCATATATATGACCTGCAGAACCAAAGGGATCTGAACCATCATCAGTCCAGTAGATCTCTCCCTTTCCGTGTTTTTTTACTACAAGCTGTTGCGGATTCTGCCAGGTACCTGGAAGGGGATTAATAATAGAAAAGTTTTCTTGCTCCGCGGTAAATGATAGGGGCTCTGAACAATTACCAGCCCCGTCTACTGACCATGCAATAAACGAAAAAGGAGCCGCCAACGTTCGGGTGAAGGGTAGATCCTGTTCGCCATGCTGAAGCAAGATAACAGAATCGGAAACCGTATACACTCCCTCGAGGCGAGTTCCTTTTTCACAGGTAATTGAGACTTGATAAGAAAGACCGTCCTGGGTAGTAACAGAAAATACCGGTTTTTGGGGTACTTCTTTATCAATAGTAATATTAAATATTTTTTCTTCTAGTACATCATTGTCCGGAGGAGCTGCCCGCCGCTGAGCCACCACGGTATAGCTTTTTTCAGATCCCACAGGAACTGAAAGCAGCACCGAAGCTGAACCAATACCTCTAAAAAGCTCTTTTCCATCGAGACTAAGGACGAGCCGATTCTGAGAAGGGACAGAAAACCAAAACCTTTGGTCATTTTTATAGATACCGCTTTTAGCATTAGTCTGTAAGCCCGATTCTTGAGCCAGAATGGCTTGAGAATATAAAAGCAGAATACAGCTAATCCAGAGCGGTACCAATCTGCGATTCATACCAGGTCCTATTTAATCGGGTCCAATACGTTCCGCAGTTCCGGGTCCTGTTTGTAGTAGTATTCTTCGAGCTCAGCCTTGGTAAGACCCACCAGTTCATGACTCATATAGTGTATCCACCGATCCTCATCATGAATACTTAAATCGTGTTTCCGGCACCAATAGTCCGGCTGGATAGGGAGCTGATCTTCCTTATCATGAAAATACTTGTAGTCATGGACCGCAACTTTTAAATCCTTCCGGGGAATACCCTTTTCCAGAATTATCTCCGCAAGACGGTTAATTGTTCTTCCTGAATCGAAAATATCATCGACGAGGAGCACCTTATCACCCGTACGAAGATGCTCCGGCGCATAGGTCCAGCCATCTACCATGACCCGCTCCTGCTTTCGGATATCCGTATAGGATCGGGCAACCACTGCAGCATAATAAACCGGCCGTGCATCAGCACGAACAATTTTAAAATATTCGCTGATAACATTGCCAAGATATGCTCCACCTCGCAGAGAAACATAAATCACATCGGGAACAAAACCATCTTCATGGATTCGATGGGCCAACTTGAGGGCGTTATTACGCACCATATCATAGGGTAGAAATTCCTTCTTCATATGGTAAATGTAACGCAAAACAGAAATTTTTGAAAGCATCCGCTATACGAATAAGAATATAAAAGAGGGGCTGTCCTGAACTTTTTGGACAGCCCCTCTCTATGATGTATGGTATGCTTAGATTCTGTTCAGCATGGGTATTTTTTAGGGCCGTTTATAACGCATCGTCTCCAGCGTGGTATCTCCCCGCTGGACCTCAAACCAGAGCTCCTTTTTGGACCTGTCGTTAAGAAGCCGGAAGAAATCAGATAGATTCTTAGCATTCTCCCCGTTCACCCCGACGATAATATCACCGCGCTGCAGCCCCATCACCGATGCAGGACTCTTGGTAATTACCTCAACCACATAGAGCCCCTTTACTTTGGTGTCAAGTTTTAAGGTCTGCCTGATTTCATCATTGATGGGTGTTACAATTACACCGGGCCACAACTTGCTGTTATCTGCCACCACATCATCTTTCCGTTCATCAATCCTGACCTTAATAGTTTTCTCAACCCCATTTCGGATAACCACAAAGGTTGCCTGTTCACCTGCCTTAAGGTCTCCCACAGCGAGGACCAGCTGGTCCCGATTTTTAACCTCCCTATCATTCAATTTTATAATAAAGTCGCCAGGCAGGATGCCGCCCTTTTCGGCAGGGGAACCGATAAAGATCTGCGAAGCCAATGCTCCCTTTCGGTTCTGAACTCCCAGTTCAGCAGCAATATCCTTGTCGGCATCGATGAGGGAAACCCCAAGCCAGCCATATTTAACCTGGCCTTTGGTAATAAAGTCATCAATGGCTTTTTTCACGTTATTCACTGGAATAGAGAAACCAAGGCCAACCGAGCCCCCGGAGGGGGACGCAATCCAGGTATTGATACCGATAACTTCACCCCGGATATTAACGAGGGCGCCACCGGAATTACCCTGGTTAATAGCCGCATCGGTCTGAATAAAGTCATTGATATTTCCCGCTGGGCCACCGGTTCGACCGATTGCACTCACAATGCCCATAGTTACAGAAGCAGTAAGTCCTAAAGGACTACCTACTGCTATAGCCCAGTCGCCCACCTTTACCTGGTCAGAGTCGCCAAGCACTGCCACGGGAAAACTTTCTTTAGATTCAAAAGAAATGAGGGCCAGGTCTTTCCGTTCGTCCTTACCAACGAGCTTGGCTTTAAATTCCCGACCATCGTTCATGGTAATACTGATTTCAGAGGCAGAACCTGCTACATGATTGTTAGTAAGCACATAATAGGTATTGCCATTTTTTCTGACTATAATTCCCGAACCAATACCCTTGGATCGGAATTCCCGCTCCTGGTTGTTTTGAGGGGTATTATCCTGAGGGGTTCCAAAAAAGAACTCCCAGGGAATACCATTAAACTGGGGGACCTGCTGTTTTTGAATCTCCACCGTATTAACTTGAACCACCACAGGCAATACCGCATCTGCCACAGAGCGGAAGGCCTTCTGCAGGTTTTCAGCCACCGCGAGGGCATCGGGACTTACCGGATTTTGAACAGATTGGGCATAGGCAACCTGCTTTTCAGCTGGTTTTGCCAGGTTAAAAGAAAAAAATGCAAGGGAGAAGCCAAATAGGGCTCCAAGTAAAACAAGATTAAAAATAAAGAATTTCTTTGATGAAAGCTTTTCGTATAGCGACATTGTAACCTCCATGCTCTCTATATATAAATATAATAATTTTTTACATGCTATGGTTACACTTTATCTACAAGGTAAGGATTTCCGTATGGTCCTGAAAAATCGCCACCGTATGTTCCCAATGGCATGAAATTTTCCGGTCGGCGGTTACCACGGTCCAACCGTCATCGAGGACATCCACCTCGGCGGTGCCCAGGTTAATCATGGGTTCAATCGCAATCACGAGCCCTTCCATCATTCGGGGATTTGGTCCACGGGGATTATTCGGTACCTGGGGATCCTCATGGGGTGAAAAACCAAGGCCATGACCACAATATTGATGCACTACCCCATAGCCATGGCTTGTCGCATGGTTATAGACCGCCCGTGCAATCTGGAGCACCCGGTTTCCATAGACAGCCTGCTCTAAGGCCTTATCCAGGCATTCTTTGGTTACCCGGTTAAGCTGTTTAGCATCTTCACTTACCTGTCCAACTTCCACCGTGACAGCCATATCACTGAAATAACCTCCAAGGTTAATGCCGCAATCCAGGGAGACTAAATCTCCCGATAGGATCTTCCGCTTTGAAGGAATTCCATGTATAACTTCTTCGTTAATAGAAACACAAAGTGCTGCAGGAAAGGGATTTTCATCGTCTCCATAATGTAAAAAGGCCGGTTTTCCCCCAGCCTTTTTAATCCAATTCTGTACCCACTGGTCCAGTTCTATTGTTTCAATTCCTGGTACAACCAGGGGAGTAAGTTCCTTAAACATGGTACTCAGCATCTTGCAGGATTCGCGTATTCCCGCAATCTGTTCCGCATTTTTTAGTCGTATCATCTGTACTTCCTATCTTAAGTCCACCCCAAGCCGCCGCTTTAATTGAACCACCTGGGGCAATTGGGGATCCCGCTGTAAGGCGCCCTGCAGGGCACCTCTTGCTTCCTGTAATAAACCCAGCCGAACCAGGGCTTCTGCCATGGTCCTAAGCCACCGGGCTTCATCCTTTCGAGAATATCCTAAATCGAGGAGTTCTTCCATACATTCCACCAGGAGTTCATCATCCACCGCATGAATGAGCTTGTTTCGAACCAGGTTTTTTAAAAAGATATCCACCTCTTCCATAAAATGCCGGAAATAGGGTTTACGGCGTTCTTCCCTGATGATATCCGTAAGCAAAATAAAAGCCTCATAGAACTGTCCCCGCTTATCCAACTCTTCTGCCAGAATAAAAGAACAGTCCATCCAGTCCTCGCGGTCAAGATATGCATCCAGAGGAAAATCCAGACCGCCTAGATCGTGCCAGACCTGCAGAGCTTCATCTTCTTCCAGGTGCAAGAGATCAAAGAATATAAGCTTGGCCTGGCTTTCAGGATCATCTTTCCGCTCCTTTAAAAAGGTTCGGTAGTCAAAATCATAGTGTTTGCTGAATCGGGTATAGGCCCGATCGTATTCCGCACGCCGCTCCTGATTTGACAGGGTTTCATAGGCGGTAAGCAGTTTTTGCATTTCGTGCTTGCACGCTTCTCCGGCAATGTCGGGATGGACCTTTTTTGCCCGATCACGAAAGGCCCGCTTAATTTGTTCATCTGAAGCGGATTGTTCAAGGCCGAGAATTTGATAGTAATTTTCCACTTATGCGCCGATTCGTTTTCCCAGGGCTTCAGCCTGTTCCTTATTAATAATAATCTCAGACCAGTTTACAAACATGCCTTCCTTTTCCATAGTCCGCATGAGGTTTGTCATAGCTTTGGTGGTCCAGGGAGTGGTCTTAATTAAAAATGCCGCACTTTTCTTCCCAACGAGGGAGCTGGCATTGGAAAGCATCTTTGGCAAGGCTTCGGGAAGCCGGCCGCCAAAGAGAGATATTGATTCGGCGGCGATCACAATATACTCATAGCCGGGCAAACGAATACCGTCGTCGGTCCATGCATTCAGCAGATCTATTCTGTGCCCCATAGATTCCATCCCCTTAGCCAGAGCCTTAACTGATTCTGATGCGGGGGACTTACCTTTATGGGCATACACCAGGGCAATTCTCATATTCTATAACTCCTAAGCCTGTTTAAAAAGTTGATCAATATTTGGTTCTTTTACGATGAACACCGAGCATTTTGAATTAACCATGATTTCCCTGTGAGAATGGGATATGATATCCCGGGCACTACGGTCCTTTTCCCAGCCCCCTAACACAATAAGATCAGCCTTCCGGTCATCCGCTGCGGCTAGAATTTCCGTATAAACCGCACCCCGTCGTAATTCAGTCTCTATTTTAACACCCTTAGTCCTGGCCAATTCAGTAACAAAAGAAAGATACCGTTCTCCATTGGCCTGCAGGCTCTGTTCATACTCCTGACTTTCTTCCTGAATAAATATTTTACTCAAAGTCAATTGGCGGATTGTTGCCGTATCAACCACATATACTGCGCTAAGTCTGCAATGATACAATTTGGACATAACAATTGCATACTTTGCCGCATGGATCGATGCATCAGAACCTGAGACCGCTACAAGTATGTTGGAGAAAAGGGGGCCTATCATCCTTTACCTGCCTTCCTTTTTAGTAACTTACTAGAAAAAAAAGATTCCCGTTCCCGTTCTTCCAGGGATGATTCAATAAAGGCCTTGGTTTCCCGGGCTGTGGGAATAACCTGCTTTTCCAGGGCATTGACCCGGCGCTGTGTTTTACGGACTTCCCGGGCCAATCTCCATGCAATTGTGCGCACCGCAGCCAATTCTGTAAGAGTTTTAAGCAACTCATAGAATTCTACCACGGTTTCATCACATTCTGCAAATGAATTCGCCGGGGAATAGGTCAGTTCAAGATCAGAAAGCTTTACTTCCAGGCTCGGTAAGTTCATACCTGCAATCATTACCCGTTTTTCCCGCAGTTCTACCCGCTGGCGGCTATTCATGCTGAGCCGTTCCGCCTTTTCCCGGCCCATCACTAAAAGCATTTTTTTAAGGGCTGGATAGGCGGTTTCAATTTTTTTATACAGATCCCGTTCAAGAATTTTAACAAACTCAACGGTCTGCATCAACTCCATGACCAGAATTTCCCGCTTCTGTTCAAGAAGATCATACCCTTCTATTGCGGTTGCCAGGCGTTCTTTTACCTTGATGAGATTGCTTTTAGTTGGTGCAATCTGTTCCCGTGCCATGGCTTATCTCCCCTGGTGACCTGCACTGCGCATACGGCTTATATCCGGGTCCTCATCATCCAGATCTTCCTGAGAGCTGGGGGATTCGGCAAAAATAGGATCCAGATATTTGTGGATGAGGTCCTCTTTTATTCTCAGCAATTCTTCTTTTGGAAGTTTGCTGAGAAGTTTCCAGCCCAGATCCAGGGTAGTCTCTATACTGCGATCTTCATACTCACCCTGGGTAAGGAAGTCCTGTTCAAAGCGCTCTCCAAAGGCCAGGTAGTGTTTATCCAGGGCCGATAGTTCCTCTTCCCCAATGATGGATGCCAGATTTCGCACCGATTTTACCCGAGAATAGGCAGCAAATAACTGACTTGCCACATCCTTGTGATCCTCCCGGGTCATACCCGGCCCTATTCCATCCTTCATAAGTCTGGACAGGCTCGGAAGCCCGGCCACCGGCGGATAAACACCCCTCTGGGTCAGCTCCCGGTCAAGGACTATCTGCCCTTCGGTAATATAGCCGGAAAGATCCGGGATGGGATGACTAATATCATCATTAGGCATGGTTAAAATAGGAATCTGGGTAATTGAACCAGAAGCCCCTTGAATCTTCCCCGCCCGTTCATAGAGAGACGCCAGGTCTGAATACAGATATCCAGGATAACCTTTTCGGCTTGGAACTTCTCCGCGAATAGATGAAACCTCCCGGAGGGCTTCACAATAGTTGGTCATATCGGTCATGACTACGAGTACATGCATATTCTGTTCATATGCAAGGTACTCCGCAGCCGTCAGGGCACAGCGGGGAGTTATGAGACGTTCAATTGAAGGGGCATCTGCCAGGGACATAAAGACTACCACATTTGCAAGTACACCGGTCCGTTCAAAATCATCCAGAAAGAAGCGGGCCACATCGTACTTAACCCCCATGGCAGCGAAGACCACCACAAATGATTCGTTGGCGCTGCGGATCTTAGATTGACGGACAATCTGAGCTGCAAGACGGTTATGGGGAAGGCCATTCCCGGAAAAAATGGGGAGCTTTTGTCCCCGGATCAGGGTGTTCATCCCATCAATAGCTGATATACCCGTTTGAATAAAGTCCCTTGGATACACCCGTGCATAGGGGTTAATCGGCAAACCATTGATATCCCGCTGATCGGAGGAAAATATTTCACCGAACCCGTCGATGGGGCGTCCGAGGCCATCGAAGACCCGACCCAAAAGCCCAGGGCCAACCCGAAGTTCCATAGGCCGGTCAAGGAATTCAAGCCGGGAATCGTCAGCGGAAAGGCCCGTACTGGAACCAAATATCTGGATGGCAGCCCAATCTTCACTCAGGTCAACAACCCGGCCCAGCCGGCGGCCCTGATCCCGGCCGTACACCGCAACCACTTCTCCAAAACCAACGCCCTTGCTGCGCTTAGTAATAACCACGGGGCCTTCGATTCGTTCAAGGCCCTTATATTCAATACCTCTCATAGAACAGCCTCCTTGGTTTTATACTTCCGTTCAAGGGTTTCCAGGCTGTCCCGCAACTCCCGTTCAAATACAATAAAGGCTTCCTTATCCTCATTTTTAATTTCACTTTTAAGCCGTGCAAGCCGTTCCCGAACGGGTAACGCCGTAATAGTCATAAGAGGTGCACCCATCTTTATAATTGCCATAGCCCGTTCATGGAACTCAAGGATTAGTGAAAGGATCTGTATTTGTTTATCAGGAACGCAATACATATCTATTTCATCAAATGAATTCTGCTGAAGGAATCCATTCTTTATTAAATCGGCGGTGATAAGTATGAGCCGCTGGTCATCGGGCAGCGCATCGGGTCCGATGAGACGCACAATTTCGGATAGACGCTGTTCCTTTTTTAGTAAATCCAGGGCAGAGCGGCGCAATGTAGCCCAGAGGGGATTTACCCGTTCCCACCAGGGCTGTACTTCCTCGGCATACTCGGAATAGCTGTCGATCCAGCTGATGGCCGGATAATGGCGGGCATTTGCCAAATCCCGGTCCAGGGCCCAGAAACAACGGATAAACCGCTTGGTATGCTGAGTTACCGGTTCAGAAAAATCGCCCCCCGGCGGGGAAACCGCACCAATAATAGATACTGAACCTTCCCGCTCGTTAAAGGTCTGAACCCGCCCTGCCCGTTCATAGAATTCAGCCAGCCGTGTAGGGAGGTATGCGGGGAAACCCTCTTCTGCGGGCATTTCTTCCATACGGCCCGAAAGTTCCCGCAGGGCTTCGGCCCAGCGGCTTGTGGAATCGGCCATGATGGCCACATGGTAGCCCATATCACGGTAGAACTCAGCCAGGGTAACCCCCGTGTAAATGGAAACTTCCCGGGCAGCGACAGGCATGTTAGACGTATTGGCTATAAGAATTGTCCGTTCCATTAAGGATCGGCCAGAACGGGGGTCAATAAGATGGGGGAATTCGGTAAGTACATCGGTCATTTCATTACCCCGTTCACCGCAGCCAATATACACAATGACATCCGCATCGCACCATTTTGCAATGGCATGCTGGGTCATGGTTTTACCCGTACCGAAACCGCCGGGAATTGCGGCGGTTCCGCCCTTGGATAGGGGGAAAAACACATCGATGACCCTAAGGCCCGTTAACAGGGGTGTATCGGGGGCAAGCTTTTTTGCCACCGGCCTGGGGAAACG
>JAAYUZ010000158.1 GCA_012517385.1 Treponema sp. | reverse complement strand
GTTTTCAGGTTCCCATGGACCAGGCCGCAAGTGCCCTGGCGGGGGCCCGGGCCATGCGGCTCGTGGTGGTCACCAGCGGCGTTATTGGCCAACTGCGGACCCGCCTTCTGGTGGGCCCGCCGGTAGTCAGCGGTACCAGTATGAGGCCCATCATCGTGTCGGGGGGTCTGCCGCAAGGGGCAGATACAGATACCACATCACAGGTACAGGCGGTCGAAACGATCGACCCAGACCTGCGCGACCGGTTCCCGGATACCATCAAAATGCTGCATCCCTCTGGCAGTCCCCAGCTGGTCCTGGTGGTAAGCAGTGCAAGCCTTCCCTCAGAAACCGGGGCTGGTGTCGATACCAGAATTGCCCTGCCCCCCCTATCAAATTATCAAAATATATCCCTTTTCATACGGGGGCCTAAAGCCAAAAACGATCCTGGCCCAAATACACTGCAAAATGGCAGCCTGACTCTGCTTATCGCAGGGGGCCTGGAAAAGGCAGCGCACCCCATCCTCCGGGCTGTTATTCCCCTCGCAGCCCTTGCTGCGGATCAATGGTCCCGGGTGGATATCAAGTATAATAGCGGTACACCCCTGGTGCTGGTAGACGGGAATACAGTCACAAATGCGGTTCTGAGCTTCGATGCTCTGCAAGGCCTGTCGTATAGCGAGACGGGGACCCATCAAGCCTATCAATATGTGGCGGTATTTGTAAGCCCTGCCGAAGGCGACACTTTACCTGACAACAGTTTTGCCATTGATGAGCTCCTCTTCACCGAACCAACCGCCAGTCTCCAAAGCAGGGCGGGCCTTTTTGTCCAATGGGAACAGAAGGGGCCCCTGGTTTCTGTTTTTAAGGTTCCAGTGTTTTCCGACCTCAGGATCACGAGCTCCGCCGAAGGGCTCTACCAGGTTCCGGTGGGGGCGCCCTACCCTGCCAGTTTTGGCAATTTACAGAACCAGTCCCTGGCAGCTTTTAAGATACTGGGGCTTGATACGGAACTGCGGGGAGGTTTTTCCCTTATCGCCAACAGCCTTATATGGAATGGCGGACACCGGCTTACTATTCCCCTGGGACCAGTCGAACTGGGAGACAGTTTTTTTATAAACGACCGCAGCTACACCCATCAAAGTTCTGCCAAAATAAAAAGTACTAAGCTTTCATCACAACTATCAGCCCAGGTTTCGCAGGAATCCTTTGATATACAGCGGACTTGGAAGTATGCCCTTGAGGGGCGTCAAAACCGTTTTCTTATAGCCAGTTCTGGCGGACTTACCTATGCAAGTTCTGCTGGAACCCTCTTTTCCAATTGGGCATCCGGCTATTCCCAGACCTGGATAGACAGCTGGGAAAGCATCCTCCCCGATCTTGGACTGGGGGTTAACAGCCGAATCTGGAATCTACAGGCAAAGACCGGTATAGAACCCAAACAGCTGGGACTCTTGGCAGAAACAGGTTTAACCTCCAGGGGGTTAAAAAATATAAATGCAACAGAACAGGGACTTCGATATTCCCTGTCCCTGCCCTTTTCAGCCGGCGGAGTAAAGGGGTCTATAAAAAACGAGCGAGAAACCAGACAGAATAGTACCAGCTATGGTCAGGATTTAGAGAGGGATTTGCATAGCTATGGGACGTTCATCAATATAAATCGCGATATCTTACTTCTCGCACCGGGCTATTCCCTCTTTACCCCAACCATTAAGGATATGATGCTTAAAAGCGCTACCCAGCAGGATATCCTGAGTAAACTCAGTTTTTCCGATGGCTACAGTCTTTCCCTGCAGGCTCCGCCACCCTCTGGACCAGGGGCCCTCTTCTTTCCAGCCCAATTGCAAACTAAAGTAACACGTACAGCGGAGCAGAATCTTTCTAGTTATTTGGATAAACATACCTGGGACATCGGTTTAACCTCATCGGCGGTCAATGTATTCGGCACCTTTGGCCAAAGCCCCCTCTTTATGTTTTATCGGGACGATGAATTCTCCCAAGAACTTAATGTAAATCTTGTTTGGGTTGATGAAAGTCTCACAGAGTGGAAGGCTGGTCTCAAGCAGCGTTCTGCCTTTTATGGCTTTACTGGAGCAAAACTGGAAGCGAACAATGCCCTTACTATGACACAGGCAGGATGGTCCGATGCTATAGGAGTTTCATGGACCCATCCGAATCCCAACAGCCTCTTAGGGACCCTCTTTACAATGGTGGCTGCAAGTAAAACCATGCAAAAAACTATTCCTAGCCTTACGGAACTTGCGGAAACATCGGCTGAGTTACTGCAAAAGGAAAGTCTTGAAGCAAAACTTGATATGAATACCGCTCACACTATTACAATTGATGCGAGCCACGAATCGATGCTGAAAATAAAGAATCGCCTTACCATTACCGCCTTTGGGAAACTGGGCTATAATCAGACCCTGCAACAAAACAGCTTTACCCTCATCGGCAGTACGGGAATAATTATCAAAATTCAATTCTGATAAAACTAGTATTGATACTGGTTTTGCATATATTTTGTAGTATACTATGTTAGTGAAACGGAGGACCTATTGTATGAGAAATAAGCTTTTAATCGGGGTTCTGATGTGTTCGTTCATACTTCCCTTTGCC
>JAAYUZ010000157.1 GCA_012517385.1 Treponema sp. | reverse complement strand
TACCAGCAGAGGCAGCATCCCATTTGGGGATCCCAACCTGGCAGTCACCGACGCCCGTCTGGAAACCAGTTACCTCTATGTCTGGATGGATTACCGCCCCGATTCAATCCAGGAGCGCAGGCTCGAACAATGGAAGAGCGGAACCATAAAAAAAGTACAAGCTATAGGAGAAGGCCCCCTTGCAGGACCAGGGGGCTCAAACTGGTTAGATGGCAAACGGCAGGCCCTTGAGGACGCAGCCCGAGCAGCGGTCCGTTCACTCCTGCGGGGTACGGAACGGAACCGGCCAAAACACAGCACAGGCTTCGTTGCCCTGGCAGCCTTTCCCCGGTACTGGGTCGACGCGGGCCGCTGGCAGTGCGGTGCCACCTTTTATATTGAAGTAAGCGACATTACAGCCTTTTCCGCCTATTAAGATTTATTCACCGATTATTTTAACCAGTACCCGTTTACGGCGCTGACCGTCAAATTCACCATAAAAGATCTGTTCCCAGGGACCGAAGTGCAGTTCACCCCGGGTAATGGCCACCACCACTTCCCGCCCCATGATCTGCCGCTTCATGTGGGCATCCGCATTATCCTCGCCCACATTGTGGCGATAGGAGGAAACCGGCTCATGGGGAGCCAGTTTTTCAAGCCAGACATCAAAGTCCTGATGAAGGCCACCTTCATCGTCATTGATAAAGACACTGGCGGTGATATGCATGGCATTCACCAGACACAAGCCCTCCTGCACCCCCGATTCCCGAACAAGGTCAGCTACCTGAGACGTTATGTTGATAAACTCGCGTTTCTTTCTGGTTTCGAACCAGAGTTCTTTGGTTAGGGACTTCATAACATACATTATGGACTATCCATTTTAATTCGTCCATAAAAAAAGACCCCCGGTCTTTACAGGAAGGCCTATCTCGGGTAACGTATAGCAGAAATTTTACTATAATAGCGTAATCTGTCCCGGCATAACACAAGCCTGGGTCTGTGGGAGTCTTCATGGATATTCAAGGTATGGTAAAGAATCTGCATCCGCTGGAAGTCCGGATCATCCGGCATTATACGATGCAGGATGAATTAACAATCGAAAGAGTAGAATCCGAACTTGGTTTTAAAAGTGGCAATGGGAACCAGGCCCTTTCCTGGCTTGCAAGCAAGGGCCTTGTACGGGAAGTGCGGCGGGAAACCCACATTTTTTATGAGCTTACCGATCTGGGCCGTCAATGGAAGGACCAGGGCACTCCGGAAGAGCGAATGCTCAAGCTCCTAAAAACGAAAACTGGCCTAAAACTCCCCGAAATAGCCTCTGCGCTTGGTATTGAAAATAAAGACGTGGGCAGTGCCTTTGGGGCCCTTTCAAAGGCGGGTCTCCTCACCATGGATGGCGCCAAACAGGTCATGCTGACTGCGGCGGCGGACATACTGGACAATGGGCTCCCGGCATCGGGTGAAGCGGCTGAAAAAATGTCAGTGCTGCGCCGGCTCCTCGAAAGGGCCGCCGCCGCTGAAGGCAGCGTACTGGCAGAAACATCTCTCACAGAAGCAGAACGGGCTGTCATGGCCGGTGTGGCCAAAAAACGGGGTGCCAGCGATGCGGCCTTCCGTATCGTGGAGCGGGAAACGGTGGTTTTTGCCTTTACCGAAACTCATTCAGAGCTGGCAAAAGCTCTGGAAGCGGCGGGTATCACCGGTGATGAAATCGGCAGTCTTACCCCAGAAATGCTGGCTTCAGGCTCCTGGAAGGGCGCTTCCTTCCGTTCCTACAACGTAAAGGTTCCGCCCAGCAGGCTTTTAGTAGGGCGATCAAATCCCTATGCAAAATTTCTTGAGGATGTAAAGGATAAGCTTGTTTCCCTGGGCTTTGAAGAATTTGACGGGTCCCTGGTGGAAACCGAGTTCTGGAACTCCGATGCGCTCTTTATGCCCCAGTTCCATTCTGCCCGGGATATCCACGATGTGTATTATGTGGCAGAACCCACCAAGGCTAAATTTATAGAAGAACCCTGGCTTTCCCGGGTAGCGGCAGCCCACGAAAACGGCGGTGACACCGGCAGCCGGGGCTGGAATTATACCTTTGACCGGGAATTTACCCGGCGGCTCATCCTCCGCAGCCAGGGCACGGTGCTTTCTGCCCGGCAGCTTCATACCGCCAAAGTTCCCGGCAAGTATTTTGGTATTGCCCGCTGCTTCCGTTATGACCGGGTCGATGCAACCCATCTTTCGGACTTTTACCAGACCGAAGGCATTGTTCTTGGAGAAGAGGTGAACCTCAGGACCCTTTTAGGCTTCCTTGAAATGTTTGCGGTAGAAGTTGCAGGAGCTAAGGAAGTGAAATATGTACCTGGCTACTTCCCCTTCACAGAACCTTCGGTAGAGGTTCATATTAAACACCCCGTATTGGGCTGGTTTGAACTGGGCGGGTCCGGTATTTTCAGACCCGAGGTAACCAAAGCCATGGGTGTTGATGTGCCGGTAGCAGCCTGGGGTATCGGTATTGACCGGATGGCCCTTATGGCCCTGGGGCTCAACGACCTGCGGGAACTCTTTAGTTATGATATCGAAAATGTCCGCCTCAGGAGGGTAAAGGAAGCAGGCCGCCAGGAGTAAATCCGCCGCGTAATAGCGCCCTGGAGTTATAACACCGGGCGTACAGCCCTGGACTTGAAAGCAAGGCCGGGGTTATAAACCCTGGCCTGGTGGCTAAGCCAGGCCCCATGGTACACACACCCATGGCAATCTGACCATGGAACTAATGTTGGATAGGATGGAGTTGGTAAGTTGCCAAAGATAGAAGTTAATGAACAGTTATTTTACAGCCTCGTTGGCAAACGATGGCCTAATCGGGACGCCTTTGAAGAAGCCCTCACCTGTGCCAAGGCAGAACTGGACGAAGATTCTGATAAATCCCAGCCGGAAGCAGAACGGGTATTAAAGATTGAACTGAACGATACAAACCGTCCAGACCTCTGGTCTACTGCAGGGGTGGCCCGCCAGTTACGCATCCATAATGGCGGCGGTATTCCAAAATATAGCTTCTTTTCCCGGCCTGGGGCGATACAGGAATCTAAACAGTACCGGGTTGTAGTAGACCCGGCCTTAAAGGATATCCGGCCCTATATTGCAGCCTATGTAGTAAGCGGCAAAGCCATCGATGACAGCGGCTTAAAAGATATCATCCAGACCCAGGAAAAACTCTGCTGGAACTTTGGTCGCAAACGCCGGTCTATTGCCATGGGGGTCTACCGGACAAGTCTGATAAAATGGCCGGTTAAATATATTGCCGCCGATCCGGACGCAACCAAATTCATTCCCCTGGGACTGGAGGAAAAACTCTCCTTACGGGAAATTTGCGAAAAGCACCCGAAGGGGCAGGAATACGGATACATCGTATCTTCATATAAAAAGTTCCCCTACCTCACCGATTCGGCCGGAGAAACCCTCTCATTCCCGCCGGTAATTAACAGTGCCAGGATTGGGGCGGTCGAAGTTAGCGATTCGGAACTTTTTGTCGAAATGACCGGCACGGACCTGGAGTCCCTTACCCTGGCGGTAAACATGACTGCCTGTGATTTTGCCGACATGGGCTTTACGGTCCACCCCGTTACGGTGGAATATCCCTACGATACGCCCTTTGGCAAAACAGTAACCTTCCCCTATTATTTCCAGAAACCCACCTTCTGTTCGCTGAAACGGGTGGAAAAATTCCTCGGTGAAGCCCTGAGCGGCCCTGACTGTGTGGCTGCCCTGAAACGGATGGGCTGTGATGCGGAGCTTGTGGAGGATTCGGAGGCTGGGACTTCAGAAAAGACCCCCGGCTTACGGGTCTATCCCCCCGAATACCGGAATGACTTTCTTCATGCGGCAGACGTGGTAGAGGATGTGATGATTGGCCGGACCCTGCCATCCTTTACTCCTCTGAAACCCAGGGATTTCACCATAGGGCGGCTAACCCCCATCACCCAGTTCTCCCGGCGGGTAAAGGAACTTATGATCGGGCTTGGCTATCAGGAGATGATCTATAACTACCTGGGGTCCGGCAAGGATTTTATCGAAAAAATGAACCGGGATGGCTCCCAGATTATCCGGATCAGTAATCCCATGACGGAAAACTATGAATTTGTCCGGGATTCGGTACTTGCATCCCTCATGATTTCCGAATCCGTATCGGCCCACGCGGTATTCCCCCATAAAATTTTTGAAGTAGGCAAGGTTGCCTACCGGGATCAGTCGGAAAACTACGGCGTAAAAACCCGGCAGCACCTTGGCTTTGTCCATGCCGCAGCGGATGCTAATTTTAATACGGTCGCAAGCCAGCTTCAGGCTCTGTTCTACTATCTTTCCCGTGATTATGATGTGGAAGAGGTACAGGACAGCCGCTTTATCCCCGGCCGCGCAGCGGCTATCAACTATAAGGGAAACCGTATCGGAGTTTTTGGCGAACTGCATCCCCAGGTTCTCGAAAACTGGGGTGTTGCCATGCCCTGTACAGCCTGTGAGGTCGATTTAGAGGCTCTCCTATAAGCCCGTATACACAAGAGTAGGTTGGAGGTTGTCATGCAAATTACCTTTGAGCTGGTTCAACTGCCGGTCCCCCAGGACCTTAACATCATTGTAGGTCAGTCCCATTTTATTAAAACCGTAGAAGACCTGGCGGAAATCATGGCCGGTTCGGTCCCCGGGGTCCTTTACGGACTGGCCTTTAACGAAGCATCGGGGCCCTGTCTGGTCCGCACCGAAGGCAACGACCCCGATCTGGTACAGGCAGCGAAAGACTGCGCCTTTTCTGTCGGCGCTGGACATACCTTTTACCTCATTATGAAACATGCCTATCCCATCAATGTTCTGGATCGTATCAAGGCCTGCCCCGAGGTCTGCCAGATTTACTGCGCCACCGCGAATCCGATACAGGTGGTAGTAGCCCAGAGTGAACAGGGCCGGGGCATCATGGGTGTGATTGACGGGTCAAGCCCCAAGGGGGTTGAGGGAGATTCGGACAAGGCTGACCGCAAGGGCCTGTTACGCCGTTTTGGATACAAGCTTGCATAATCACTGGATCCCAGGGAGGCTATTATGGACGAGTCGATGAAAAAACGTATCCTCGCAGCCCAGCGAAACGAGATTACTGAATACCATGTGTACACAAAGCTGGCTGAACTTGCAAAAAATGAGCAAAACGCCCAGGTGCTCCGAGATATCGGTGAAGCAGAACGGCGCCATGCAGAATTCTGGAAAACCAAGACAGGCACCGAAGTCCAGCCTGATTGGGGTAAGGTCTGGCGCACCGTTACCCTGGCCCGCATCCTGGGCCTGACCTTTGTCCTGAAACGGATGGAAAAAAACGAAGGCACCGCATCCCGGAAATACGCAGAAATCGAAGCTGCTTTTCCGGAGGTTAAAAAGATTTCAGAGGATGAAGCAGCCCATGAAAAGAGCCTCCTTGCCATGCTGGATGAGGAACTGCTGCAGTATGTGGGTTCCATCGTTCTCGGTTTGAATGACGCCCTGGTGGAGCTTACCGGAGCCCTGGCGGGCTTTACCCTGGCGCTCGGGGATACCAGGATTATTTCACTGGCAGGGCTGGTTACGGGTATTTCTGCCGCCTTTTCTATGGCAGCCTCAGATTACCTTTCATCTAAAGCAGATGGGGATCCCAGGGCAGCCCGTTCCGCCCTGTATACCGGGGGTACCTATTTAATCACGGTTATCCTCATGATACTTCCTTATCTCTTAATCCCGTATAAGTTCATCAGCCTGGCGATAACTTTAGCCATCGTGGTGCTTATCATTTACCTCTTTAATTACTATATTTCTGTAGCCAAGGACCTTAACTTTAGGAAGCGTTTCTGGGAAATGACTTTCATAAGCCTGGGGGTGGCGGCCTTTTCCTTTACCCTCGGCTGGGTGCTTAAAATCATGCTTGGTGTAGACGCATAAAGCTGGCCATATAAAGGGACTAGCACCAGAGGGTTCAAGTGGATATACTTTTAACGAAAGGAATCCATCGTTGAACTTACTAGAAATTCGTAATCTATCTCTTATTAAAAGCGGCAAACCCCTGCTCCATGATATCAATATGGATATCTGGCGGGGTTATGTCCATGCGGTTATCGGTCCCAATGGGGCTGGTAAATCTACCCTGGCCCAAACCATCATGGGGCTTTCAGGGTACCGGGATATCGCAGGGGAAATTTACTTTGAAGGGCAGCCAATCCATCAGCTTTCGGTAGATGAGCGGGCCCGGCTTGGCATTACCCTGGTCTTTCAGGAACCGGCCCGTTTCGAAGGACTTTCGGTCCCCGACTTTATTCTTGCCGGCGCAAAAGAAAAACGTCCAGGCCTGGTGGATGAATCTCTGCGGGTTGTTGGCCTCGATCCGGCACGATATCGATCCCGGGCTGTAGATAAAACCCTCTCCGGTGGGGAACGGAAACGTATCGAATTAGCTTCTGTCTACGCGATGAAGCCCCGGCTGCTCCTCATGGATGAACCCGACAGCGGTGTAGATATCGATTCTATCCAGCATATTTTTACCGTTATCAAAGAATTAAAGGCCGAAGGAACCACGGTACTCCTGATTACCCACAGTGAGGAGGTTCTCCAGCAGGCGGATCATGCATTCCTGCTCTGTGCAGGCCAGATTGTCGACAAGGGCCCCATGGACCGGATGCTCGATTATTTTAGCGGGAAGTGTACCCCCTGCACCCATGTGGGTTGCCCCGATATTGACAGGAAATAACTATGGCAGCAAATGAAAAGGAAGAACTGCTGGCGGAATTGCTGGCGTCCATCAATCAACATCATTATGGACCCGATGTGGCCCATATCGAAATACACGGCAACGAAGTGCTGGGAGCCCACCTGGTAGATGGGCTGGAGGTCAGCTCCGAAAGCTTTGACGAGGGCGTTCGGGTAGAAATTCGTGTCCGTGCCGGCGTCGAGATTGCAAAGCCCGTGCATTTTTGCTTTGGCATCATCCCCGATAATGGGGTGCAAAAAATCATTTCCCATACGGTGATCGAGGAAGGAGCCAAAGCGCAGTTTATGGCCCACTGTACCTTTCCCAATGCGGTAAATGTGCAGCACCTGATGGATGCGCGGATAGAATTACAAAAAAATGCGACCCTTTCCTATTTTGAACGGCATATCCATGGGCCGAAGGGCGGGGTGACCATTGTACCGAAAACTGTTGTTCATCTAGCTGAAAACGCCCGCTACAGCACCGAATTTGAACTGATTCAGGGGGCTGCGGGGGTGGTGGAACTTGACTACCAGGGATATTGCGAAAAGGATGCGGTGCTGGATATGAAGGCCCGCTTATACGGCAGACTGAACGATTCGATCCATATCCGGGAGGCGGTACAGCTTAAGGGTGAAAATGCCGTCGGGGTACTCACGAGCCATATCGCCCTGAAGGAACAGGCCCAGGCCATCATTGAAAATGAAATCATAGCTGAGGCAGCCTATTCCCGGGGACACGTGGATTGCAAGGAGATTGTGCAGGGAGAAGCCCAGGCCCGGGCCATCCCTATCGTATTTGTTAAGGATCATCGGGCCCATGTGACCCATGAGGCAGCCATCGGATCGGTAGACTCCAAACAGCTGGAAACCCTCCTCAGCCGGGGTCTCACAGAAGATGAAGCCACAGACCTTATCATAAAGGGGCTCCTCTCTTAAATGTGCCGTGCTGTACGGATTACCCTATTAGTCATAGCGGTCCTCCTGTACGGCATCGGACTCATCCTGTTCCTTACAACAAATTCGTCCATTAATACGGATCTTTGGGCAACGGTAATCATTTCCTATCTCTTTTTGGGTATCGCCGGATTTTTCATGATAAAGGCCCGAACCTTGCCGGGTAAAATGCTCGCCTGTGTTGGGGCTGTTTCGTCATATATCATTCTGGGCTATTCCATCGAAGCCTATCTAACCATCAAACTGTGCCTTGCTGCGGCTTTTTTTATATTGAACGGCCTCTGTCTGGCTTGGCCGCTCAATAGTCTCGCGGGTACAGTGGCCCTCAGCCTTTTTGCCATCTTCCAGCATCCCAGCCGCTTGCTCGGTGAAACCATGCTCACCCCGCAAATACCCCAGATTGATCGCCCCACAGAAATTACCTTCGTTGCCCTGCTTTTCGTGGTGATGCTTTCAGTCTCCTTTCTCAGGGCCCTTATCGATAAACTCAAGGCTGCCCAGGAAACCGTGGCTCATCTGGATGTTACTATAGACCGGCTGTCCGAATTTAACCAGGATCTGCAGCGATATGCCCGAACCGCCGATGAGGAGGCTATCACCAGGGAACGGAACCGGATAAGCCGGGAAATACATGATATTTCGGGTTATATTTTTACCAATATAATCGCCCTTATGGATGCGGCGATCAGCATGGGGGGCAGGGACCCTTCGGCCCTCGCAGAACTGCATACCACGGTACGGGTTCAGGCAAAGGAAGGACTCCAGGAAACCCGCCGCGCCTTACGGGAGCTAAGGGCCAGCGACACCCATCGGGAACGGGGCATCGCAGCGATCTATAAAATAAAGACCGTTTTTGAACGGGTAACGGGTATTCAGGTTTCGATAGAAGCAGGGAACATGCCCCCCAGTTTTGGGGACGAGATTGATATGGCCGTATACCGGGTTGTCCAGGAAGCCCTTACAAACGCCATGAGGCACGGACGGGCCAGTCATGTGTGGGTTCAATTCTGGATAGTTGATGATACACTGGAGCTCAGTGTTCAGGATGACGGACTGGGGGCTAAGGATATTGTGAAAGGCATTGGACTCTCCGGTATGGAAGAACGGATTAAACATCTTGGCGGAACCATTAAAGCAGGCAATGCCCCGGAAGGGGGATTTAAGGTGGTAGTTCATATACCCTTAGGAGCAGTCAAGTATGGAAAAAATTAAGGTCATGCTGGTTGATGACCAGCCCCTCTTTGCCCAGAGTCTTAAAACATTTCTGGAAAACTATGCCTCCGACATTGTTGTAGTGGGGCTTGCTGAAAATGGCTCAAAAGCGGTGGAACTAGCCCTGGATCTGGCAAAATCTGTTAGAGCGGAAGATCCTGCAAGCGGGGCCCCCGATGTGGTTCTTATGGATGTTCACATGCCAATCATGAACGGGGTGGAAGCCACAAGGCGGTTGCGGTCCTACCTCCCTGAAACAAAAATAATCATGCTTTCTACCTATGATGAAGATGAGTATGTCCGGGATGCCCTGAAAGAAGGTGCTTCCGGCTATCTGCTTAAAGATATATCTCCCACAGAACTCATCGCTGCAATCCGAGCCCTTCGCGGCGGGGTAATGCAGATTTCACCCCAGATTGCGGCCAAGCTGGTGCACCAGCTTTATGATGACTCTAAACCAAAGGTAGAATCCATCTCAAAGAAGTTTGAGTGGTTCAACACCCTCACCAAACGGGAACGGGAAATCTTTACCCTCATTGCAACCGGATTGGATAATGAAGGTATTGCAAAAAAACTCAATATCGCCGAACAAACGGTCCGCAACCATGTGAGCATTATCTATTCAAAGCTCGGAGTTAAGGACCGTTTCGAAATTATTCAGCTTGCCAACGAGATTCGTTACCATAACTGAAAAAGCGTAATGGCCGGCTATTTCAATGCATCAAAATGATCACAGAAATGGGAGCCCTTTGTCTTATGATGCAGCACAAGGCAGTTGCCTTCCCGATGGGTATCCACTTTAAACATTTTTTTATCACTATAATAGGTCCGCTGGCCTTCCCATTGTATACAGGCATAGCAACGCTTAACACCAGCCTTTTTAAGATCCTGTTCCATTAGATGCCTCCGATACTTTTTGTTAACACTGCACAGGTGTTTTCCTATCATATCATCGGATGAGAAATCCGTAAAATTGATTATCATTTTTCTGATTATTATTGGTACAATAGTACCAATAAAGATCGCTTAACTTGGGACTTCTGTCCCTTCACGGCTGACTAATTCGGACCTAGACTTATCGTGTAAGCAGGCAACATATCGTTGTCTGAAATCATAGTCCTATACCAAAGGAGGCTTATGGTATGAAAAAGTACCTCGCCGTTATCGCCGCGTGTTCAATCGCAGCAACCGCTTTTGCAAGCGGATCGAATGAACTGGTCATTAATTCCTATATGTCTGACCAGGCTCCCAAAGAAGTCTTCCAGAAACTGGTAGATGATTTCCAGAAAAAGAATCCCGACATCAAGGTTACGGTAAACACCACTGCCCACGAGCAGTTCAAAACCCTGCTCCCCAGCTGGCTGAGATCTGAAGGGAGATGGTCCCCCCCCAAGGATTAAGCAGCCAAAGCTCTAAAGACATCTTTGTACATCCCATAGAGGTTGTCAATAATGACAGGTTTCAAACATAAGACACAACTGTCTATAGCTGGCTCGATTGCTTGCAATATATCCAGTGGATAACCTTCTTTGTAGCGGTTATACCGCTGGGTATTAAAATACTCCTGATACTGAGCAGCTTTACATAAGAAGTCAAAATAGCTCGTAAATTCTTCTCGGGCATAGAACTCATCTTCAATCAAGCGATGGCTTGTTTCTACATCACTTTGCCAGGTTTTCGCTCCTGGAGGAATGAGGACATGGTGCGCATGAAGCTCCTCTGTAATGGTTTTGGTGAATACCGATGTCCGAAGACTATTCCAGGGCATGGTAAACTCAGTCCCATTGTCGGTCTGAATCACAAGCTGTTCCAGGGGGACCCCATAACGCTTAAAATGATCCGCCAGATATAACATAAACAGGGTGGTATTGGTACTACTCTTTTCCAGGGCATAGCTGTAAAATAACGCTCCAGTACGGACACAACGGGCCGTAATTTGATACCGGGGAAGGTTATAGGCCTTGTAGGCCTGATACAACTCTGGAATATCATCCAGGTATTTAATATCTACCTGTACTTTCTGGAAGGCTTTAAGCTGTCGCTTTATCTCCCGCACAACCCTGACTGTACAGGGTCTTTACTGTTACGATAAAGTTCATGCTAATTAAACGTAAACATGGTCACTCCTGTTGTTTGTGTTATTTATATGATTGCTACCTGATTTCGTTGACTTCAAGTAGCGCCTTGGGGGGGGACCAT
>JAAYUZ010000156.1 GCA_012517385.1 Treponema sp. | reverse complement strand
GGGCCATCCTGGCCCCTTTCCCTCGCCTTCGCTCGGCGGCCCCTCCGGTTCAAGTCCGACCAAAAATAAAAGGGCTGTCCTAAAGGACAGCCCCGTTGCTTATGCCGGCGATCGGACTTGAACCGATACGATCTCGCGATCAGTAGATTTTGAGTCTACCGTGTCTGCCATTTCACCACGCCGGCATCGCTTAAGTGGCAGTATATTACACAAAAAGCCGGCGACATTCAAGATAGAAACGCTTTTCTATTCCCTCTCCCATGGAAAAACTTTTCCGGGGCAGGGGCCCCGACTTCCCAACAGTAAGAAACAGGTCTCCCTTGCCTACCGGCGGAAGGAGTATCCCAACCCGATTTTGTTCTGCCAAGGCCAGCTCAACAGTATCCTGGTCACCATGGATATAATCGATAGAGCGGGTATTTGGTTTCTCTGAGATAAAGCGGTCAAGCAGAGGCTGAAGCGGTGCGGTGGCAATGGCAGTGCCAGGAATGGATACCAGCCGCAGACCATCCTGAGACACAAGACCGTACTGGATGGTATTGGCTGAACCAGCCTTTAACCTGGCTGAAAGGATCTCTGTATCATTAATTTCTTCTACCTTTGCCGAAAGCTTTTCCCGCAGGAGAAGCTCAATTTCGTTCAGAGAGGTACCGAAGAGGAGACGATGTATAGGTTCAAAATCGATCCCCTCATCGTAAATATTTTCAACTTCAACCAGAGCATAGCGGGCCGGGTGCTCCATAATAGCTGGATCATATTGATGAGCAGCCTTGTATTCTTCCCAGACCGCTTTGGCGGTTGCCAGGGAATGGTTGCCGTCCCCTACGGCATAGAGGAATGGCTCTGCCGATGGTGAGACCCTTCCATCGCGGTTTATTGCCTGCCGAACGAGCCGTTCCAGGTTATCCGCAAGATATTCAAAGTCGTCTTGAGAATCGAGGACCCAGCCTGAAATACTCCCAGCCTGAGCCATAAGGGACGTACTATATCGGGGGGGCCTGGTTTTTGCCCGTTCTCCAAGGCCTTCTACCAGGCGCCGTTCTGGATCATCGATAAGTACGATGATGTGGGGGCTTTCGAGGGGGGCATTCCGGCGAATTTCGATACGGGGCGGGAGCCGTTCCTGTACGGTCCCTTCGGTTGCACGGATGAGAGGCCGGGCCTCAGGATGCCAGTCATAGCGTTCAAGATCAAGGGTAAAAACCAGGCCCCGGCGGCAGCTGTGGTATGGGGTAGCCCGTTCGATATAGATAAGCCCGTGGATCGGTTCATCAAAATAATCTGATTCTATGGCTTTTTTCATTGAGTTACGGATTCTGGTAATCCGGTCAGCCTTGTCAGGGTCTTCCAGATAAACCTCAGGAAAAATCATCGAAAGCATGGATGCTCTGCTGCCGATTTCTGCTGCCAGTCCCTCCCAAAATTCCCTGTCCTGGGTAAACTGATCGCAGGCAATTACAGCCCAGTTTTTTAAGTCTATGTTTTTATTTGGTAATAAAATATCGGGAATTTTCGTTCCAAGGGCTGCAAGTCGCTCATCCACAGGTTTCATTTCTGGCTCCTTCTCTTTGAGCTGGATAGTAGGCAACTATTCTATCATGGTCAACTCTTGCTTGACAAATTTGGTTGATGACACAATAGTTTAAGGAGAGTTATTTGACTAAGGAGTGGTGAGTGCAGCTTCAGAGGCCTTCATTTACACAGGAACAACGACTAAAAATGAATCCCCAGCTCTATCAGTCTATTCGGCTGATGGCTTTGCCTGTCGTTGATCTGCGGGAAACCATACAGGCTGAGCTGGAGCGGAACCCTGCCCTGGAAATTATTGAAGATAAAACCACTATTTCCCTCGATTCTGCCCTGAAAGAAACTAAAGAAGAGGATGATTATTTTGAAGCTACCTCCGACAGTGGTTTCACCCGTCGGGGTACCGATGAAGATGCGGATGAACAGCAAAAATTTATCGAAGGCGCCTTGTCCCGTCCTGAAACCCTCCAGGAACATCTATTATGGCAGCTCAGGCTCCAGCCCATAGATGAGGATGTTCGACGGATTGGGGAACTGCTGATCCAAAATCTGGATGCGGACGGATTTCATAAGGAACCGGTAGAATTGCTCCTTAAAGATGAGAATCCAGACAAGGTAGCGGCTGCGCTTGATCTGGTTCGCAGGCTTGATCCTCAGGGGACCTGTACCGCCAATTACAAGGAATCTCTCATGGTGCAGGCACAGCTCATGCCTGATGCACCGGACGGAATCCTCGAAGCCCTGGAACATTTGGAACTCCTTGAAAAGGGAAAAATTGCTGAGGTGGCTAAAAAGATTAAGCGGAGTGAAGCAGAAGTAAATGAGATTCTTGAACGGATTAAAGAATTGTCTCCCTTCCCAGGCCGTCAGTTCGATTCTTCAGAGGTCCGTTTTGTTGTTCCCGATGTACAGGTTGTCAGAAAAAATGAAGAATTTGTTATTATATTAAATGATGAAGAGATACCGGTATTAGGTATTAACCCCTTTTTCATGAAACTTTCGGATGGAAAGGATGGTGAGAAGCCCGTACGAGACTTTGTCCGGGAAAATATAAAAGAAGCCCGTTGGTTTATCCGGTCCATTAACCAGCGGAACCATACATTGCTTAAGGTTATGCGGGCTATTGTTGAATTTCAGCGGACCTTTTTTGCTAAGGGGCCTAAATACCTGGCTCCGCTTACGCTGAAAGATATTGCCCAGGAGATTGGGGTCCATGAGACCACGGTATCACGGATTGCCAACGGAAAGTATGTGCAGACCGAATGGGGTATATTTGAGATACGGTATTTCTTTACGAATTCAATCAGCGGGGCCGGTTCTTCCGGATCCCGTTATTCAAAGGAGGCTGTAAAGGAAATTATCCGCGAGATTATCCAAAGTGAAGAGGGGTCCCTGTCCGATCAGGATATTGCGGATCTGCTCTCACGACGGGGGATTCCGCTCGCCCGGAGAACCGTGGCCAAGTACCGCAAGGAACTGGATCTAGGCTCATCCTATACAAGGTCCTGACGGGAAAAGGCTGGGTACTTCGGAGCGGTTTTAATACGCGCCATAGGAGGCAAGCATGAACATCGATGTAAGGGCCGTTCATTTTACCCTTTGGGAAGGTTCCAGAGAATATCTGGATAAGAAAATTGCCCGCATTCCGAATGCGGAAAACATGATTGTGGATTTACTGGTAACCCTGACCAAAGAAAAGGACTTTACAGCAGAAGCAACGGTTAACTTCCGTTGGGGTGTTTCGGTTCATGTAAAAGAAAATGATTTTGAACTGAATGCAGCTATTGATAAGATGATGGATAAATTGGAAGCTAAAATTATTAAGGAGAAAGAAAAAGTAAAGGAAAAACATAAGGAATAAGTGATATTGCTATGTAACTGACATCAATGAGGGGGCAGACGGATTATTCCGGTTTGTCCCCTTTTTCTTGCCATTCAGCGGCCTCTGCGGCCAGGTTTGCGGCAAGATCCATCTTCCCCGAGGTCTCTGGATAGGAGAAGCGTCCTGCTTTTCCGGCTTTTTTATCCTCCGCCACTCGGGCAGCCTGCTGCACCGCCTGGGCTACCGATTCTGAGCAGTGGATTATCTGCATTATCTCCGCAAGATCCGCCCCTGCGATACCTTTAAGGGATCCAAAATGCCGGATAAGCTGGGCAGCCCGGCGGGAACCAATACCGGGAACCCCTTCGAGGCTGGGCAGGGCCAGATCCTTGCTTCGCAGCTTCTGGTTAAGACCAGTGGCGAACCGGTGGGTTTCGTCCCGAATGTGCTGGAGCACCTTGAGGGCTTCGGAACGCTGGTCCAACCGGATAGGATCCTTGGCTTCAGGCAGCCAGATTTCCTCTTCCTTTTTTGCGAGCCCTACCAGGGGGACAGCCACATTTAGGGCATCCAAAACACCCCTGGCAGCATTCACCTGGCCGATCCCTCCATCAATCAATATGAGATCCGGAAGTTCTGCCCCCTCTGCTAAAAGCCTGGAGTAGCGGCGCGAAATGGCTTCCCGGATGGCGCCAAAGTCGTCGATGGCCCCTTCGAGGCTGCGGATTTTAAAATACCGGTAGTTTTTCTTGTCGGGGATTCCGTTTATAAAAGAAATAAGGGAAGCCACGGTGTGTTTACCCCCCAGTTGGGCAATGTCAAAGCCTTCAATACGTTCTGGATACTGGGGCAAGGCAAGAACCCGTTGAAGTTCTTCCAGGGCAGGTCCCATCCCCCGTTCTTTTTGGCGTTTAAGCACATCCTCCTTGGCATTCTGATACGCCATGGCCAGGACTGCTTCATGACGTTTTTCGTCGGGGATACGGATTGTTGGCGTATAACCAAACCGTTCATTGAGGACCTGCAGGATTGTGTCATCCGCAGCAAGTTTCAGCTTGATGTAAATAAGGGGCGGCGGCGGCCGGTCGGGGCTGTAATAGGAAAGGATAAACTGCATCAGCGACTCTGTCTCATCAGCGGCGGACCGGGTTCGGTACAGTTCTCTGCCCGTCATTTTGCCGCCCCGCATGCTGAACACCGTAAAAGTGCTCAGTATCCCAGACTCAGCCCAGGCAATGTAATCCCGGCTCTGTTCATCAAAATCAACCACCGTACTGGTGGCGTTCAATTGCTGGATGCTCCTTATGGCGTCCCGTAATTGGGCTGCCTTTTCAAAGTGCAGCTGGGCCGCTTCGTTTTCCATTTCCTGGGTAAGTTTTTTTAAAAGTATTTCTGTTTTACCCGTGAGCAGTTCAATGGCCCTCTCAATATGTTCCTGATAGGCTTCTTTACTGATTTTTTGAACACAGGGGGCGCTGCAGCGGCCAATGTGATAGTACATACAGGGGGCTGTCCGTGGCCGAAGCACCTTGCACTTCCGTAATGGGAAGAGGGTTTCGATGAGGTACAACATGGTATCCAGGGCCTGTACGTTGGGAAAGGGGCCAAAATAACGGGACCCGTCCTGTACGATATACCTGGTTCGGAACATCCGGGGGAAATCCTCGTTGGTAATCCGAACGACCGGATAGGTTTTTCCGTCCTTCAGGTTGATGTTATACCGGGGTGAGTGCTGCTTGATAAGGGTGTTTTCCAGGAGCAGGGCTTCATATTCGCTGGAAACAATGATGGTCTCAATGGAGCGGACATGGGCGAGGAGGGTTCTGGTTTTGACATCCTTATCGCCACTGAAATACGAGGTGAGCCGATTACGCAAAACTTTGGCTTTTCCCACATAGATGATTGTTCCCGTTTCGTCCTTCATCAGGTATACCCCAGGTTCCAGGGGTGCCTCTTTTACGAAGCTCTTAAGGCGGGTATAATGGTCCATGTTTTGACTGCGGTTCATCATAAAATTATCCGATATTATCTATACTAAGATACCTTTAATTACAAGGAAAAGAAACAGCCATGAAGGGCCAGTTACTAGTACTCATCTGTATCATATCCCTATCTCTCGGAGCTGAGGAACAGGTCCTTCGTTTGGGTGGTAGCGCAACCTGGAATGGGGTTGAAACCATGGCGGGTGTTGAAATTGAAACCCAGGGGCAGCCCTACAGTGCTGTTACCCTTAGTTCCCGCAAACCTGTAACAGAACTTCCCGATCTCTGGCTTACCTTTGACGAAGCTGGGCCTGATCGTTTTGCCGATAGTATGGGGCATTATACGGTGACTGCCGGCCAATCGGTCCTGCGTTCCAGCAGCAGTCAGGCCCGGCTTGGTAACGGGGCAGCCCTCTTTACGGGAATCACCGTGACCCCCAGCGGAAGTTCTGCACAGACTGGCATCTTAATAAAACCAGGTCCGGGAGCCCTTTTTGCTTCCGGTTCCCAGATAGAGGAATTTTCCCTGGATTTCTGGTTGTATCCCGCCAATCTGGAAAAGGGAGAACAGATTCTTACCTGGTCCTCGGGCAGAAAGACCGCAGGGGGGCAGTCCCTTTTTCAGCGTATTCGCTGTCAGGTGGCCAATAATTCATTGGAATGGATTTTCAGTGATTTTTTTACCTCTGTGGAGGATAAGGACAGGCTCAATCTTTACCTGAAGGGAATAGATAAGCTGCTTCCCCGCACATGGAGTCACCATCTCATACGGTACGATGCAAGACAGGGGGTGCTTGAGTATCTGGTAAACGGAACTATAGAAGCGGTTATCTATACCACAAAGAATCAAAAGCCTGGTGGTGAGATATATACACCAAAACTGGGTGCCGGTGGGCTTTTTATCCTTGGAGAACGATTTTCCGGCCTTATCGATAATGTTCGCATCCTTCCAGCCTACAGCGAAACAGGGGTGGAAACAAAATATGCTCTGAGCGGTGGGTATATCGTAACAAAAGCTCTGGATATGGGGTTTACCAATTCGCAGGTACTCAAGGTCCTTGCTGATGTAGGGATTCCAAAGGAAGGATCGGTTCCTCCACAGTTCCAGCTCTTTATCAGGACCACAAACAATCCGTACCAGTGGATTGAGGATGAGTCCGATTCCTGGATTCCCATTGAAAGCGGGAAGCTGCTGGGTCAGCAGGTCAGGGGGCGCTATGTGCAGGTAAAGGTTCAGCTCTATCCTTCTGATACGGGAGAATCTGCCCCCCGTTTACATAACCTTTCCATTGTCTATGAACCCGATGTACCCCCGCCTCCGCCTTCTATGGTGCAAGCCATAGCCCGGGACGGGGCGGTTGAACTGCTCTGGAAACCAAGTCCGGACAGAGATTTAGCCGGTTATGTTGTATACTATGGTTCAGCCCCCGGTACTTACTTTGGCACCGACGCGCTTTTAGGGCCCTCCCCTATCGATGTAGGTTTAAGAACATCGATAGTTATCGACGGATTGCAGAATGGTAGGGTATACTATTTCTCGATTGCGGCCTATGACAAAGCAAGCCCTGCCCATATCGGAGCATTATCACGGGAGGTGGCAGCCCGCCCATTAAGGATGGAACGATGAGCCCTTTAGAATCACTGAATATTATGGATCGCGCCCGGGGAGCTTCTCGGGTAGGCGATCATGCAGAAGCAGAACGCTTATTAAAAAATTACCTTGCAATACATAAAAATGACCGGGAAGCCTTGCTCCTTCTGGGTTCTACCTACGCTAAATCAGGTAAATATGATGAAGCCCTGGATATATTTAATGCCCTTCTAGGTGCTAATCCCGATGATCTGGAAGCACTCAATAATATCGCGGTCATTTATCGGAAAAAGGAAGAACTGGATAAAGCACTGGATGCGCTGGAACATGCGATCGATCTCGATCCCACCCGTCCAGAATTGTATTACAATCTAGGCAATGTATATAAACAGCTTGGGAATTTTAAAGCGGCATCAATGGCCTATGCCAAGGTTATTGAACTTGACCCCCGGTATGTACCGGCCTATAACAATCTGGGGACCATGTATGATCGGCTTCAGGAGTCTGATAAGGCCTTTGCGATATTTCAGAAAGGATTAAGTCTTGATCGTAACAACCCGATTTTACATTTCAATTATGCTCTAGCTCTGGAAAGCAGGGGTAATTTTGATGAAGCTGTTCGGGAGTATGAAGCTGCCCTCCGTTCCCGTCCAGGCTGGGTAGAAGCGCTTAATAATATAGGTATATTAAAATTAAAACAGGGCCGTCATTCGGATGCGCTGGAAATCTTTAACCGCATACTGACCATTGATCCCTTTAATGCGGAGGCTCGAAATAATATCGGGGTAGTGCTTGCCGATCAGGGTAAATTTAATGATGCAATTACATATTACCGGCAAGCCATAGAAGCGGATCCGAAATATGTAAAGGCGGTTGTTAATTTGGAACATGCCCTGGAAGCAATTGGCCACCCCGGGGATGCACTCATCGAATTAGAAAAACTGGTAAAACTGGTTCCAGACAGTCCAGAGGTGAGACTGAAATTAGCGGCCCTATATGTAAAGCTGCAACGATATCCCGAAGCATTAGAGCAAGCCAGTCGCGCTCTGGAATGGGAACCGGATAACCTGCAGGCTTTGAGAATACAGGGAGCAGCATACAGGGCCATAGGAAAGGATGCAGAAGCACAGGCTTGTTTTGAACGGATCCTTGCAATTGATCCTGGAAATTATTCCTTTTATTTGGATTTGGCGGACCTTCATTTTCAGCGAAAGGAATATAAGGAGGCGGAGGAACGGATTCTGGCGTTTTTACGAAGAAAACCTCAGGACAGGAATGCAAAAATGATGCTGGGCCGTCTCTATGCTGAGACGGGAAACAAGGCCCATGCGATAACCATCTTTGAAGAATTGATTAAGGATAATCCTCAGGATGTGGAAGCCCTCGCAGCCCTTGCGGAGATCCATAAAAAAACGGGAGATATTGAGAAGGCTGTTAAAACTGCCGATGCTCTTATCAATCTGCAGGGGAAACGAGCTACTTCCGAAGATCTGAGCAACCTGAATAAATCTCTGGAACTCTATGAAGATGCGGTTCGAACCTATTCAGCTTCTTTGCAGGAAGTATGGGATCGTAACCTGCAGGCCCTTAAGCAAAATAAGGAATTGAAGGAAGCAGAAGAATCTGAGGAATCCAATCCGCTCTTACTCAGCACTATCGAGTCCATGGCGGTCGATGAAGAAACGGATAATTTATTTATAGAGGAAGTGGAAGAATCTATTGATGAGCCGGAAATGGAAGAAGAGGAACTGGTCTTGGATGACGAGGCCTATTCAATTTTAGATGAAATGGAAGAACCACAGGACAACTTTGAAGGTCTTGTCGAACCGGAAGAAGCTCGATCCTTACCTGAAGCTACGGCTGAAGATAAACCAGTGTCTGAAGAACCCTCTGTTTCGCAGAAACAGCCAGAAAAAATCGAGAGTCCCCAGCCGGTGTCCAATCCTCAGATTCCGCCGATTCAGGTTGTTTCAATGCCATCCGCTATGCCTCAGGTAATCCCGCAGGTAATTCCACCGGTTATACCACCACAGCCTCAAATATATATGCCCCCACAGCCCCAGATGCAACCCCAGACAGCCATGCCGCCTCCGCCACAGCCGTCCCAGCCGCTGCAGCCGCCGAACCAAGTAGAGCCATATACTCCGCCACAACCCCAAAAATATTCAGAAAAACCCCGACAGCCTCAGCCAGAGCCTGAACCGCAGCAGCCAAATACTGAAAATAAAGCTCCAGAGGAAGAGGTTATTACCGAACTGCCCGGTGCTGATAATGCTGAAACAACCGACGATGATGATGGAATGGCAGAGCTTTTAGATTACCCTGAGGAGGTAGCACTCCCAGAATTGAATGAAGAAGATGAAATGCTTGAATATCCAGAAGAACTGCCCGATGAGGAACTTTGGGATGAAAGCATCATGCTTGAAGATGAAGAAGAAAACGAAGAGGTTTTTGAACCCGCAGAGTCAGACATTATACAGTCTTCTGACCATCTGCCTGAACAGTCCCCTGAGGCAGAACCGGCACCTCCTGCTGAGCAGAGGAGTGAACCTGCTATTAGGCAGAAATCTGAACTGGAAGCAGCGCCTGTTTCTGAACAGAAGGGGCTGTCAGAACAGTCTATGCTTAATCTGTTTCAGTATCTAAAAAATCTTACGGAAGAATTGCCTGAACCTCAAAAAAAAGCCTTTAAAGCTAGTGAAGCTCGGCTTAAAATGGAATATGTGATTGACAAGTTAGAGGGTCATAAGGGTTTGTTTAAATCTTTAACAGAAAAAGTTAACTCATCGCCGGAACCTCAACCGCCTTTTCAAAAAAAATCTAAACCTGATCCATTGGCAGTGGCAAAAACACTTGCCTATTTAAGTAATATGGCAAAAACATTGCCGGATAAGGACCTGACCCATGTCATTGAAAAAAAAGTTGATACGGTTGTAAAAGGTTTGGTTTCAGATGGAGGACACCGTGAGTGAAGATGCGGAGCGTAAAATACAGGCATATATAAAAAATATGCCCAGCCTGCCCACAACAGTGGCAAAAGTGCTGGAGGTATGTAATAACCCGAAGACCAGTCCTGCGGATCTTAACCAGGTAATATCCCTCGATCCGGTACTGGTTGGGCGGGTGCTGAAACTTATTAACTCAGCCTATTATGGTCTCGGCCAGCAAGTTACCAGCCTTGTGCGTGCAATTATCATGCTTGGAATAAATACTGTTAAAAACCTGGCCCTGTCCAGTGCAGTTCTGAGGAACCTTACTTCTAAAAAGGATTTTCAGGCTCTGGATATGGATGGTTTCTGGCGGCATTCTCTCTGTGTTGGAGTTGCTGCAAAGGTGTTAGCTAAAAAACGCGGGGTAGACCCCAAGCAGGCTGAAGAATACTTTACGGCTGGATTGCTCCATGATATTGGAAAGATTCCAATAAATGCGGTACTTTCAAAAGAATATGTTATGGCAGTGAGCATATCCGACCGGGAGCGGATATCGCTGCATCGGGCGGAGGATAAAATAATTGGTATGAACCATGCTGCTGCGGGGTTCATGATTGCGAAAGCCTGGAGGCTCGAAGGTGCGGTTGGTGATGCGATTGCCAATCATCATGCATATATGGATTATACAGGGCCATACAAGGATGTTTTGTATTCAGTTGTTTTAGCAAACCGCTTTGCTTCTGTCATGGAGATCGGATTTTCCGGGAACCGTTACCCTGAAAAGATTGATCCAGCAGTATGGGAGTACTTAGGTCTTGAACGGGATGTCTTTGATGAAATCGAAGAGGTCGTGAACCAGGAAATTGAAAAGGCTAAAATATTCCTTAAGATTGATTAAAAGGAAGTGTCCATGTTTTCAGTGCGGATATGGGGCGATCGGGGGTCTATCCCCTGTCCCGGCCCGGCAACGGTACAATTCGGGGGGAATACCTCCTGTCTAGAAATAAGGGTTGATGAACGATTGGTCATTGTTGATCTTGGTACGGGTATTAAGCCTCTGGGGGATTGGCTTATGGCCAATGATTTTAAAAAGGGCCCTATTGATGCGGATATTTTTATCACCCATACCCATTGGGATCACATCATGGGCTTTCCCATGTTTACGCCCATATTTGTACCCGGTACCAAACTTCGTATCCGGGGCCCCGTATCCTATGAGGATGAAACCCTGGAATCTATCATCGGTGCCCAGCTATCCTACCGGTACTGGCCGGTAAGACAAAGCGAACTGGCGGCTGACATAACCTATGATCAGCTAAAGGAAACCCAGTTAGATCTTGGAGGTGGGCTCACCGTACGGACCAAATATCTTAACCACCCGATTCTGTGTCTGGGATACCGGTTTGAATATCAGGGTAAAAGCATTATTACAGCCTATGATAATGAACCCTTCCGAAATGTGTTTCCAACCGATCCATCTGATCCTTCCTACGATGAAGATGCAGCCCGGGAAGGAGAATTAGCAGCCCGGGAAGAGAATGAAAAGATACTCCGGTTTTTTAAGGATGCGGATGTATTGATACATGATACCCAGTACACTAAAAAAGAATATGAGGCGGGGAAAGTGGGCTGGGGACATTCTTCCTACGAACATGCGATTAATGCAGCCCATAAAGCTGGGGTAAAGAAACTGGTGCTGTTCCACCACGACCCAAACCGTACGGATGAACAGCTGGAAAAGCTTGAAATGGAATATCGACAACGTATTGCGGGCAAAACGAATATGCAGCTTATGATGGCCCGGGAAGGTTTGGTGATAGAAGCCTAGGCCCTGCAATAGCCCATCCATCCCGATCTGGTATTGGGCCTCCTGTCGGGAAGGGTAAAGGAAACATATTGGGCCGGCAGCGGATGGTACTTTCTGTGTTGTCTGGTACCAGATATGACAAGTGGGCGGTGCTCCCTGTATCAAGGAGAATAGCAGCCAGGGCGTTTATTGCAATGAGGCTTTGTTCATAGGGAGTGAAGGCCCGGCAAGTGGGGCATGAGCACCAGCCTTCGTGGGGCCCCTTATCGGGCCAGAGATGGAAAACCTGCTGATCGCTACGCCGCTGAAAGAAACGCCGGGCCTGGGCCGCCACGATTTCCAGAGTGTCCGGGTTTGTAGGACAAAAATTAATATCCGCGACCCGTCTCCCTTCTACCATTCGGAAAAGCTCCCGGTTATTCATGTAGAGTCTCCGTGGTAGAAACCGGGATAAACAGAAGCCCCCTTCTTCTATCTTCAGTTGATATTGATGGGCAAGTTCTATCAATTTTCTTCTGCGGCCGGTGACATGGTCTCCCATCCGTTCTAACGTAAATAATTCATCAACTGGATATAAGATAATTGTTGTAAAACCATGCTCTTTTGCCCAGGGAATCCAACGGTCACTATCCCGTTCAAATTCAACCTCTCCGATAAAGAGTCTTTTTTGTTCACTCAGGTTCATAAGCATGCCCTATTGTACATCAAATATTGATAAAAAATAGTATCAAAATACCACCGGCCAGGTGAATTCC
>JAAYUZ010000155.1 GCA_012517385.1 Treponema sp. | reverse complement strand
GGGGATGTTCTTGCCCAGCTATTTGTTCTCCTATCGGTGCTTTCTATATTTATTGGTACGATAAGATTGACAATAAGGGCCCGTCATAGGACAATACAGAAAGAGTAAAGGATGGAGCAACTTTATGGATGCACGAAAAAAAATACTTATCGTCGATGATGAGCAGATTAACCTCGAGTTTTTTGATGTCATGCTTTCAAAGCTTGGCTTTCATGTAGAAAAGGCTGAAAATGGCTTGGAAGCTCTGGAAAAGGTCCGTAAGTTTACCCCAGACCTTATCATTCTTGATAATATCATGCCCAAGATGTCTGGTTGGGAAGTCACCAAGACCCTGAAAAACCATGTTGATTACCAAGCCTATAAGGATATTCCTATTATCATGTTCTCAGCCATGGATGATGTTAAGGATAAAGTAGAAGGTTTTGAACTTGGTGTGGATGATTATATTACAAAGCCCTATAATTTTTCTGAGGTCCTGGCAAGAATCCGTTCAGTACTGCGGAATAGAGAGTTATTCTCCCAAATTGCTACCCGGGAGCGTCAACTTATATTAAGCGAAGAAATAAACAAGGAAATGAAGCAGTTATTGGAATCCTGTGCCTCTTCAGTCAAGGCAATCGAAAAGGCTGCAACACAAATAGAGCTCGCAGAAGGCCAGGTTCCTGACACAGAAAAACTTAAAAAAATGCTTGAACTTATAAAAACGAGCTCAAAAACTCTGAAGCATCAGCTTGCGGAAATGGATGCCAAAATTGAACGCTCTGAAAAGGAAAAAGAAAAAATTAAACAACATGAAATTGAGCTAAAAACACTGGAGCATCAATTCAGGAAGAGTATGCACCAGGAATAAGAGGTTCACTTGGGAGGTCATCATGATTGATGAGAATAAAAAGAAAGTATTGGAGCTTTTTGCAGAGGGTAGACGCTATTATAAATTAATGGAATTTACCAAGGCCCTGCAATTCTTCTCCGATGCTTTGCGTGTCGATCCCAACGATGGACCTTCCAAGGTTTATTATCTGCGATGTAAGCATTACATTGATAATCCGCCCCCAGAAGACTGGGATGGTGTATTTGTTATGACCACAAAATAGGTATGCAGGATGATTAAAAATACAATAAAGAATGATTCAAAGCGAAAAATATCTGGTGTTGATACAGCTCCTGAGTCTCCCGTAACTACCTTTGGCAAGGAAACCCGATATTCGGGGTTTCTTAAATTTAAGGATACACTTTGTATTAGGGGTATCTTTAAGGGGACCATAGAAGGGCAGGGTTCACTTATCGTTGATAAAGGTGCTGTTGTAGAAGTAGACCATTTATCTGTTGTTTCTCTTATTGTTGAAGGTACTGTTCGGGGGTCAATCATTGCGGTGGATAAGGTTGATATGCTGCCCGGTTCAGTTGTTCAGGGAGATGTGACCGCTAATCGTCTTCGTATAGCCGATGGAGTTGTTTTTGAAGGTCAATGCAGCATGACCGATAAAGAGGATTATATAGAAATATTTTCGCGGCCAAATGAAGAAATAAAAGCTGAGTTGCGCCGTTCAAGTGCTCTGCAATGATACAATCTCTGGCAAAGAAGGTTTATCGGCTATTATCTTCTCAACACCTGTCTCTTGTATGTGCTGAATCCTGTACCGCAGGTCTTGTTGCAGACTCCCTGGCATCCGTCCCGGGTATTTCGTCGGTGTTTTGGGGTAGCTTTGTCTGTTACCAGAACAGGGCAAAACAAGAAATGTTAGGTATAGATGAAAACCGCCTTAAAAACTATGGACCGGTTAGCAAAGAGATTGCAGAATCTATGGTTATTGGGGCTTTAGAGCACAGCACCGCAGATATTGCAGTTGCAATAACCGGCATTGCTGGTCCTGACTCTGATGAGACCGGTGTGCCCGTTGGGACCGTATGGATTAGTGCCGCAAGACGCGGTCAAATTCCCCTCACTACCGTACATCATTTAAAAGGGAGTAGGCAAAGGATTCGAAATCAGAGTGCAAAGAAAGCTCTGGAACTGGTGCTTCAACTTATCGGTTCTTGACAGAGCCTAAAAGTGTTATTATAGTATTTATACGCCTTCCAAACTTGATAAATAATCATACAGGATTTAATTTTTGGCTTTTCATTTTCAGATTTCAAATAATAAACCTATTTCCCGTACTACAGCCCCATGTAGACGCGGTATTCGAAATAATGGAGAACTTT
>JAAYUZ010000154.1 GCA_012517385.1 Treponema sp. | reverse complement strand
CAGATCAGTACAATAGGACCATGAAACATAGACCTGCAAATAGAAAACCCATACTCTGGACCGCCGCCCGAGCCTGGTGGTCCGATGCCGCCGCCCAGGATTGTGCAGCCTTTCATTGGTTGTTTATTTTTTTACTATTTCTTGCTTCTTCTATTGCCATCAGCCTGCCCTTTGGGGCAAATCGGTGGCGCGAAGCGGCCGCATCTTCCCAGGCAACCCAATATCCTGGTTTAGGATACGCCTTTGAGACCCTTGCAAACGCTCCGCTATCTTTTACCGTTAAAGATGGTGTTTTACAGCTGGATCCTGCCGATCCGCAGACCCTGACCACAAAGGATTGGATTATTGAGCTTGGAATGGATAAAAACCATGCCGGAGATACTCAAAAGGTTCTGCAATTCAGCCCAACCGCACTGCTTATCCGAAATGGCATTACCGGCACACAGGTCAGTTCCAGCTTGAAACCGTTTGAAGGATTTTCATCTAACACCATAAAGAAGGCTGCAGAGAACCGGCGGACCCTGTCAGATCTTATAGAAGGGATTCTGTATACTGCAGCCTTTTCATCCATCCCTTCGATATTACTGACCCTGGGACTGCTCATGCTGGTACAGAATCTTGCCTTTGTGGTAATCCTGGGAATCATGCTTTCCTTTGCAGTATACGGGAAGGCACCGGGAACTGCTGAGGCGCAAGAAAAAATAAAACCCCTGCAGGGTATAAAAATGGCCGCCGCTATTATGGCAGGGCCCGCATTTCTTATAGGTCTTGTCGGCCTATTTATACCGGCCTTTAAGGCACCCTTTTTATGGCTTGCCTATTCGCTCCTCGCAGGTATCCGGGTAATCATGCTCTATACAAGCCGGTATCGCAGTGCAAGAACAACATAAAGGGGCCTCAAGAAACTGGAGGCCCCATGTAAATATTTCAAAACTCAGCGAGTTTTATAGGAGGCCCACTATTTTAAGGATTTTGAATTTCATATACCGCCGACTGGGCAGCTTCTAGCTTCAGGGTATCACCGCTCTTCAGGATTTTCCTGTTTTTGACCTCAAGATAACCCTGGGCACTGTTCCAGAGGGGTACCAGCTGAACCTGTTCCGGGACAGCCGCCGTAAAGCTGATGCTGTCCAGATTATGGAGCACCAGTACCTTCTGGGAATCACTTTCCCGGATCCAGGCAAGCAGGTAGCCCGTATTAAAACCTGCCCATTCAGGAACCACAAAATTCCCCTGCCTCAGGGCTGGGCTATACTGGCGGAGTTCGGCCAAGCCCAGATAATGCCGCAGAAGACTTGCGGGGTCCTTAAGCTGGCTTTGAACCGATGGGGTCAGACTATTCTGGCCAGGCTCAATTTTTCCGCTTTTTTGCATCCAGTTTACCATAGGCAGGGCCCCCGTATCATTCCACTTAAAAGCATCCCGGCGGGCCACATCATCGTTTTTATAACGCCGGCCTGTCATGCCTAGCTCTTCACCATAATAAATGTAAGGAAGCCCCGGCAGGGTTTGGTAGATAGAGGCAGCCATTTTCGCCTTGGCCAGCGCCAAAGCCTTGGTTGTGCGCACCACATCCGTATCTGCTGGTTCTACCTGCAAGCCCTTTATTGCATCCAGGCTCATACTCGTTAACAGGGAGCTGATATACCGATCCTGATCATGGTTCGATAAAAGGGGTGCACTTTGAAAGGCAGGAATTCGTTTATACTGACCATACATATTTTGATAGGCCTGAATAAAGCCGGTTCCGCTCATCCGACGGACCGCATCAATCACCTGCCGGGCCGCAGGGAAATCAAAGAGGCCATCAAAAACACCGGTGTAGGCAGTCACTTCTGCCAGGTTTTCGGTGAGTACCTCTCCGATAAAATACACATCGGGCTTTACCCGGCGGCTTGCACGGCGAAGATCATTCCAGAAGGTTTTGTTCAGTGCCAGGGTGGGCGTTCCTGAGGGCATTTCATTGGGATCAAAGGCATGTTTAGCCGCATCAAAACGGAACCCATCTACACCACGATTCATCCAGAAAGCAAGGACATCCTTTAATTCATTGACCACATCGGTATTGTCCAGGTTCAAGTCCGGCATACCTTCCCAGAATGCGGAAAAATATTCAAATACGGAGCCATCGGGCCGGGTATATTTATAAAAACGTCCCATGCCGCTTGCCCCATAGGACACCCCATTTTGCTTTGTACGATAATAATTAACATAGGGACTTGATGCAGATTTCATAGCTTCCAGGAACCAGGGATGTTCCCGGGAAGTGTGATTAAACACCATGTCCATTATGATTTTTATACCCCGTTTATGGGCTTCCCGTACCAGGGTATCAAAATCTTCCATGGTACCCAGCTTAGGATCTATGGCCCTATAGTCCTTTACATCATACCCATGGTATGAACTGGCAGGATTAACCGGTGACAGCCAGATAGCCGAAATATTCAAATCCGAATGGGTTTCCGGGTTTCCGTCATTCAAATAATCCAACGCCTGAGTAAGACCCCGTATATCGCCGTATCCATTACCATCAGAGTCCGCAAAAGAATAGACCAGCACCTGGTAGGCAGGGCCGGCAGCATCCTTCCACCAGGGAACATCCTGGGCTGCCAGCGGAGCCGGTTGTATCCAGGTCAGAACCAACGAACACAGTATAACAATTAGAAAACTCATCTAAAATCTCCCCTTGCTCACTATAAAAAGTCAGGTTAGTATATCATAACTAAACCGGTTTTGGAGCCTCTGATGAAAAATTTTATCAACAAACTACGCTATACCATCCCTGCTGGTACGGGCCGCCGAATAGGCTGGGCCGATCAGACCGGAGGTTATATTGATGTATGGTCAGATCAATGCGGCAAGGGTGCAGGATATATCAGAGGCAGTTATTGCAGACTTAAGGACCTGGTAGTCTGCAACTCCCAGGGTGAGCCCCTTTCCCGCCATCATGGCCGAATTTCGTTAGTTCCCGGTGAATTTTCCATTCAGATTGATGAACATACCCTTGATGCCAGCCTATTGCTAGACTCTGGAGCCTTCTGGGTCAGGTTTACATCAAACTGCGGCATCTTACTTCCTAAAAACGGTTCAGCCTGGAAAGAAAAAACTGAGATGGTACAGGAGAAGCTGGTCCACATCCTATACCGGGATGGAGAAAGGAAACAAAAGCAAAGAAAAGGGTCGGGGGAGGCGATTATGCCTTCACACGAAGCGGTAGCCCTTGCATCGTCTGCCCCAATCACCATTAAGGAATCCCATGGATTTGGCCCTGTTCCAGAGGGTTATGGCCTTTATACACTGAGCAGTACCGGAACCACCGAGGTGTATCTGGCCTGGGATGCGGACCCCGCCAGGGCCTGCGCCGCAGCAGCGGAACTTCTTTGCCAGGATGGCCGCTCCGTTCATCAATCTAAAATAGAGGAATTTTTTAAGGCCTTTTCCCTTCACACTAGTCACGATCTTTTTGACCAGGCTGTTGCCTGGGCTGCCTTTTCGGGATGGACCCTGGTAACAAGAGAATATGGCCTTGGTATCTGGGCGGGGCTCCCCTGGTTCCGGGACAACTGGGGCCGGGATACCTTTATTGCCCTGCCGGGTATACTCCTTGTGACGGGCCAGTTCAAAGCAGCAAGGGAAATCATCGCCACCTTTGCTGAACGGCAGGACCAGGATCCAACCAGCCCCAACTACGGTCGCATTCCGAACCGGTGGCGCAGTCCTCTGGATGTTATTTTTAACACCGTGGACGGCACCCCCTGGTTTATCCGGGAAGTATGGGAATATGTACAATATACGGGGGACCGGGACTTTGCCCTCGACATGAAACCCTTTGTGGACCGGGCCCTGGAAGCGGACCTGGCCCGCTGCGACCAGTATGGCTTTTTAACCCATAAACCGGCGGACACCTGGATGGATGCCCGAATCCGCGGCAACGCCCCCTGGTCTGAACGGAGCAACCGGGCCGTAGAAGTACAAGCCCTCTTTTACACAGCCCTGCGCTGCGGCCAGCGGATCGCCCGCTTAGCCGGTGATGAGACTCGAGCAAATTCATACCGTGAAGGGGCTGAGCGGCTCCGGACTTCCTTTATAAAATACTTCTGGTATCCGGAACAGGGCCGTCTTGCGGACCGGCTCTTAGATCCCGCAGATCCTGAAGCCTGCAGTTCTGTTGAACCGGACCTGCGGAGCAGACCTAATGCCCTGCTTGCCATCACAGTCCCCTCCCTGCTCCCACCCGATGAGGCCCTGCTTCCGGAGGCTGTGCAGTTTCAGGTTCTTAAGGATGTGTATCGGGAACTGGTATACCCCTATGGGGTCGCTAGCCTCTCCCAGGAAGATCCCTATTTTCACCCCTATCATGATGGGTATCCCCTGTATCATAAGGATGCGGCCTACCATAACGGGACCATCTGGGGCTGGAATACGGGCCCGGCTATCCAGGCCCTTCTCAGGTTTGGTTATACTGATGAAGCATGGACATTACAGACAGAGCTTTCCCGGCAGATTATAAAGGATGCCGCATTTGGCACCCTGAGTGAAAATCTCCATGCATTATTACAAGCCGATGGGCTCCCAAAACATTCGGGAACCTTTTCACAGGCCTGGAGTGTTTCTGAGTTTGTCCGTGTAGCAATGCAAGATTGGCTGGGCATCCAATTCCGACTGGCCGATGGGACTATCCTCTGCAGTCCCCGGCTGCCTCCCTTGAATTGGGAAGGGGATGAACCGGTGCTGCTTACAGGAACCCTCTCCTTTGGTAAAAACAGCCAGCTCCAGGTCCGCCTGAGGAAGCATGACTCCCTTGCAGGGCTTTCACTCCTCTGGACAAAACATGATGGTACAGACCCTGATTCGCTTTCGGTGCAGTTTATGCTGCCTGAAGAAAAAGGAATAAAGGTTCTTTCCAGAGAACTGCGGCCGGAACAAGAACTATGCTTTGAATGGCCCCATACAGGATTAAAACGGGAGGCTCTTAAGGGCGCAAGTCCCCAGCTACCCGCCTTTAACCAGCCAAGCCGGGTAAAGAACTACCTCGAACAACAGATCCTCCAGGGACTTTATAACAAGGGGCCCATCGAAAGCCTCCGCGCCTGGTACGATTCTAAGGAATTTGCCCAGGCTTTTCATACCGATGAAGTATTGGGGGCCTCCTGCAATGCCTATTTTACGGATTTTAAACTTTGGGCCCCCACAGCCTCGGAGGTGGAACTCATCCTCTGGAAATCGGGCAGCCCTGCGGGCAATTCCGCGGGCAGCAATTCCGCGGGCAGCACTTCAAACAGCCCTGCAACTGGAGCGGCAGGAGCAGCCCAGACAGCGGGTACCACTTCAGACAGCCCTGCGGGCAATTCCGCGGGCAGCACCGAGACAAAGAACACTGCAAAAGAAGGGGAACAACTGGAAGAAAGCCCCCTCGCAGTTCATCGGATGTACCGGCAGGGAAAGGGGGTTTGGCACATCCGTCTTCATGGAGATTTTCACGGAGTCTATTATACCTATAAACTGCGAATCCACAGCCTGGACCGGGAAACCATAGACCCCTACGCAAAAAGCGCGGGCCTTAACGGCAAACGGGGCATGATTCTCGACCCCCGCCGTCTTGAACCGGAGGGCTGGCAGCGATGGGTGCCGCCGCAGCTCGCCTCACCCTCCGATGCGGTTATCTGGGAAGCCCATATCCGGGACCTTACAAGCCACAGAAGCTGGCAGGGCCCGGAAGACCTGCGGTGCACCTACCTCGGCGCAGCCTATAGGGGAACCCGATACAACCACACCCCTGCCGGTTTTGATTACATCCGTGCCCTGGGCATAACCCATGTACAGTTCCTCCCCATCTTCGACTTTGTTTCCGTAGACGAAGGCCGCGTCCGGGAGACCGAATACTGTTCTCTTCCCCAGAACGGCGCCTTTAACTGGGGCTACGACCCGCAAAACTACATGGCCCCGGAAGGGTCCTATGCTACAAACCCTGCCGATGGAGCCTGCCGGGTTCTGGAACTCCGACAGCTTGTACAGGCCCTGGGAGAGGCTGGCATCGGAGTCGTCATGGATGTGGTGTACAACCATGTGCCGGACCGGCGCCGTTCTGCCCTGGAAGCCTGTGTTCCGGGCTATTATTTCCGCGGCCGCCGGGACTCCGGTGCCGGGGATGACACGGCGAGCGAACGGTACATGTTCCGGAAGTACATGATCGACACCCTTAAATGGTGGCTCACTACCTACAAACTTTCGGGGTTCCGCTTTGACCTCATGGGCCTCCACGATGTGGATACCATGGAGGCCATCGCCTCTGAACTTAAGAAGATAAAACCGGACCTGCTCCTCTATGGTGAAGGCTGGAATATGTACGGAGGCAATCAAGAGAAGGGAAAGGGGAAAAAGAGCCAAAAGGCAAGGCTCGAAATGGCAAGCCAGCTGGCTGTTCATAAACTGCCCGATTACGGCATGTTTAACGATGCCTTCCGGGACGGGGTTAAGGGTTCCGTCTTCGATGCAACGGGGCCTGGCTGGCTCCACGATGGGCGTAACAAGGAAAGCGTAAAATTTGGCCTTCTGGGAGCGGTCCATCACCACCAGGTGCACAACCGGGAGGTCAGCGGCACCGCCCGGGGCGAACCATGGACAGACCGGAGCTGTTCATCCATCAACTATCTGGAAGTTCATGACAATCTGACCCTCTTTGATAAACTCCAGCTCGTTGAACCGGGCAGAGATATGGCCTACTACAGCCGGCTTCAGCGGCTCGCCCTTACCCTGCTTCTTACCAGCCAGGGGATTCCGGTCCTGCACGCGGGCATGGAGTTTTTACGGACCAAGGAAGTACCTGAAGCATGGCTGCGGGCCGGCGGTATCGATAAATGCGTGACCGACCCCGTTACAAAGCGGCAATTCTGCCATGACTCCTATAAGGCTGGAGATGTATTAAACGGCCTCGATTGGGAACGGGCAGATCGGGAAAGTGCCACCGTAAACTACGTCCGATACCTCATCAAGCTGAGAAAAAACCGTCCGGCTTTCAGGCTCGATAGTGGAGCCGCCATCCGCAGGGCCATTTCCTTTGTTGCAGACTCAGAGGGACTTCTTGCATGGCAGATTGATGAACGCCTCGCAGGGGCCGGCCTAGCCACTGTATTAATTGCGGCCAACAGCCGGAAAGAACCAGCCCAGCTCACCCTTCCTGGCGGCCGCTGGCGGCTCCTTGCGAGCTGTGCCACCGCAGAAACCTGGGATGAAGGTGGTGGTCCGGAATTGAGCGGCCACATCACCATACCAGAAAAGTCGGCTATGATACTGGAACTGTGTCCCTAGTGTTTTTCCACCAGGTACAGATATTCCTTAACGTGGACCGGCCGGTTTTTCAGGTTTCTGCTGCCCCGGAAGGTATTGTATCGAGTTTCGAGTACCTGGGTGGGGCCGACTTTTTCGAGTAATGAGACCATCTCTGGCTGGGAAATAAAGCCCTCGGAATTAAAAGAAATGAGGATGTATTTTGCCTTGATGCGCTCGGTCAGGTCCCGTAACGCATGATAGGCCTCCTGTCGTTTATTGTAGGCAGAACGTTGCCAGTTGTCTGGAATACCCGACACAGGGCTCACAATTTCGGGCCGCCGGTATTCTGCAATAAGGTTCAGCATAAAGTAATTTGACCCGTAGGGATGCTGATTGTAGGGCGGGTCGATATAGGCCAGGTCCACTTCATCAATATAAGAAACAAGACTGTTGGCATCTTCTTTATAAATGGTTACATCCGATTCAAAGTTGCTGAATAGGGGCATGGAGATGTGGATGTCCCCCAGGATCCGTTTCAACGCATCCCGGTTTCTTCCGCCGAATTGGCCGGTGCCGGTTTCTCTGTTTTTATAAAACCCCTTAAACACCCCCGCAGTATTCGCATGTACCGAAGCCTCAGCCAGAAGGGGGGCAATAAAAAAGGCCTGGTACTGCTCAGGCATCTGGGCAATGAGACTGCGGGCCGTATCAATATACCGGGCATTTCGGGGTGTATAGAAACAGCGCTCCCCCGGTTGAATATGGTGCATATCCCGGGGAGCATAGAGCTCGCTGATAAAGCCCGGAACCAGGGCATCCTCAGTAAGCCGCCCTTGTAACCAGCCATACCAGTGTTCAAGGGCTGGGAGGTCCAGAACACTGGTATTTGCAAGATAACAGGTATTTATAATATGCGAATAGGTTTCTATATCATTTACAAAAAGCCGCGCTGAGTAACGCTTAAGGAAACGGGCCACCACCCCGCTCCCGGAAAATACATCGAAGGTAGCAAGCTTTTCTTTTCCGAGCCATTGGCAGACCAGACGCAGACCCTGCTCGATAAAATGGAGCAGGGCCCGTTTGTTCCCGATATAGGTGATAAGCTGTTCGTTCAGATATGTGGGGTTTTCTTCGTGCCGGTCCAACTGCAGCTGTGACATGGGTCTATCATACCAGAAGTATGGCCCTTATTGCCAAGGCCATACTGTCCTGCTTACCGGTTTTCAGCAATTATCTTCTGATACACTCCGGTGTCACTATACAGTTCATCTGTAAGTGGATTGAGTTTTTTGGTAATTATTTTTCTAAACTGATATATTGCTAAAGCAATATTAGAAAGTAACGCCAAAAGACTTACCACAAAGAAGGCTTTTGGATTATGGGTTGTGGGAACGGGAACCATTCGATCCACAAAGGCTGGTACAGTCATGACAAACATTGCCCAGAGGCTTAATGTGGCTGCCCGATGCTGGAGCCAGGCACCCTTCTTTATAAAGAAGGCGGGGATAGTACAGGAAAGAAGAAGAATAAGCCCTGCATAAAAGGAATGATCGGCAATACAGTTATACACATAGGCGAAATTCCACAGATCGTAGGCGATAATCCAGGCCCAGATCATATCGGGCCAAATCATATCTTTTGATGAATCCTTAGAAACCCGTATACCCATCCACCCACTGATCGTAATGATATTGAGCAGCCCCGCAATCCCGTTCATAATATTCCAGGGCCCCGACATAAGCCAGAGGTTATCCGCATAGCCGCCATTCCAGAAACCAAAAGAAAAGACCTGAAAATCCCGGATAACCGCTTCTAAAATATTCACCGCTAGAATAAAGGGCGGAAAACGGAGGGCCCACTTGTTGGACGCAAGCCCTGGTATAAAACGGATAGCCCAGAAACCAAGAGCCCCGGCAAGGGCAGAATAGGTTTTGACCCAGACAAACCAGGTCCCGGTACCATATTCATTTCCTGGCGCGTTCGTTTTTGGCCAGACAAAGAGGGTTAAAAAAAGGGGTACAAAAAAGAAAAGCACAAGACCACCCCATTTGGTGGTGCGCCCCAGTTCATTAAAGGCCATGAGGGCAAAGAGAATGAAAAGACCGATGCCCCAGCTTGCTGCGTTTGGCACGTTGTACAGTAGTCCCATAAAAAATCCTTGAGCGAATATTGTAAAATAGATGGCATAGATTAGCAAGAATTGCAGCTTTTTTAAACTGAGAGTGTTAGAAAGATCAAAACTAGCTCAATTTTTAATTCATAAATTTTAAGCTTATGCCATGCAACTAATACTGTGAAACCCGATGCAGAGAAAATACAGAAGTTAAAAAAAATTCTTATGAACCACAAAAACATTTTAAATTAGTTTGGAAACCATCCTTGAGCGAAGATAATGCCCGGGACTGGCTCGGCACTGTCCAATACGGCTCCTTCCTCCCCAGCGGAGATGCGGACCGTGAATTGGGGACCTTTAGCAAGAGCAGCAGCATTGATAAAGACTACTATTATATAGAAGTAAAATACAGTTTCTGAGCCAATAGATCGCCCCGGTCTGGTGCTTACAGCCTCACCGGGGCTTTTTTTGACAAAACTCACCGAGCCGATATATACTCTTGTAACATGAAACATCGGAGAGGCGATCGGTATGACGGCCGCTGGCTGCGCACGCTAAGTCCATTTTATCAAATTACCCCCTACATTATGCGTACTCGTTCGGATGCACAGGACTATTATGAGGACCATTTTGAAATTTCCCCGGTAGAAAAATGGCTCCGCTCCCTGCATGATCGCGGATTTACCGATATTGGTTTTCTTCATGTGTTTATGGCTGCTGCGGTCAGGACAATTTCCCAGTATCCACGGTTGAACCGTTTTATCGCAGGACAACGTATTTATGCTCGAAACGAAATACTTATTACACTGGCGATTAAAAAGCGGCTCCACGAAGACGGTCTTGAAACAACAATAAAAATTCCATTCTCTCCGTCGGATACCATCTTTACAATTGCAGAAAAGCTCAACACTGCTGTGGCTGGGAATAAGGATGAAAATACCCGCAACGACACCGACAATACGGCCAAACTTTTTATGCTGCTTCCCCGGTGGCTCCTAAGATTCCTGCTCTGGAGTTTAAGAACCCTCGATTACTATGGGCTTTTACCAAAAGCTATCCATAAAGCAAGCCCCTTTCATGCTACCGCCTTTATTACTGACCTGGGATCTCTTGGCATAAAACCGATATACCATCATATCTATGATTTTGGGACTACATCCCTTTTTATAGCCTTTGGCAACAAACTACGGGTCAATGAATTATCCGATGATGGTACAGTAATTAAACGCAAATATATTCCGGTTAAAATTGTCAACGACGAACGGATCTGTGATGGCCATTATTATGCTACGGCCTTTAAATACATGCGCCGGCTTTTTGCTAATCCCCAAATTTTAGAACAGCCGCCAGAAAAGGTTGTGGAAGATGTCGGGTAAACATTCAATATAATCTTTAAACGATTATCAGCAGCATCGAACCTTTTTTGACTGCGCAGTTCCACAATCGCAATCGCAGTTTGGTTCCCCGCCTTTTAATAAACCACCAATCACTGCGGCGGTGCAGCCGACCCCACTGGTTACGGTGAGTGCGCCGACGGGACAATTACGGGCACAGGCGCCGCATTCCATACAGCGGCCACGATGAGCGATACAGGCCTTACCTTCCGCAAAGGAAAACACATTATGGGGACAGACCTCACGGCACATGAGACAGCCAACGCACTTGTCAGCATCAAGTGTAAGACTTTGCCCGGCTAATATGTATCGGAATTCCATTGAACTACCCCTTCATTAAAAACATGCTCAAGCGGACGGCTATAATAACTATCCCTGCAAGAGCAGCTGTTATCATAATTGGCAGACCGACTTTCACTTCCCATTTTACCCCTGTTAAATTGGTAAATGTGGAGGACCCGGTAAAGTTCATCGATATAAAAGATATTAAACTTGTAGCAAGTAAGAAATAAGAAGCAGCTTCCATACCGTTAAGGCGAAATATTCCAATGGCAAACAAGCTCCAGGAGGAACCAAGAACACAGCCCTTGAGGGCGAAGGCCTTAAAGGGCAAGAGTGGCAGAAGGCAGGGAAAGAGGAGAGAGCCCACAAGGAGGGGAGAAAGGAACAGCGCTGCAAAGCGGAAATACGCGGCAGGGGTAAGATTGCCTGATAGGTACCAGGAGAGCGCAGACACCAATAGGGCTCCCACCGCAAAGGGCCAGGTATGCACGAGTTCTACCGGTGCAACCGCAAGCCTATCGGCGAGACGGAATTCCACCCGGCGCATCGCATCGGTCTTTTTCATCCCGGCCTTAAGAAACACAGGAATATCCTTTGCCCGAACCGGCCCATATACAACCCGGAATCCCGTGGCTTTGGCAACTTCGTGGGCAGCTACCCCGGGAGCTCCAAGCTGGGGCAAAATCAGGGTCCGATGCGAAACAAGGGAAGCCAAACCAACATTTGTAACCTGGCGGATCACCTCTTGTGTACCAAAGGTACCTTTCCCGGCGGCACACCATACATTGATACCCTTAGTATCAAGCACGAGAATCCATGCATCTATACCAGTGAGTTCCTTACGAAGGGCATCGAAACTGAGTTTATAGTTTGCGGATACGAGAACCATTGAGCTGGCTGTGGGATTGCCGCATGCATACAAGCCCGGTTTTACCAAATACCGATTACGGCCAAAACCCCAGCGCACCTTCCATCCATCTATAATATCCCTCATACTCAGCTTGGTAGAAACTACTGCTATGCTCCGATGTTTTGTATCCGGTATGGGCCGCAGTACCACTTTACTCAAATTAAAGCTCATCGCCGGTCTCCATGGGGTTTCGGGGGAGTTGCACGCGAACAACAGGGAGTGCCTTCTTCCAGCCTTTTGCGACGCATCGCATCGGCAAGGAGTCTTACAGCTTCCAGGACCGTTGCCCATTTTTCTTTATCAATGTATGCAAACAGAGAGCGATACGAATCGTCACATACATGATGAATTGAATCAACTTTTGCTTTCCCCGTTTTCGTTAAACCGATAGACACTTTCCGCCGGTTCTCCGGGTCTGCTTCCCGCCTGATATACCCAGCCCCATACAGGCTATCTGCGGTCCGGCTTAAAGTACTGACATCGAGCGACAGGGCCTGCGAAAGTTCGGTAAGGCTTGTGTTATTTCTTTCTTCTGTCTCAAGAAGAAAATGACATTGAGCTACACTGACCCCACAGCAGTCAGTTTCCTTTTCTAGAACGAGACCTATTTCCCGTTCCAGGGCTCGTAATGAACGCCTAAACGCACGGATCGTTTCTGTATCAAGATTGTTTTCTTGCTTCACACAATGTTTGTATAATACAAATGTTGTAGATGTCAAGAGTGGTATCTCGAAAATACAATGCTCGAAAATAATATATTTTCGATATAGCGAAATAGTATCATGAAATCAAGCGACCTCTTTTACAGAAGGACACTTAAGGTAGTTCTTAAAAAACTCCCAGAGTTTTGAAAGAACCTCAATGTATAATTAGATTTTTATTGGCTTGCTTTCCATTCAATAAGCACTTTCTTAGAATCTTCTTTTACCAGATCAATTGAGTTGGCAGTAATTGTAATAGATGTTATTAAATCATAGGTTAAAATAGCTCCTCCTGTAGTAATTAGTGAAATATAACTCAATTCTTTTTTTGATAAATTTTTTGCTATTATATAAATAATTTCGTTTTTTCGTGAAATAATAAGATACTGATCTATGAGCAAACCATTCGAATCCCTGATACGCTGATACCATACTTCAACCTTTGCTGTGAGTTCATCTGTCTTTATGGTACCATTACCTAATAACGTAAAGTTGTCATACCCAGAAACATGTTCTGGGAATAAAAGTAAATAAAATGGAATCAACATTAGCAAAATACTAACCCTATTCATTTTCCTCATAACTACCCTCCTTTTAATTTGGTCACAGAATAAAAACTTTGCATTTACTACACCCCAAAAACTACATTCGGGATAGCTCTAAAAGGTTATGAAATATACGAATATATCTAATCACCATATATTTCACGTTGAATTTCATCGTAATCGAGATTTGCGTCCTTATTAGTCTGATGAAATTCTGGATTTTGGCTTGGGAATCCAATTATTTCTGGACCATATCCTGGTGGTATAGAAAGACCGATTGCAATTGTATAACGATGCAATAATGGTGCTGGAATATTTCCATAATAAGGATTTAGATCAAATAGTTTATATGGTGGAATATTACAATTCTTATGCTTAAAATTTGTGTATGTATCCAAAATTACTGCTTTATGCCATTGAGACAATCGGCCACCACCACAGATTGAGATAGGTATTGAATCCGCTAAATGAAAAGCATCAGGATTCTTCTTTTTAACCGGTACAATCACTTTTGCTGTTAGTTGATGTAAAGAATTCTTTAAACTATCTATAGATTGATTACTTATCGTTTCGGATTTATACAACAAAGTGCGCGCATCAGGCATAGTTTTTTCAATGCCAGCTTGCACTATTCGATTCGCAACAATTTCTAGACCGAGTGGTTCAACTTTGGCAGTAAGAAAATTTACATATGAATTCCCATTTCTTTTTTCCAAATAAAAAGAAGCACCATCTACAGTTCCGCCACCTATATCAAATATTGTATAGACACCTGTTGGTGTATGCCTATCAGAAATAATACCTGCAGCTTCCGCGTAAAGTTCTGGAATAGCTGTAAATCGTTCATCTTTCGAATGAGTTAAAGATTCTGAATAAAATTCATCAATCCTAGATATTGGTTCTCTATCTCCAATAAGATTTTTCATAAAACTTGATGCAGCAATTATTTTCTCATATACATCTTTTATCGGAGAGTCAAAATGCGCTACCGGTATTCCTACACTTCCAGATATATCAATGTTCTCTTTTCGTAAATAAGCAGAATATTTCCTTTTTATAAATATTTCAATTATTGACATTATTTTAGCAAGATAAAAAGCACAATATAGAAAGTATGGCTTATTCTTTATATTACATGTAGGGTATATATCAGACCCAATCAATTGATTGGCTAAAGCCATTTTAAAATATTCTATTTTTCTTGGACATCCCGAAGCTGGCTGTTCTATACTAATCATATCATTGGAATCAATCCATAAAAGACTTGGTAAATACGGGCTACCAGATTGCGATTCAGATCTTAGATCAATCAATGCTGGTTCATCTAGATCAAGATTATACATATAAGCTTTCGTAAAACTTGTTCCAAAATCAATACCAACATGAATCTCCATAATTACACCCCTAATTTTAAAATACCCATAGCTAAGTTTATAGGGACAGATTCGGTAACCATGTATTTTTTTATTCTTGCATTTTGAATTTCTAACTGTTCTTTTATTTTCGTTATTCGAGCCCTGTGAATAGGAATAACTTTTTGTTTTCCCTCAACTTCTAGTCTTTGAATAAGATCCTCTACTTCTGCAATTTTTCTCTCTGCTGTTCTCTTTGCATATTCCCCCTGTTTATTACAAATATTTTCATTTTCATTTATAAAGTCAGTTTCAAATGAACTATACTCTTGAAAAGCATTATCCATTAAAGAATCAAGAGTCTGGCGAGCAGCTAAAATATTTACAAACTCATTCCAATTATACCATTTTTGACCATACCTAAACCCTGACACAATTAACTTCTCTGAATCATTCGAAGAAAGAGGATAACCGCCAATAGGTGCTGAATAAAAATGGATCTCCTTTTTAGATTTCCATCCTTTTGCTTGCCATAGTTGTATAAAATAAGTATAAATACCGGGTTTTAATTGTAAATTAGAATGTTCAAGCATAATAGCGGAACATGGATGCCTATCTTCAAGATGTTTGTCATTTTCTTCAACAATCCATCGAATCAGCGGATGTATAGCATCAATTCGCTCAATATATAGATTAGTTTTATCAATTTTTGTTTTAGGATCAAATATACATAAGATTTCTGATTCGCTGCGATGTAATTTGGTATTTATTTGAGGTCGAACAGTTTCACAATAACTTGCAAAATTGACCTTGGCTTCAGGAGATAGCTTTATTAAAAATGTAGATTTTTCTTTATATAATTGTATTTTTGTTCCAGGATAATAGGAATTAAAAAAGGTGTCGACCAATTTTATTGTATCACTTGGGTCTACAAATCGTTCTAATTGTTTTGCATCGTCAATTGCACGAATAATATAGTCCCTAAAACCAAACAGATCGATAGCTTTATCCTCTAATTCATTTCGCAATTTTCGGTTGTTTTCTAGCATTAGCATATTTTGTTCAGCCCTTTGCTCACGATCCTCATCGCTTAATTTTGGATCGATAAGATCCAAAGCAAGTCGATCAACAATAGTTCCCATAATATCTTCTAGATCACCTATAGAAGATTTAAAAATATTTATTCTTTCATAAAGTTTTGTTAATACACGATCTTCTATCGTGTCTGAGCAGGAAATATTATAAATAAAAATTTTATCCGATGCTTGCCCAATTCTATCGATTCGACCAATACGCTGTTCAAGTTTCATTGGGTTCCATGGCAAATCATAATTTATAATTATATGACTAAATTGCAAATCTATACCTTCAGCACCCACCTCTGAAGAAATGAGAATATTTGGCCCATTATCTTTTGCAAACGACTCTATAATTTCATATTTTTCATCACCCATACCACCAAGTATTGTAACTAGGCGGAATCCATCAAGATCTAGTCTTTTTGCAAGATAAGAAATCGTACCTCGATAAAAAGAAAATATAATTATTTTTTCTTTGGGACTTTTTATTAAAAGAGGCTTTAATTGTTTTTTTAACTCTTCATACTTTGAGTCATATCGTTCAAGTTTATCTAATTCTACAGCAATCGGTAGATTATATAGCTCTTTAATAATTTTCACATCTTCTTCATCTTGTAGATCGACTCCTAAATCATCCCATAACTGGTCATCCATGGAATCATTATCTTTCCAATGTTTAAAAGCTGCGGGTAAACTACTGGTCATTTGCCTTTGTCGGGCAATCAAAACAAATTCGGATAACGTCGTTCTCCGCTCAGATTTATCTCGTAAAAATTGAGTAACAGTGTCATACAAATACTTTTCATATTCAGTAAATGTAAATGTAACTGTTTGCGGTACTCTAATTACCCGGTTTTCAATTACATCTCGCTTACGAGTTCTGTTGATATACTGACTAAAAAATGATCGTTCACCTATCCGGTGAGAAAGATCGATCCGTTCTTCTGGTCCTAATTCACCTTTATTAATTGCAGACTGTATATTACTTGCAAGATCTTCTCCAATTATAAATTTATTTTCTTTAATAATTTCTTTGATTTTATCTAGAGATTCTTTTGTAGCTCGGTATCTTATAGTATTTGCTAATTCAATTAAAATGCTGTTAATAGTTGATAAATTGTTAAATGTTTCATAATTACTAAATTCTTCAGGGGAGAGGAGTTTAAGCAGGTTAAACAAATTTTCATTATCAGTTTGGATCGGCGTCGCGGAGAGGAGTAAGAGATGAGCTGAATTTTCACGTAAGATGCTGGCGGTTTGGAAACTAGCGGTATTAGAATTTCTCAAATAATGAGCTTCATCTATTATTACAAGATCAAGAAGCGGCTCCATCGTTCTTTCAGCCATTTCCTCAAGAAATCCACACAATTTTGCACGATTATTAAAAGCATCTGGATCCCAATCAGAAGACCTTGCACGAATACCTTCAATACTAGTGATAAGAATAAAGGATCTTCGTGACGGGTTTTTAGCTGCGTTTTCTAATTTTTCAAGAAGCGCCTTAGCATCAACTACCTCAGCCTCTTCACTGAATCGAATTTCTAAGTCCCGTTTCCATTTTTCTCGGAGCATCGAAGGGCATACAATAAGTAGTCTACGTGCTCCTTCACGAGCTTGGAGCTCCTTCCAAACATAAATTGATTCTATTGTCTTGCCAAGACCAACCTCATCAGCAATAAGCAAACGGCCGCGAGGAGACTCAATAAACTTTAATACTGGCTTAAATTGGTGGGGAAAAAACTCAGTGTTACTGATACCCATTGAATAAAAAACATTAGTAAGATCTCCCCTTAACTTAGCGGTTATAATAATCTTTGCTAAGTCATTTGGTCCGCCAAATCGCCCAGAGTCAAATAAATCCTCCATCGTTTCATGCTTAGGAACCTTTTCTAATTGGCTCTCCCTGATGTTTTGAATATCATTAGGTCCAAAATCTATCTCCAGGAGTTTAAAACCTGCGACCATTCTGGATCGCCCAGTATAATTCCCTATCCTTCCTGGGTTGGCACGGAGTCGGACACGGCTACCCACTTCAAATCCTTCCGTTTCTGCCATAGCTCAGAGCTCCTCCTTTACAATCAATAAGTTTCACCTGTTTTTAAATGGTTTGGATGGTATGATTAAAAGTATCAGGAGGCTCTGTTTGACAAGGCCTGCCTTCTTCTTGCTTCATATTGCTTCATTTTTTTTACTTACCATCTATACCCTTGCACATCCTTCAATACTACAGGCTTAATACCATGCTTTAAAGCGGCTTCTACCAGCTCAAGCCTTGCTGCATACCGGTTTTTACTTAGCAGAATAAACTCGTAATACTTCTTCTGGTAAATCGGTATCCTTCTGTTTGAGAATTGTTTCATAAACCTTATTTTATATTAATCTGTTGGATCGGAGTAGGCCTATGGGGTATTATGTCTATATGTGGATACCAATATTATTTATCAATTTTGTTGTGTTATGATAGCTGATATATTAAAATACAGAAATAAAGTTCTTAAAATTTAACAACAATATAGAGGATCAAATATGAAGGACGTATTCCAGTTCAGGAACTCAATCATAAAGGAATACGAGTCATTCTCCCGTAGCTTCACGATTATCAGAGCAGATGATATTCGAGAATATGTCGACTCCGAATATGAGCGCGGTCGCTACTGGCCTGAGCCGCTCGTTCAGATAAACCCGAGCTATAAGAAGGCTTCAACGGTACAGGAACTCGTCGCAGAAGGAATACTCCATCCAGCTTGCAGCCATATATTTAAAACCGGGAAAACTGAAGGCAAGCAGCGGGATCTAACCTTGTATAAGCATCAAATGGATGCGCTCGCGATCGCAAAAAAGAATGAACCCTACATTGTGACAACGGGAACGGGCTCGGGCAAGAGTATCGCCTTCTTCCTTCCGATAGTCGACTATGTCTTGCGCGAAAGAGATTCGGGCGGGGAGCGCAAAACTCGGGCAATAATCATCTACCCAATGAACGCGTTGGCTAACAGTCAGTTCGAGGAGCTCGATAAATTCCTTTGTGACTATCCAGAAGGGAAAAGACCCTTCACTGTCGCGAGATACACAGGACAAGAGAATCAAGAGGAGAGACGTGCGGTAGCGGACAACCCGCCTGATATTCTTCTTACAAACTTCATGATGCTCGAACTTCTTTTAACACGTTATGAAGAGACAGACCGTAAGGTGATCGATCATTGCCGAGGGCTCAAGTTCCTTGTACTCGACGAGCTTCATACTTATCGTGGCCGCCAGGGAGCAGATGTCGCGCTTCTCGTACGCAGGGTCCGACAGCGTCTTGAAGCCTCAGATATGGTCTGTATCGGCACTTCGGCCACAATGTCGAACACGGGCAGTCTTCAGGATCAGCAAACAACTGTTGCCCATATATCGAGCCTTCTCTTCGGACAAGAAGTTCCTCTCGAAAATATTGTCTCGGAAACACTCGAACCAGTTACCGACTCATCGATAAGCCATAAGAAAATGCTAGAGCTCCTTCCTGACAGGTTGAGGGATTCTAAATTTGAATGGGCTAACCTAGACGAGTTCAAGCGCGACCCCATGGCTATTTGGGTGGAAACTACACTTGGGATAGAGATGCATGGCGCATCTGCTCCTACACGAGCAAAACCTCTTAGCATATCCCAGGCAGCTGATCGCTTGGCTCACGATACTGGTTGTGATGTACAAACAGCCAAAACAGCTCTGCAAAACTTCCTCATCGCGGCACACAGCGTCGAGGATGCTGATGGCCGAAGGCCTCTCGCCTTTAAGCTACATCAGTTCATTTCTGGACCAGGCAAGGTCCTCATGACCCTTGAGCCGCCGGGGAAACGCTTCATTACTATGACGGCACAACGTTTCGCGCCTGGACGTGAGGATGTATTCCTTTATCCTGCGTATTTTTGCCGCGAATGTGGTCAGGAGTATCATCCCGTGGAATTCTCGGAAAACCGTTGGAGCCCACGGGAAATCGATGTTCTTTTCCCGAGCGACGCCGAAGACAAGTTCGGATTTCTTGTTCCCACCGGGGAAGACTTCGATTTCGATGGAAGCGATGAAAGCCTACCGGACTTCTGGGTAGAACAACGCGCTTCAGGTCTTCAGGTTAAGAACGAATATAAAAAATTTGTTCCCAAGAAAATCTGTCTCGACGAACGCGGACAAGTCGTTGCTTCAACGCACGTTCAGGGAAACGAGTTCTGGTATATACCGGGACATATCCGATTTTGTCCTCGCTGCGGAATGGTTCATGAACCGATGGGAAAGGATATAAACCGGCTATCGAGTCTCTCGGGGGAAGGTCGGTCTTCGGCAACGACCATGATCACCATGAGTGTATTAAAGAACCTTTTCGCGGAAGAAGCCGAATGTGACGGCCTTGATCAGCGTAAAATGCTCGGTTTTACCGACAACCGACAAGACGCCGCGCTTCAGTCAGGGCATTTCAACGACTTCGTTTTTTTAGTGACCTTGCGCGGTGGAATTGTCGGAGCTCTCCAGAAGAACGGGGGAGTTCTTACCGAAGATGCAATGCCCGAGGAAGTTTTCAAGGCTATCGGTTTCAATCGAAACGATTATGCAGCCAAGTGCGAATACCTTAATGATCCGGAACTATTTGGGCTTAACCTTACCGAAGCCCAACGAGCCTTAAAATTCGTTCTAGGCTATCGTGTCATCCTCGACTTCAGAAAAGGATGGCGGTTTAACAATCCATCCCTCGACCAGATTGGCCTTGTAGAAGTCGCGTATAACGGCTTAGACGATTATGTCCAAACAGAAAAGTACTTTGAACAAGCCCATCAGGCGATCAAATCTCTTGCCCCGAATAAGCGGAAAGAACTGTTTACTCTCGTATTCACGGAGATGAGAAAGAACCTTTGTATTGACTCACGTTTCCTTGATCCAAGCGAACAAGAAAAAACGAAAACAAAAGCCTGGACCTATCTAAAAGAACGATGGGGATTTGCATCGGACGAAAAACTTACAATTACACGTTACATGATTCTTCACCAAGCACCGAGTCATCATCGTAGAAATCGCAGTGATTATATATCAGGAGGTGTTAGGTCCAGGCTGGTGCGCATCATAAAAAGGTCCTCGTTGTGGAACGGGAGTCCTTTGGATGGACAGATACTACAGTGGAAAGATACCGAGGTCACAGAAATTGTTAAATCCATACTCGAACTCTCCCGCGATTACGGATTCGTAAAAAAGATTCAGCTAGATAACGATTTTTCTGGTTGGTGCCTCCAATCGCAGGCTCTTGTGTGGCGCCTTTGTTCAAGTTCCGAGCTAACGAAAAAGAAATCAAAAAACGAGTTTTTCTACCAGCTTTATCTCAGCGCTGCCGACACACTCTCGCTTCCTAACCATACTCTTTTTGAATATGAATCACATGAGCATACCGCTCAGGTTGATAATACAGATCGCGAGATTCTCGAAGCGAGGTTCCGCTACACGCAGAAAGACAAGAACTGGTGGAAAACCAAAGGGTATCGGGGAGATCTTGAGCGATTGCCCGTTCTCTTCTGCTCGCCTACGATGGAGCTCGGCGTCGATATCTCTTCGCTGAACACGGTGTATATGAGAAACGTTCCGCCTACACCTGCAAATTATGCTCAGCGAAGCGGACGCGCGGGACGCTCCGGGCAAGCGGCCCTCGTTATCACCTACTGCGCCGCTCAAAGCCCACACGATCAGTGGTTTTTCGCGAACGCCGCGGACATGGTCCACGGCATTGTAAAAGCGCCGACGCTCGACCTATCCAATAGGGACCTTATTGATAGCCACCTCGATGCTATCTGGCTCTCCTGTCTCGAAGTCAAGATTGAAT
>JAAYUZ010000153.1 GCA_012517385.1 Treponema sp. | reverse complement strand
ACCTTGGGAACCGGGTTGACTATACGGTCCAGTATCGCAGCCCCCTCATGACAGCCCTGGAGCGAGCCGACATCGATACGGTTATGAACATGTTAAAAAGCCTCTTTGCGGGGATTCCCTACAACAACTATGTGAACAACGAGATTGTCAGTGCCGAGGGATTCTGGGCAAGCCTGGTGTATGTCTTTTTTGCAGCTTTGGGCTATCGGGTGGTCTGTGAGGACGCCACAAACCATGGACGGATCGATATGACCCTGGAAACCTTTACTAATGTGTTTATCATCGAGTTTAAGGTGGACTCAGCGGAAGCGCCGTTACAGCAGATAGAACGCCGCCGCTACTGGGAAAAGTACCAAAGTCTGGGTAAGCACATCCACCTTTTGGGCATCACCTTTAGCTCGGAGGAACGGAACATCACTGGCTGGGAGGCAAAATCAATATAACATGCCTCCCAGTGCTGCTTTATTTCTTTAAAGCCTCTTTTCGCAGGATGAGAAAGCTCGGAATGGCTATAAGTTCCGCCGCAAGGGCAAGGACTATGACGTACACAATCCCTACATCGTAGAGGAGGCCCATCAAACTACTGGAAGCAAAAAGGGCTAATCCGTAGGCGGTGTTGAAAATGCCATAACCGGTACCCCGTTTTTTAATGGGGGTGATATCGGCAATGGCACTCTTCATGATTGTCTCGTGGGTCCCCATAACGATGCCCCAAAGTATTGCAGAGACGATTGCAGCTCCCTTAGTATGGAAGGTAAAACCGACCAGGGGAATGAGGAGCGATACCACCGGAATGACCGCCAGGGTAACAAGGCCCCCCTGTTCTGAATCCTTCCGCTTCTTAAAGTGGTCATAGAGGAGTCCAATTGCCACAGCGATAATGCCATCAACTCCCATGGCGATGGCATAATACAGGGCTATTTCAGCTCCGGAGAGTATTCCCGCTGCTGCATAATGAAAAGACAGAATCGGCCAGCCTACAAAACCAAGGGTGGTAATAAAAGAAAAACTGGTATAGAGCCAGAAGGTCTTGCTCAGAACCTCCCCTTCTACTTTTTTAGGAACAATAGCCTCCAGTGCCTCGGGGTTGGGAACCCGGATAAAAGCATAGAGGAGGCTCAGCATCAGCACGGCAAAGGGGATCCAGAGCCAGGCATACCCAGCCTGGTAGCTTGCGAGGTCAGTTCCTTTGCCGGCAAAGGCGAAGACTGCGGTAAACACCAGGGGGCCGAGCAGGGCTCCGAGCTGATCCATGGCCTCATGAAGTCCGAAGCCGAAGCCGGTTCCCACATGTTTGGTGGCAGTGGAAAGGATGGTGTCCTTCGCAGGGGCCCGAAGGGCCTTGCCGAACCGTTCCAGAACCATAAAGAGGGCCGCCACCTGCCAGACTCCGGTTAAAGAAAGCAGAGGCACTGAAGCGAGGAAGCTGTATCCTATCAAGGTAAAAACCCAATAGGCCTTGGTTTTATCGGCAAAATAGCCTGAAGCAAGGCGGACGATGTAGCCCAGCAGTTCCCCAAGTCCCGCAATGAGTCCGACGAGGGCCGCATTGGCTCCCAGGGTTTTCAGGTAGGGCCCGTTTACCGCCCGGGCGCCCTCATACATGATGTCACCGAAAAGACTTACAATACCAAAGATTATGATGATTTCTATGGCAAGCCGTTTACCCTTTTGCTCAGAAGTAAATCTACCCATGATGCACTCCTCATTTATAATAGGTCTTTTAGAATCTCCACAGCATTGATAACACATGGTTTGCAGACGTTTTCTATTAAATTTTTCTCTTTAAATTCTTTTCGTCCCTCTTCGGTACTCAAATCACAACCGTTAAGGAGGTTCCGGCAAATGAATGAGCCCTGTTTTTCACGAAAGCGATCCATAAGTGCATGGGTTTTCTGATAGGTCTGTTCTGTCAGACTGCGGTCCTGATTTTCTGCTCTCCCATATTTCATGCCAATAACCATGATTGCCCCGGAGACAGCCCCACAAACCTCTTCTTTTCGCCCCATCCCTGCGCCAAATCCGGTAGCTGCCTTCATTGCCATCTCTTTATCAATATGTAAGTCATCACAAAATGCATATACAACCGATTGGGCGCAATTATATCCCTTTAATAATAGGGATGCCGCTATTTCTGATTGTTCCATCTGCTTTCCTCCCTTTTTAATGTTGATCAGCGTAAAGCTTCCCCGGTTGCTGTGTCAACCTGGGTGTCGCCTTTAGATGATGTCTTTGTTTTTGCACCCGTTAGCCCGGTGGTAGAGCAGGGGGCTGCCATCCTGGGGGCCCCCTCTATAAGTTCAGCAAAAACCTGATGTCGCCGCATGGAGATAATAAATCGATTTTGTCCATAATATTCCTGCCCTATATGCATTAAGTCGCCGATTTTACTGGACAATGTGGGGATACACTAGGCCCAATGGAGGTTCAGAATATGAGTGATTCTGTACAAAGTGCTGCTCAAACCGGCGCCCGTATGCATATACAACGGACCGGTCGTTTCCTAAGCGGAATGGTGATGCCAAACATTGGAGCCTTTATCACCTGGGGACTTATTACTGCCCTGTTTATCCCCACGGGCTGGCTCCCGAATGAGAGCTTCGCCAAGCTGGTTGGACCTATGATTACCTACCTTCTGCCCCTGCTTATTGGCTATACGGGCGGTAAAATGATCTACGATGTCAGAGGTGGTGTCATAGGAGCTGCTGCAGTCATGGGGATTATTGTAGGTTCGAGCATTCCCATGTTCCTGGGTGCCATGATAGTTGGCCCTATTGCTGCCTGGTGTCTTAAAAAGGTGGATTCCCTCTTTGAAGGAAAAATTCCCGTAGGCTTTGAAATGCTGGTAAATAACTTTTCCATGGGTATTCTGGGAACCATACTTGCTCTGTTGGCCTATGTGGTCATAGCCCCTGCGGTTATGTTTATATCCAATCTTTTAGCCGGAGGTGTTCGTGCCATAGTTTCGATGAATCTGCTCCCCCTGGCTAATATCTTTATTGAACCGGGCAAGGTGCTGTTTTTAAATAACGCGATTAACCATGGCGTCATGGCGCCAATTGGGGTTCAGCAGGCTACAACTGCGGGCAAGTCCATCATCTTCATGCTGGAATCGAATCCCGGTCCTGGTCTTGGTATTCTGGTTGCCTACTGGCTTGCTGGCAAGGGAATGGCGAAGGAATCTGCACCCGGTGCCATCATCATTCATTTCCTCGGTGGTATTCACGAAATCTATTTCCCCTACATTCTGATGAATCCAAAGCTGATCCTGGCAGCCATTGCTGGCGGTATGACCGGAACCTTTACGTTCACCGTACTCGGTGCTGGGCTTGTGGCTACTCCCTCTCCCGGTTCCATCTTTGCCTATCTGGCCATGACACCCAAGGGCGGTCTTTTCCCCATGCTGACTGGGGTGCTCCTTTCCTCTGTGGCATCCTTCGTGGTTGCCTACCTGCTGCTTAAATTCGGAAAACAAAATGAAGCCGAAGATGGACTTGAACAGGCCGCTGCTCAGACTGCAGCCCTGAAGGGTTCAAAACTTAAAGTCGATGTCATTCCGGGTAAAAAAAGCGTTAAGAAAATTGTCTTTGCCTGTGATGCGGGTATGGGGTCCAGTGCGATGGGGGCTTCCATCCTGCGGTCTAAGATTCAGAAGGCGGGGTTGCAGATTTCTGTTACAAACTGTGCCATCAATGATCTGCCGAAGGATGCGGACATTGTTATTACCCATGAGTCGCTTACCGAGCGTGCCAGGACAACTTTGCCTGGGGCAACTCATATTTCAATCGATGACTTTTTAAAGAGTCCGGAATATGATGTGCTTGTGGAAAAGTTAAAGGCTTAATAAATCTTCAGGTTGATGAACGAAAGGGTGGCTTGGCGATGAATCTGACTATTCGGCAGAGAAAAATCCTGCAGATACTCATAGATGAAGAACGCGAGGTTACCCTTTCTCATATTGCAGATCGTATTGATGTAAGCATAAAAACGGTGCATCGGGAACTGATCCAGCTTTCCCGCAGTCTGGAACGGGACTACAGGCTCCATATTCAGGCCAGGCCGGGGCTTGGGCTCCGGCTTCTCGGCGAAAAAAAATCATTGCAGCAATGCCGGCAGGATTTAAAAGACACGGTGCCAAGTGATACTGCTCCTGAAGAACGGCAGCGGATGCTTCGGCTGCTCCTCCTGGAAACCGAAGAACCGGTCAAACTTTCTGCCCTGGCAGAAGAGCTCTATACGTCCGTATCTGTTGTTCGTCATGACCTGGATATACTCCAATCCTGGTTCACCCTGCAGCAGCTTCAGCTGACCCTGCGTAAGGGTATGGGGCTTAAGCTCGATGGGAGTGAGGCAAAGAAGCGGGAAGCCCTGGTGCTGCTTCTGTGGGAACAATTCGGCGAAACAGGGCTTATTAATCTGCTCAGATCTGATTCGGATTCGACAGCCCTTTGCTTAGATGAATCGGACCTGCTGGCCCTTAGAATTATACCCCTGCACTACATTCGCTATGCAGAGCATATACTTGCGGGTCTTTCCCGGGATTTATTGCCGGACCTGGCCCCCCAGGATTACCTGCAGCTCGTGCTGGTCCTGGCCGTAGCGGCGGTCAGGAAACGTTCTGGGTATTCACTTTCACAGTTAGAAGGGGATCTAGGAGCTTCCGTAGATATTGAGCTCCGCCGGATCGCCAGGGCAGCTGTCTCCGGCATATTCAGCCATTTTTCGATCCCTGAAGATGAGGCTGAGCTGCAGGCGATAGCAAGGTTTTTAAAAGGTGCCAGGCCGGAACGGCTTGGCAAAGAACTTCTAGCGGATAACCTGCAAATGCTGCCGGAAATTTCACTCCTGATCCAAAAATGCAGTGCAGAGCTTGGTCAGGATTTAAACTCCGACCGGCTTCTCCGGGATGGTCTTTTAGCCCATTGGGTTCCTGCTGTCTACCGGCTCCGGCACAGGCTGCCTATACAGAATCCGCTCCTGTCACGGATTAAACAGGACTATGGGCTTCTTTTTAGGGTAATAAACAAGATTGTTCAGGAACTGTTCCCGGATCTCTCGGTGCCGGAGGATGAAATAGGATACCTGGTCCTTCATTTTGGCTCAGCCCTGTCTCGGATTGAAAGAGAACGGCGTCGTTATCGAGCTCTGGTGGTATGTTCTGCCGGTATTGGTACGGCCAACATGCTTGCAAGCCGTCTCCGGGAAAGGGTCCCGGAAATAGAGCTGGTGGTCAATGTCTCATGGTTCGATATTCAGAATATGTCATTAGACGGGTGGGATATCCTCATTTCTACCATACCACTTCCTTTATCCCAGGATAGCTATGTCCTGGTGGATCCCCTGCTTTCCGATGAGGGGGTTCAAAAAATACGTTTCCTCTTAAACAGCAAGGGCATTCCGCAACAACCTGAGGGCCGAACAGAAGCCGTCCCGGCATCTCATCAATATAAAGAAGAACATAACCTTACAAAGCTGATTGAGCATATCTTTGTAATAACTTCCTGCAGATCCGGTATGGGGTGGGAAGAATTTCTTGCTTCATTGATACAGACCTGTGCTGGTTTGGGCTTTGTATCTGATCAACAGGCTGCCCTGAACGCGCTTGTGCAAAGAGCCTCTGATTTTGGAATGGTGCTTCCCGAGAGCCGCTGCCTTTTTCTCCATGCCCGCAGCTCAGCTATTTTAGTGCCCTTCTTTACCATACACCGGTTTTCACAGCCTCTGGCCTTGGAACCAACCCCCTGGCCGGTTCAGCCGACCACGGTACTGCTGATGCTGGCACCGCAAAATATCGAAGACCAGGATCTGGCACTTCTTAATGAAATTAGTGTTTCGCTTCTGGATCCGGAAGTCCTTGTACGTCTGGAGACCGGAACTGAACAGGATATACGGCGTTTTTATAAACAACTACTCGATACGGACCAAGGAGGTATACACCATGTCCGACACCATGCTTACTGAAAAAACTATCCGACTTCATGCAGTCTTTAGCAATAAGGATGAAGCAATCCGTGCCTGCGGTGAGCTGCTGCTGCAGGCTGGATATATAGAGCCTGCCTATATCGATGCCATGATTCAGCGGGATACCCTTTCGACTACCTATGTCGGCAATGGCGTTGCGGTCCCCCATGGCACCGAGGCAGCAAAACCCATGGTAAAAAAGACAGGACTTGCGGTGGTTCAGGTCCCCGGGGGTGTCGATTTTGGAAAGGGCCGGGTAGCAAAGCTTTTAATTGCGGTTGCAGCAAAGGGGAATGAACATATCGATCTGTTAACCGATATTGCACAGATTTGTATTGATGATGAACAGTTGCAGAAGTTGCTTTCGGCGAATAATCCAAAGGATATTCTTGAAATTATAGGACGGATGGAGAAACGATAATGGCCGTTATGTTACAGGGTATTCCCGCTTCAGCGGGAATCGCCATCGGACCGGCATTTTTTTTCGAACCGGCAGTTTTAAACCAGGAGCCTCTCTCTGCAGGGTGTGCTGAGGATCCTGAAAACGAATGGTACCGCTTCACCCTGGCTCTGGACAAGGCCCGGGACGAGGTTGCTGCCCTGCGGGATAAAACTGCGGCAGAACTGGGACCGGAAAAGGCTGAAATATTTGCGAGCCATCTTTCAATTCTTAAGGATCCTGAATTTTTAGCCGAAGTGCGGCGTAACATATTTGAATCCCATAAGGATGCGGCATCTGCGGTCCGGGAGACCGGTGATATGTTCATCGGTCTTATGAAACAACTGGAAGATGAACTGTTTACCGGGCGTATCCATGATATTGAGGATATCGTTGGCAGACTTGTCCTACATATTGCGGGAAGTGAAGCCTCCAGTTTAGCCCTGGTGCAGCCATCAGTGGTAGCTGCGGTGGATCTGACCCCCTCCCAGACTGCTCAATTGGACCGGAATCTGGTACTGGGCTTTATTACCGAGGAGGGGAGTGCGGTCTCCCATTCCAGTATTTTAGCCCGTTCTCTTGGTTTGCCCGCTGTAGTAGGCCTTGGTTCCTTACAGGCCCTTGCTCAAGGAACAACCATAATTGTCGACGGTACAAGCGGTAAGGTTATTCTGGACCCTGAACCTGAAATGCTTATGGACTATGAAAAAAAGCGAAGAGTATATGAGCTTGAGTTGGGTCTTATAAAAGAATATGCAGGAAAACCTTCACTAACCAGGGACGGAACGACCATTGAAATTGCAGCAAACATTGGCAGTCTTAAAGACCTGGAGGCAGTTCAGAGAAACGGGGCCGATGGTATTGGGCTTTTCAGGACCGAGTTTATGTTCATGGACCGTACCACCATGCCTACCGAAGACGAGCAGTTTGAGGTGTACAAACACGTTCTCAGCCGGATGCAGGGTAAACCGGTGGTGATTCGCACCCTGGATGTGGGAGGGGACAAACAGATTCCCTATATTCACCTCGAGCCGGAGACAAATCCTTTTCTGGGACTGCGGGCAATCCGGCTTTGCCTGCAGAAGGAAACACTTTTCAGAACCCAGATTCGTGCTTTGCTGCGGGCTAGCCCCTATGGAAAACTAAGGATACTGCTGCCCATGATAGCTACCCTGGAGGAGCTTAAAAAAGCAAAGGCCCTGCTGGCTGAAGAAACCGCAGCATTGAAACAGCAACAAATCCCTATTTCCGACGACTGGGAACTGGGTATTATGATAGAAATCCCATCGGCAGCCCTGATAGCGGAAAGTCTTGCGTCGGAAGTGGATTTTTTCAGTATCGGTACTAATGATTTAACCCAGTATACCATGGCAGCGGATCGGATGAACCGTTCTGTAGCATATTTGAATCAGGGCCTTTCTCCGGCGGTCCTCCGACTTGTAGAAATGACCGCCAGGGCTGCAAAGGCTCAAGGCATCTGGATAGGTGTCTGCGGCGAACTGGCCGGAGACCCAGACCTTTTTACCCTCTTTGTCGGACTTGGCGTTACGGAACTGAGTATGGGAGCCGCCGCAATCCCCCGGATTCGTTCCCGTCTTTCTAAAATTACTATTGGAGAAGCAGAACATTGGGCTCAGCAGGCACGAAATCTGCATAGCTCAGAAGCGATACATACCTTTATTTCAGGAGTTTTTTCATGAACACAAAATCCTATACAATTATAAATCCCACGGGCTTTCATACCCGGCCTGCACGGCTCTTCGTTGATACGGCTAATGAACAGTTCCCGGAGTCTACGGTTACGGTCATAAAGGGAGATAAGGTGATTAACGGGAAAAGTCTGCTCCATATGCTTACCCTGGGGGTAAAGTACCAGGAACAGATAACCCTGCAGATTTCCGGGGGCAATGAGGAAGAGGCACAACGGGTGTTAGGCGCTTTCTTTGAGGCAATACATAATGAATAACGCTTCTATCCGTACCCTGTCCTTGAATCCTGCGGTGGACCGTACAGTCCAAATAAACAATTTTGCAGTAAATCAGGTAAATCGGATCGATTGGTTCCGGCTCGATCCGGGTGGAAAGGGGATCAATGTTTCTAAAACCATCCATGGCTTCGGCGGAAGGAGCCGAGCCTATGCTGTCGTGGCGGGAAATGCGGGTCGGTTTATTCAGGGTTCTCTTCACCAGCTCGGAATTGAACATACCCTTGTCTGGGTTGAAGGGGAAACCAGAACCAACATCAAGATTGTGGATCCCCTTAATAAGACCCATACGGATATCAACGATCAGGGACCCCTTATTACTGAGGCTGCGTTGGAAGAACTGGAAACTGAGCTTTTTAAGGACCTGACATCTGAAACTATCCTGGTATGTTCCGGAAGTATTGGGCGGGGTACCCCGCCGGATATTTACCGCCGGTGGATAAAAAGGGCTCAATCTGCAGGAGCCATGACCATACTTGATGCGGATGGCGAAGCCCTGCGGCTGGGTCTCGAAGCCCACCCTACATTGATAAAGCCCAATATCCATGAACTGGAACGGCTGTTAGGAGAACCCTTGCAGCATGGGGAAAAACTGGATCTGGCAGAGATCGCCGCAGCAGGACGTACCCTACTAGAAGGGGGTATAGAAATTGTGGTCATCTCCCTCGGATCTGAGGGGGCCCTCTTTCTAAACGATGAGCAAAGTCTTTTTGCCCCCGGCATTCCGGTGGAGGTAAAAAGCACAGTCGGTGCAGGGGATGCGATGGTAGCGGCCCTGGCCCTCTGTTTACAGCGGAGGGATGCACTCCCCGCCATGGTCGTTACAGCGGTCGGAGCGGGT
>JAAYUZ010000152.1 GCA_012517385.1 Treponema sp. | reverse complement strand
CCTATAAGGGTGAACTGCGGCATTTCCTGCACCAGCTTGTGGCGGGACTAAAAAAAGGGATGGGATATTGTGGCACAAAATCTATAGACGAGTTGAAGGCCTACCGGAATTTCGTTAAGATTACCGCCGCAGGCCTCCGGGAAAGTCATGCCCACGATGTAACCATAACCCAGGAAGCGCCGAATTATTCCCGTTCCTAGGAGAAACCCATGAATGTAGTCGTTATCGGAGCCCAATGGGGCGATGAAGGGAAGGGCAAGATTGTAGATTATCTTGCAAAAGAAGCCCAGATTATTGTCCGCTATTCAGGCGGAGCCAATGCGGGCCACACCATCGTGATCGGTGCAGAACAATATGCCCTGCACCTTATACCATCGGGTATCCTCTATCCGGATAAAATTGTTGTGCTCGGCGCTGGTATGGTTATCGACCCCAAAGCCCTCTTTTCAGAACTGGAAATGCTTAAAAGCCGCGGTATCGACACCACAGGCCGGGTCTTTATATCCGACCGGGCCCACATCGTGCTTCCCCGGTATATCGAGATAGACAAAGAACGGGACCGGGCCCGCAAAAAGCCTATTGGGACCACCGGTCGTGGTATCGGCATTACCTATTCCATGAAGGCCGAACGGGACAGTATCCGTATTGCCGACTTGGGCTGGAAAGAAAAGATTGATGAACTGGAAGAAACTGACCGGCAGTTCCTAGCGGAGTATCAGGACCGCCTGCAGGCCATGGCCATCGACCTGACATCCTTCCTGGCGGGCCATAAAAACGCCCAGATTCTATTCGAGGGCGCCCAGGGGACCCTCCTGGACCTGGACCTTGGAACCTATCCCTATGTTCCAAGCGGCATGTCCTGTGCTGCAGGGGCCGCCATTGGGGGCTGTATCGGCCCAAGAAATCTGGACAAAATACTGGGAGTATTCAAGGCTTATTCAACTCGGGTCGGTAATGGACCCTTCCCCAGCGAGTTTGATCCAGAAGGAGAGGGTGAACTGGAACGTTTTGTCCGCGAAACAGGCAGGGAATATGGGGTAACCACCGGCCGGCCCCGGCGCTGCGGCTACCTGGACCTGGTAGCCCTCCGCTACGCCTGCAGAACGAACTCCATCGATTCCCTGGTGATGACCCACCTGGATGTATACGACACGATGGAAGAAATTAAGGCCTGTGTGGCTTACCGCATCGGAGACCGGGTAGTAGAGGACTTCCCCGCTTCTATCGAAGACCTTAATAAAGCGGAGCCCATACTCCGCAGTTTCCCCGGCTGGAAGCAGTCCCTGAAAAATGCCCGTACCTATCAGGACCTGCCGGAAAACGCCCGCCATTATATTGAATTTATCGAACGGTATTGCGAAACCCCGGTGGGTATCGTGTCGGTCGGTTATGACCGGTCAGAAACCATCATCAGGACAAGTCCGTGGACAAAATAGTCATCCTCGATTTTGGCAGCCAGACAACCCAGCTCATCGGCCGCCGAATCCGCGAGTTCGGGGTCTACACCGAAATTGTGCCGGGGGATGCCCCCCTTACCTGTACGGTCCTGGATGGGGCCAGGGGTATCATCCTGTCCGGCTCCCCCTCTTCGGTGTACGACGAGGGGGCCCCCGTGCCTGACCCGGCGGTATACAACACGGGACTTCCCCTGTTAGGCATCTGCTATGGGCTCCAGCGTATGACCGCTGACCACGGGGGCCGGGTAGAGCCCCTGCCTGAGCGGGAGTATGGCGGTGTAAAGGTTACTCTGGACGCAGCGGTCCTGGCAAAACTCCCTTGCAGTGCCGGCGGCGGCAAGGCCGCCGCCTTCGTTGCAGGCTTTACCGGCTCTACCGCCGCCGCTGCTCCAGCGGCCACCGTCCCGTCAGCCGCGATCCCGGCCACTACCGTGGCCGCTACCACCGCCACCGCCTCACCGGCCGCCACAAGCCCGGCTGCCACCGCCGCCGCTGCTCCAGCGGCCGCCGTCGCTGCTCCAGCGGCCACCGCCGCGTCAGCCGCGATCCCGGCCACTACCGTGGCCGCCACCACCGCCACCGCCTCACCGGCCGCCGCTGCCAAGCCAGCGGCTAGCGCACTAGCCGCTGCTCAGAACATCAGCTTTACCGCCTGGATGAGCCACGGGGACTCCCTGGCCCAGCTTGCACCGGGCTTTATCCAGATCGGCACCAGCGCCCATGGTTTCCCTGCGGTGCTTGTCCATGAAAACAAGGCCTGGTTCGGCCTCCAGTTCCATCCGGAGGTAACCCACTGCGAGCACGGCCGGGATATTCTTAAGTCCTTTGCCCTGGATATCTGTGGCGCCAGGCCTGAATGGACCATGGAGCGCTATATCGAAGAAGTCCGCTCCAACCTGGCCCAACGGGTAGAGAAGAACCCCGTCCTCCTCCTCATCTCTGGCGGCGTCGATTCCACCGTTGCGGGAGCCCTGCTCCTTAAAACTCTGGACCCGGACCAGGTCCACCTCATGTACATGGATACGGGCCTCATGCGAAAAAACGAGACCCAGATTGTCTCTGCGAATCTGGAACGGCTCGGTGCTAAGCACCTTCATATCATTCATTGTGAAAAGGAGTTTCTCAGCACCCTCTCGGGCCTCATCGACCCTGAAGAAAAACGCCGGGCCATCGGTGACCTCTTTATCAGCATCCAGGAACGGGAAGTCGCCCGTCTTGGCCTCCCGGACAGCTATTTCCTGGCCCAGGGAACCCTCTACACGGACCTGATTGAAAGCGGCAAGGGGGTCGGCAAAAAGGCCCATGTCATAAAAAGCCACCACAACGTTCGCAGCCCCCTGGTCGAAGCGAAACGCATCGCGGGCCGCATCATCGAACCCCTGGACCGGCTCTATAAGGACGAAGTCCGCGCCCTGGGACGGCTCCTCGGCATCGATGAGGACATTGTCATGCGGCACCCCTTCCCCGGTCCGGGCCTCGCGGTCCGTATCCTCGGAGAAGTAACCCGTGAAAAGTGCGATATCCTGCGAGAAGCGGACCATATCTACATACAGGAATTAAAACGCCGGGGCCTCTACGACCAGATCTGGCAGGCCTTTGCGGTGCTTCTCCCGATACGCTCTGTAGGCGTCGCCGGAGACGTCCGCAAATACGGCTGGGTCCTCGCCCTCAGGGCCATCGTCAGCGAAGACGGCATGACCGCCGACGTCTATCCCTTCCCGATGAAGGACCTCCTGGAAATCTCCACCCTGATTACCAACACGGTCAAAGACATCGGCCGGGTAACCTACGATATATCATCCAAACCGCCAGCCACCATCGAGTGGGAATAAATGCTCTAAGGGGGGAAGTCTCCCCCTCGCTCGCCCCACGGTGGCTCGCTACCCCCTCTATCGCCCTGCAATGTATGTGGTAACTTAGCCACTTAACCCTTTTGCAGGGCGATATTGCCTGCATTTTGTGCTGTAACCTTTTACTTGGACCCTTTTGCAGGGCGATATATCATATAGATCCCCGGTTCAAGAACACGGGAGCTCCAATTCCAATGGGGCCTGAAGGACAGCCTTTGTGCCGCTCCCTGTCTGGGCAGAGATAGTAAAGGTACCCCTTATTTGGGCGGTAAGGCTCTGCACCAGTTCCAGTCCAAGGCCTTGCCCCCGCTGATTAGGTTCTAAAATACCCAGGCCGTCATCAATCACCTCAATCTGGATCATTCCAGAGTTCTGGTTTACGGCGGCCCGTACCATAATAGTACCTCCAGATTTTCCGGTAAAGGCATGGGCATAACAGTTTGAAAGGAGCTCGCTGACGATCAGGGTCAATGGAACTGCCTCTTCTATAGAAAGGGTTGGGTTCGTATCATAAAGATTCGAAAGGTCAGACTCAAGACGGATTGGAATATCCGGTCCTTCCTCCGGTTCAAAACTGTTGATTAGTGCATCGAGACAGGAAATAAGAGGAATAGAGTTGATATCATCCTGTTCGTACAGGAGCCGCTGTATCTGGGCTATGACCAGAATGCGGCGTCTTCCCTGCAGGATAGCCGTTATGGTCTCTTCATTTTTGGAGTGGTAGGTTTGGAGTTGGAGTATACTGGCCATAATCTGGAGATTGTTGTATACCCGGTGATAAATCTCATGGAGCAGCTTTTCCCGTTCTTCAATTTTAGTAACAAGCTGCTCAGTCAGTCTGTTAAAAGCTGCAATAAGTTCATCAATCTCATCATGGGTAATCCCCTGCAATACGATGGGTTCATCGGGATGTTCCCGGCGGTATACAAGCTGTGCTTGTAATTCCTTAAGCGGATCGAGGAATTGTTTCCTGAGAATAACATAGAGCACTACCGAGATGAGTACCAGGGCGATTAACAAGGCTAAGGAAAAATTCCTGATTACCACTGCCCCATAACGGTACATGGTCCGTTCTCTCTGGATACCTATGGTGCCTGCCTGGTTCCCATAGAGATCCTTCAGATCCATGGTCATGGTGATATAATCCTGCTTGCGCTCAAAGCCTGCTGCGGATGTTTTTTCCTCTCCCGGTAGGAGTTTAATCGTAAGTCCCAGCAGTTTGCTGTATCGGACAAACTGCCGTTCTCCTAAAGGCCAGGCCATCCAGAGACTGCCCATGGCGGGGCCATATCCGTCATTGTGAAGAATGGCCCTGCCAGAAACAAGATACAGCTTGTCCCCTGCCCGGAGTATCCCCTGTTGCCCCCCAGGCATGAGGTTCATTGGTTCTGTGTTCCCCAGTTGTTCAAAGGCGCTGGAGTTGTGGCCATCCATGGTATAATAATAACGGATGGACCCATCAACCTGAAAATAATACAATGCAGCTAGCCCCAGGTTCTGAAAGGTTGAGATTGAAAAATTAGCCCCTTCGTAGTCCTTTCTAAGACCCGCCATATATTCCCAGGTGTCATCCCAATAAGCCCAGTCTGTAGTGGTCCTATCCAGCTGTTCCAGATCATTCTGTAATAAATTAAGGAATCGTTGGCCGTATTCTGTTAATTCGGTCTCTTCTATTATTTGTAAGCCATGCTGAAAAAAGCCCCATGAAAGCGCTAGGGCAGAACCGGCAAATATAAGGATTGTAAGGGTGAAGACAAGCAGGATCTTTTTTCGTTGACTCATTGTTTTAACAGTATAGAGTTGCAAATAAAATATGACAAGAAGCACCGTTTGGTAGCTGATGCACTGCCATTTTACCCTTGCTATTTTTGTAAAAAAGAGAATAATTACTGATATAATGCAGCTGGATATTCAAAGCGTTTTTTTTACCGGAACTGGCATGAGCTTTGTATTCCTCTGTCTATCTGTATTTACCTGGCTTAAAGGTCGTGGCAGAGTAGCAGGGCTGGATTATTGGTTTTTAGGTTTTGGCTTTTTTCTTATCGGAATGGTTCTGATTGTTATCCGCAGATTCATACCAGAATGGATTTCAATCGTCTTTGGGAATACAGCGATTTTCATCGGTCTTTCTTTTAAGATTATCGGTCTTCTTCATTATCTGCAGCAATATAATAAAAGAATCCTGGGTTATTTATTGATATATAATGCGGTACATATTACGCTGCTGATTTGGTTGTTATTCCTTCCGGACGGTCTAAAATACAGGATGATTACCATAAGTCTGTATAACGTGATGTTCGGGGTTTTAGGGACCTGGCTGCTCCTGGCAAAAGCTCCAAAGGATCTGCGAAGCCATACAATTGTGGCCACTGTGTTTTATGGGTCTTATGCTGCACTCTATATTTTCAGGACCATAAGATCCTTCTCTTGGAACAGAGGAAATGACTGGCTTGCGTCTAACGATTCTGTAGAAAGTTTAATAATCGGCCTGGTAATCATTTTGCTGGGTGGCGTTGCGGTGGGCGAAATGCTGCTTGTTCATGGAAAACTGGAGCTGATGCTCATTGAAACGGCTAAACGGCTTAATGAAACCAACCGCAACCTGGAAGAGGAAATTGTACATCGTACCATAATTGAACGGGAATTACAAAGCTCTAACAAGGAACTTGCTTCGACTCAAAAAGAAATTATGAAGACGCTGGCTGAGGTTGTAGAGTTTCGATCCAAAGAAACCGCTTTGCATGTGGCGAGGGTGTCAGAATATTCTCGAATCATTGCGAATGGATTGGGATGTGATTCAGATTTTGTTTCTTTGCTAGTCGATGCTGCTCCCATGCATGACCTGGGAAAGATAGCAATACCCGATGAAATCCTTAATAAACAGGGCCTTCTTACTGAATCGGAGCGGATTCTTATTCAAGGTCATACCCTTGTGGGATATAACCTATTAAAAAACTCTGATCGTCCCCTGCTTAAAATGGCTGCGACTATAGCGCTTGAACACCATGAACAGTGGGATGGCAAGGGTTATCCGATGAAAAAATCTGGTACGGAAATTTCTCTTCCTGGCCGTATTGTGTGTCTCTGTGATGTATTCGATGCTTTAGCGGTAGACCGGCCCTATAAACATGCATGGACTACGGATCATATACTGGAATATATTCGGGAGCAGCAGGGGAAAATATTCGATCCTGATTTAGTAGATATATTCTTTAAACATATTGATGAAATACTCTCAGTTATCAAGTCTCCCCTTGGATCCTATCATAATTAATTATATAAGGTTTACCCCTCCCTATAAAACGTTATGGGGAGGGGTAAAAGATTAGAGACCTACCTGGGTTTTAATACCAAATATTACTGCACCACCGTTTGCAATATCAAAGTTGCTTCCTGCGTTCGAGGATGCCAACCAGTCTAAATAAACTGCCATTTTTGCAAATAGAGCTGATTTCTTAGCAAAAATATCATAATTTACTCCCAATCCAAAGGCGGGAGAAGCACCAGTAACTCCGGTATATAGAGAAATCCCAAGCTTATCTACCGGTATCACAGTAATATTCATTAAATTCAGGTTTGTTCCGGAAATATTAAGAAATTTAAATCCACCGGTAAAACTGTCGTTGAAGGTATAGTCAAAACCGTAAATTGTCTCACTCACAACAGCTTGGGTATTAATATTATACCCCGCGCCGGATCCAACGGTAAAGGTAAAATAGTCTGCCTTTTGGGCAAACACCGACAGGGCTAAACCCCCAATTAAGAGAACACTTAAAAGCACTTTCTTCATTTGAAAGCTCCTGAAAAATAAGATACTTAATAATGGGACAACTTAAAGATATAGTCTAGTGAGCTTCATAAAAAGTTTGTGTTTTAAAGAGACTCTTACAGTATTGTTGTAATTCTAAAATAAATATTTATATGATATAGAATAAAATATATTGCATGTACATCTTCGGTGAATTTTTTCTGCTTTAATTTGTAGAAAAAATCCTTAATATATTAAATTTTATCTATAAAATAATACTTGATTTCTCAGAAAAGGGGTTTACAATAAAAAGTATCGCAGGGCACAAATGATGCAGCCCTGCTGGAAAATACTTATCATGTGCTTCAGTGCTGCTTCCTGCTGATGCTTCGGCTGTGTCGAACCGTAAGGAGGCTGGTATGAATCCTGTCGCAGGCACTCATCAATCTGAAACCGCTCTTGCTCCTTCCCTTATCGAGGACACCATCAAAAAATACAAGGGTAAACCGGGGGCTTTGCTCTCTGTTCTGGAAGAATTACAAAATCTGCACCCCCATAAGTATTTGGAAGAGCCTGTTTTGGCCCGGGTGGCCGATCGTATGGGGCTCCCCCAATCACAGATCTATTCGGTGGCGACCTTTTATTCCTACTTTAACCTGAAACCCCAGGGCAAACACACCATCGTGGTGTGCCGCGGTACGGCCTGCCATACCCGGGGCTCCCTGGCGCTGCTTCAGGAAGCTATGACCCGTCTGGGAAACAATACCTTCAATGAAAGCGAAGAACCTTCCTTTACTACCGAAGACAGGCTCTTTACGGTAAGAACTGTCGCCTGTTTTGGTCAATGTGCCCTGGCGCCGGTCATTGCTGTGGATGGGCAGATTTATTCCCGGATGAATGTCCGGCTGCTGACGAACCTTCTTGCAAAACTGCGAAGGGAGGCCAAAAAATGAGTATATTTCCTCTGGAACAACAGGCTCAGGCCGGGCTTGCTTTAGTAAAACCTTCCCAACCAACAATTTCCGTAGGTCTTGGTACCTGCGGTATCGGTAACGGGGCTCTGGATCTTTTTGATGCCCTGCAAAAAGCGAGTGCTGGAACCGGAATTCACATTAAACGGGCTGGCTGTTTTGGTTTCTGTGCAGAAGAACCCCTGGCCATGCTCTATTACCCTGGTAAACCGATACTGCTCTATACAAAGGCCACCACCAGTGAAGCCAAAAAATTGATTAAAGCCCTGGAAAGTCCTGCTGCAATTGATCGTTTTGCAAAACAGGGCCGGGCAAAGATAAGCTATTGGGATTTTAAAACCAGACACATTGAATTCGGCAGCGCCTGGCCGGACCTGCCAGAATGGAAGGAGCTTCCCTTCTTTGCAGGTCAGGAAAAACTTGTATTACGGAATGCGGGTCTCATCGACCCTGAAAATATAGATGAATATCTGGCTGTGGGCGGCTACCGGGCTCTGTATAAGGTGTTAACATCCATGACCGGTGAAGCAGTCATCGATGAAGTTACCCGGTCAGGACTGCGGGGGCGGGGCGGGGCCGGGTTCCCGACAGGAAAAAAATGGCAGCTATTAAAGAATAACTCCGCTGAAACTAAGTACATCATCTGTAACGCCGATGAGGGGGATCCCGGGGCTTACATGAACCGGAATGAAATAGAAAGCGACCCCCACATGCTCATCGAAGGCATGCTCATCGGTGCCTATGCCGCCGGGGCTCAACGGGGATTTATCTATATCAGGGCAGAGTATCCGCTCGCGGTGGAACGGCTTAAAAAAGCTCTGGAGGCTGCCCGGGGCTCTGGACTTCTGGGGAGCCATATCCTGGGAACGGACTTTTCCTGCGACCTAGAGTTGGTTTGCGGGGCAGGGGCTTTTGTCTGCGGCGAAGAGACGGCTCTTATCGCCAGTGCGGAGGGCAAAGCCGGAAGGCCCAGGCCGCGGCCCCCATTCCCGGCCCAGAAGGGGTACCAGGGGTATCCAACGAACATAAATAATGTAGAAACCTGGTGCAACATACCGGTAATTATCGCTCAAGGTGCTGAATCGTTCCGCAAAATCGGAACTGAAAAAAGTCCCGGCACCAAGGTGTTTAGCCTGGTGGGAAAGGTAAAAAATACGGGCCTGGTGGAACTCCCCCTGGGTACCCCCCTCAATGCCATCATTTACGGCATGGGGGAAGGAACGGGAAGCAGAAAGCGTATCCGTGCAGTACAGACCGGCGGACCCTCCGGGGGCTGCATCCCAGCAAACAAATTTTCTGTCCCCGTAGATTATGAATCCCTTACTGCCCTGGGTGCTATCATGGGTTCCGGCGGTATGGTTGTCATGGATCAGGATAACTGTATGGTGGATGTGGCCCGGTATTTTACGGGGTTTACTGTAGCCGAATCCTGCGGAAAATGCGCCCCCTGCCGGGAAGGAACGTCCCAGCTGTTTCGAATCCTTTCGGACATAACTGGGGGCCGCGGATCCCCTAAGGATCTGGAAGAACTGGATCAGCTCGCTCATACCCTTAAAGACGCCTCCCTCTGCGCATTGGGTCAGACCGCAGCGAACCCGGTTCTTACCACCCTGCAGTATTTCAAAGAAGAGTATGAAAAACACATTCTGGACAAACGCTGTCCCGCCGGTGTCTGCGAAAGCCTGTACGAAGCCCTCTGCGAAAATTCCTGTCCGCTTCACATGAATATACCGGGCTATTTGGCACTCCTCTCAGAAGGCCGTATCGAGGAAGCCTATGAACTTACCCTCCGGGACAATCCGCTTCCCGGTTCCATGGGCCGTATCTGCCATTTCCACTGTCAGATGCGGTGCCGCCGGGACACCCTGGATGAACCGGTAGCCCAGGGAGAAATTCATCGCTATCTGGCCGATACCATGAATAAAATGGGAAAGGATCGGGACGTATGGCGGAGGCTGGTACTTGAGAAGAAAAAAGATACGGGAAAGGAAATCGCCATCATCGGTGCCGGCCCGGCGGGGCTTTCTGCGGCCTTCTACCTGGTTCGGCTTGGACATCGCATCACTATCTATGAATCCCACCCAAGGGCCGGCGGCATCCTCAGGTACGGAATTCCCTCCTACCGGCTTCCCAAGGACATCCTGGACCGGGAACTGGAACTCTGGAAAAAACTGGGAGTCCGATTCATCTACAATTGGAAACTGGGGCAGGATGGTCATATTGATGAACTGAAGTCTCAGTATGATGCGGTCATTCTGGCTATCGGAGCCCAGGGGGACAGGAAGCTGGACATAGCGGGGGAGGAGCTTGTGGGTGTGCATCCTGGTTATGAATGGCTCGAAGCCTTTGCTATGGGTAAAATAAAAAAAGTCGGCCAGCGTTGCCTCGTTATTGGCGGCGGTAACGTAGCAATCGATACCGCCCGAACCCTTTTCCGTCTCGGCAAGGAAGTTACCGTGGCTTACAGGCGCAGCCGCGCAGAAATGCCGGCCAACGCGGTGGAACTTGCCGGGGCAGTAGAAGAGGGGATCCGTTTTGAGTATATGCTGCAGCCTGAAGAAATCCTCGGTTCTGCAGAGCCGTTGCCTGGAAGTACCGACTCCAAAAGCAGGGTTCGGGCGGTGCGTTTCCGGGTGATGAAGGGCGGCGGTATTGATGAATCGGGCCGGCCCCGGCCGGTTCCAACGGATCGTACCCTGGAGATCCCCTGTGACGAGGTCTTTATCGCTGTAGGGGAGCGGGTTCTTTCGGAGGCGGTCACCCAGGCTGGGTTCCGGCTAGAACGGGATGGACGCATCATTGCAAACCATATCACGGGCAACATTGCAGGAAATCTCTATGCCATCGGTGATGCGGTAACCGGACCCAGTACTGCTGCAGAGGCCATGGGGCTTGGCAAGACCGTTGCCCGTGCAATTGACCATGCCCTGATGAACCGGGATATCTTCTCTGAGCTGTATAAGTCCTATTCTTACTCTATGACTATCCCGCTGGAACCCAACTTGAGTCCCATGGGAAGGGCAAAGCTTGTACCCCCTGAAGAACGGCGGGGTAATTTCCAGGAAATTTCTCTTGGGTTTAGCGGGGAAGAAGCCATCCGGGAGGCCCAGCGCTGTCTGCGCTGCGATGTCCGTTCTAACGCCATGAGCCCCTGGCGATAGGAAAAGGAGAACTGCAATATGAGTACCTTAGTAGAACACCAGGTTCAGATAACTATAGATTCACGACCCCTCTCGGTCCCTCCGGGGACAACCATACTTAAAGCGGCAGAGCTGGCAGGTATTACAATTCCAACCCTCTGCCATTTGGAGGGGGTATGTTCATACGCATCCTGCGGAGTCTGTGTGGTAGAGGTTCCGGGCGCCAAGAGCCTTCTGCGTTCCTGTGTGCAGGCTGTCACTCCGGACATGCACATTATAACCCACAGCCAGCGGGTCATGGCAGCCCGCAAGACAGCGGTGGAACTGCTTTTAGCTAACCATCCAGCGGACTGTCAGACCTGCCTTCGCAATGGCAGCTGTGAACTCCAGGAAATGGCACGACTCCTGGGTATTAGGGAGCGCCGGTTTCCCCGCACCCGTCCCATACTTCCACCGGATACTCAGGGCTGGGGCGTCCAGCGGGATAACGATAAATGTATCCTCTGCGGCCGCTGTGTGGCGGTCTGCCGGGAACTCCAGACCGTGTCTGCCATAGACTTTGTCGGCCGGGGTATTAAAACCCATGTGGGGTCCTTTATGAACCGGGCCCTTTCAGAGTCGGTCTGTGTCTCCTGTGGCCAGTGTACCCTGGTCTGCCCAACCGGGGCTCTCACCGAACGGGACCAGACAGAAGAAGTCTTTGGACTGCTTCATAATCCTGATAAGGTGGTCATCGTTCAGACCGCACCAGCCATAAGGGCCTCTATCGGGGAGGCCCTCGGTATGGAAAGTGGATCCCTCGTAACCGGCCAGATGGTGGCAGCCCTCCGGCGTCTCGGCTTTGCCTATGTTTTCGACACCCAATTTGCAGCAGACCTAACCATTATGGAGGAGGGCTCTGAACTGATAGAGCGGCTCCATTCAGCCCGGGAGGGCAGGCCGGCAGCACTTCCCATGATAACCTCCTGCTCCCCTGGCTGGATCAACTTTATAGAAACCTTTTACCCAAGCCTCACGGACCATCTTTCGACCTGTAAATCCCCTCAGCAGATGTTTGGCGCAGTGGCTAAGACCTATTGGGCTAAAAAGATGGGCCTTGATCCCACCCGGGTCGCGGTGGTCTCTATCATGCCCTGTACGGCTAAAAAGTATGAGGCGAAACGGCCAGAAATGCGGTCCGCCTGGCAGTGGTGGAACAAACAGGGGAAGGCCTATGAACCCTTCTACGATGTGGATGTGGCCCTCAGCACCCGGGAACTGGCCCGGATGATCCAACGGATAGGCCTCGATTTCAGCCGGATTCCCTCCGAACCCTTCGATGATCCTCTGGGCAGAAGCACCGGGGCAGCAACGATTTTTGCCACCACGGGGGGCGTCATGGAAGCTGCGGTTCGCACCGCCTATGAGATCATCACTGGCAAAGGTCTGGAACATCTGGAACTGGAAGCTGTCCGTGGTATGGAACAGATTAAAACCGCAGAGCTCGATCTGAATGGGACTACACTCAAGGTTGCGGTTGCCCATACCCTTAAAAATGCCCGGATCGTACTGAATGAGATCGCGGCAGGTAAAAGTCCCTATGCCTTTGTGGAAATCATGACCTGCCCCGGTGGTTGTGTCGGCGGCGGAGGTCAGCCCCTCGGTCCCAGCAAGGATAAGATTGCAAGCAGGCAAGCCTCAATCTATGCAGAAGATCGGCACTTGCGGATACGAAAATCCCATGAAAATCCAGAAGTGCAAACCCTTTATCAGGAATTTCTGGAGAACCCCCTGGGGCATCTCTCACACGAACTGCTCCATACATCGTATAAAAGGCACGTATAAAAGGCACGTATAAAAGGCAATCTATTTGACAAATTTAAAAACCTGAATAACAGTAATAACTATGAAAAAATTACAGATAACTACAATCCGGGGCCGGTTTCTTCTATGGACGGTCCCGGTTCTATTGTTTGCACTCACAGTCGTTGTAGCAGTGCTTTCATTGCTGTCCGACAGGATTATCCAGGAAGGGGCTGCTAAGACGGTATACCTGGCAGGGAAATCGATGGCAGCGGATATTCAGGCAAACCTGGAAGAAAAGGCCCGGGTGGTAAAAGCCCTCGCAGCCTCCCTCAATGCTCTCCAAACAGGGGGCTTCCAGGACCGTAACTTTGTCGGTTCCTTGCTTGCTTCGGTACACCATCAAAATCCGGATCTTTTTACCGTGTGGACCGTTTACGATCACAACCGATGGGATGGAAAGGATGCCCTCTTTGCAAACAAAAACGGTTGGGATGGCGCTGGTTCCTTTGGCCTTTATACCAGCATGACCGGTACGGAAGTAAAGGTAATCCAGGATTATGATTTTTATGAAGAAGCCTATTTTGTTGAACCTAAAAATGCCGGGACCTTGCTTCTCATGGAACCCTATGAAGATGAGGTAGATGGGATTCACATAATTAACACCAGCATCGCCTTACCCCTCTATGATCAAAACAAGACCTTCCTCGGTGTCTGTGGTGTAGATACATCCCTTGATATGGTCATAAAACAGGTGCAGAATTTCCGTTATGGTCCCTCAGGTTATGCGCTGCTCCTGTCCAGCGGGGGTACGATTTTATCCGACCAGAATGAAGAAAGAATAGGTAAACTTTTCACTGAAGTATTTCCACCGGATCTGGTTGCAGCCCTTGAACAGCATCTAAAAAAGGGAAACGAAAGTGAACTTACTAAACGGTTAACGACCTGGCACACAATGGGAAACAGGAGTTATTATTCCCTCTTTTTCCCTATCAATCTTAATGAAGGTACAGGCCAATGGCTGTGTGCTGTCATGGTACCCCAGGATGAACTCCTGGCGCCCCTATATCTCTTCCGAACCATCAGCATAGGTGGAGCCCTCATTATCTTCTTGTTTACCCTTTTAGTGATCTTTATCATCACAACCCAGACCGTAAAACCCCTTAAACTCTTTCATTCCCTCCTCGAACCAGTAGGAAAGGGAGTTTTCACAGTTCGATTCCAGGGGTTAAGCACCGATGAAATTGGTGAGCTTGGCAAAACAATGGACGACCTCTTAGAAAAACTGTCCATCCTGATCAACCGAATTAAAGCCGTTGTCGCAGCTCTGGCCTCCCTGGAAGACCTTTCAAATCAGCAGATCGAACAGACCGGTGTGGATGTAGAACAAATTGCGGAGGCCATTTCCAGCATGCAGCAAGCCCTGTATGACCAGGTTTCCATGGTGAACCAGGTAACAGGATTTATGCAGGAAAACCTTTCCACCGTGTCTAATCTGGATTCAAACATAGAATCTCAATCCAGACGACTTCAGGAATCCTCCGCTGCGGTAGAGGAAATGACCGCCAATGTGAATTCTATTGCGAATAATATGGAAGGAGTATCCTCATCAGTTCAGGATCTTAAAGCCGTATCTGACCGGGGTATGGAACGATTAAGTGCCGTATCAAGCCTTGCTATCGATGTGTCAGGTAAATCACAGGATCTATTAGCGGTTAACAGTACCATCGCAGGAATTGCAGCTCGGACAAATCTGCTGGCCATGAACGCTGCTATCGAAGCGGCCCATGCGGGCAAGGCTGGCAAGGGCTTTGCAGTGGTAGCCGACGAAATACGAAACCTGGCGGAAACATCGGCGATAAAATCAAAGGAATCCGGCAATGCCTTAAAATCGGTACAGGCTGCTATAGCATCCATGGTTTCTGCTATTAACACTGTTGAAACATCCTTTAAGGATATCATGTCAAAGGTAAACCAGGTAGAAGCCCTGAGTCTGCAGGTGAAGACCTCCCTGGAGGAACAAAAACAGGGTTCTACCCAGGTTTTAGAAACCCTTGCTAAGCTTCATAAAATTACCGCCGAAGTCCGCAGTGAATCCGCCCTGCTGCATCAGCAGAATGCTTCCGTGCTGGAACAGGCTCAAATGCTTTCAGCTCGGTCAGAGGATTTAAAAACCAAGATGAATAAGATCGACGATCGGGGCCGGCACATTCGGTCCTCGGTTCATAAAATGGTAGATCTGGCCCAGTCTAACAGGGAAGAACTGGCGGTACTTATCCGGGAAACCGCCACATTCAAGATTCGGCTGTAATATTTTCCTCTTTATTTCTGGTACTCCCAAGGGTATTCTGGAAAGTCCCCATGGGACAGACCGCACACCAGGAGCGGGGCTTGAAAAAGAGTCCCATGGTATAGCTTATGCCCAGGGATATCACATAGATAGTCCAGAATATCCTTCCCACCTGTTCCCACCCATGGCCGAAACGCACCATGAGGTTTACCATGCAAAAGAGCATAAAAGCACAGAGTCCCCTTCGTAGCTCTGGAGCATAGAGGGATTGGGGAAGTTTTCGCTTCCGGGAAACCCTGCTCAGGGTTGTCGATAGGGAAGCCCCGTTAGGACACACCTGCCCGCAAAAATAACGGGTACTGCGGAAATTAAGACCAATTGCCAGTCCTATTAACACTATCACCAGGAGTCCAAGCAGGGGATAAAAATAGCCACCCACGCCAACAGCCAAAACAAAGAGAACTGAAAGGTACTTTTTCTTTCCGGTATAGAGTCGAATTGGTTTCATTCAAACAACATCCCATAATAGCGGTCTATTTTACCTGCCAGTTCCATGATACCAAAATTACGGGCCTCCCGGATCAGTTCCTTTCCGTTAAAGAAACCGAGAATTGCCGGCACCGAGTAGACCGACAGCTGGCCCCGCAGCTCCGGCAGAGCTTCTATATCAATATAAAAGAGTTTCATTTTAGGGAACTCTTCATTCATCAATTTAATAATTTTAGGCTTTATGCTGGTACATACCCCACAGGTTGCTGTAGAACAGTAAAAAAGAACCGCTGGCTCCTGGGATATAATATGATGAAATTCATCTAAGCTGGAAATCGATTGCATGGAAAATAATATATATGAAATATAATATAAAGTAAAGATGGTAGAGCAGGGTACTACAAAGCTCCCTGAGTTTTATACGGGCCTCATATATGCAGATAACGTATGTAATAGGTTGACAAAACCTGCGAGCTTTAACTATACTTAATATGCTACATTAAAATTAAAGAGGTGAATATGCACTACCGCTTTGGAGAAAAGATTCGTGCGGTTAGAGAACGGCGTTCCCTTACCCTGAAGGAAGTGGCGGACCGGGCCGGGGTTAGCGAAAGCCTCGTCTCCCAGATTGAACGGAACCGGGTGTCCCCCGCAATCGATACACTCTTGTCCCTCGCAGAGGCCCTGGATATCGACCTGGAATACCTCTTTTCTGATTTCAGGCGGGAACGGGCAGTCCAGGTTGTCCATAGTAATGAACGGCCAACCTTCACGAGGCCTGGCGGGGTCCTTTATGAACGGCTGGCCCAGCTGGATGCGGCTTCCCAGGGCCAGGAAGGCATCGAAGCCTATTATATCACAATCGAAAAAAATGGAAAGACCGGCGGCCGGGAATACGGTCATACGGGCTGGGAACTGGGTGTTGTTGTGGAAGGTACCGCAGAGCTCACGGTGGGCACAAAAACCTACCGGCTGAATCCGGGGGATTCGGTCAGTTTCCGCTCTGACGCTCCCCATGTACTGGCCAATGCCGGAGATGGCCCCCTTAAAGTGTTTTGGATAATCACTCCCCCCAAGGGAGAAATAGGTTCAGGAGTTTAGTTGATGGAACAGAAACGGACAGGCAGGACCCTGGCAGAAAAAATATTTGAGTCCCATCTGGTAGATAAACCCT
>JAAYUZ010000151.1 GCA_012517385.1 Treponema sp. | reverse complement strand
ACCGAAGCCTCCGTTTCCCCATCCACAGCGGAGACACCCTCCTTGTCTATTCGGACTGCCTGGTAGAAGCAAAAAACGCCGAAGGGGTGGAGTTTGGAAACGAACGGCTCAAGGAAACCCTGTCCCGTGCCCCCGCAAAGGATGGAGCAGCGGCTGTCCGGGACTATATTCTGGGGCAGTTTAAAACCTTCCTTGCAGGGGAAGAACCCAGGGATGACCTGACAATTCTGGTGATGATAAAGGGGTAAACCTGCCCCGCCCGACCTTTGCGGCGGAGCTACACATTACCAGCCCTTTCTGATACATTGCTTTTCTATGAAAGCAAATGAATCCGTGCTCTGTGTGCAGACCGACATGCTGGTACAAAAGATCGGGCTAAAGGACAATACCTATCGATATAACGAAGCACAGGTGGTAGAACTCTTCTCCTCCTGCGCACCCCGGTTTATCCTCCGCACTGATGCTGAACATAATCCTGCCTATAAACAGCTTATTCCCTACTGCCTGATTCAGGATCAGGATGGCACCTTTCTTTCCTATGAACGGAAGGGCACAGAAAAGCGGCTCCACGGTCTCATGTCCCTGGGGGTCGGCGGCCATATCAATCCTGTGGACACCCATTCCACCCAGGAGGCAGCCCTGGCAGAAACCTTACAGAAGGCCCTGAACCGGGAGCTGGAAGAAGAAATTGGCCTTACCCCTGAAAAATCAGACTGTACCTGCCTGGGCCTTATCCATGAGGACCGCACCCCGGTGGGTCAGGTCCATATCGGCATAGTGTATCTAGTAAGGACAAGAAAAGAACACCTTCGTATCGGGGAAGAACTGGGAACCATCCAGTGGCTCAGAGCCGAAAACATTACCCATGCCATGGGAGCCAAAGACGATACTGCCGAATTCGAATACTGGTCCGAACTGGCATTCTCCCTATATCAAACCAGATGAAGGGATTTTAACCATTCCCCTATTTTGGTCTGAGCTGAGTCTAATAATTCCTGCTTAACCTTATAAGGGAAAAAACTGATATCAATACTGTTCTTAGATAGCTGCAAAGCATCAAGCAGACTTAGTCCCCCATTGGTCATGTGTGATGCTTTCACAAATTCCCTGCAAAGGTTGGTTCGTGAAATGCCCCGGTTATCCGTATTAATGGTTACCTTTAAGCCATTCTGAAGATACCCCTGTAATGGATATTCTTTATAAGCATTGGTAGCATGTAAGAGGGAGTAATCTTTAAAACCAACGATCTGATAATTTGATGAAGGACAAAGTTCAATACCGATATTTCTATTCAAAAATTTGAGCAACAAATCCGGATTGTCAATTAATGTAAGCCCATGGCCAATTCGATCTGCATTCAATTCATACACCGCTTCCCAGATTTTTTGAGCGTCCTGTATTTCACCGGCATGGATAGTAATTGGGAAACATTGCTGTAATAGGGCAATAAACACACTACGAAGCTCCGCAGGAGACCGTGCTTTTTCATCCCCAGCCACATCAAAGCCAATCACATATTTATTTACAAGATCTTTTAATACGGTATTACTACCCTCCACAACATCTGTAAATTGTTCAATAGTTTCATACATTTCGCTCATCTTTCGGTGCCGGGATGCGATGAGAATAACACCCACTGCCATATCGGTCCGGTATGTATCGATTGTTTCAAGTATAATCTGTAATACTTCCCGATAGGTTAACCCTTCTTTTGTATAATTTTGTGGGGAGCAACGAATTTCTAGAGCAATGCAATTATCTTGTATAGCCTTGGCCAGTAGTCGCTGAACAGCAAGACCAATAATTTCCTTTGTTTGTAATAACACCGAACCCTGTAAATCTCCTAATTGTTCATACACATCAAAGGTTTTATAGGTTTCATATAGTCCACAAAAGGCTGCTTCATCTAAAAACGCTTCATACCAGCTTTGTTCCAATGCAGCTTCATTCCCCTTAAAGGAGGCTAATAAGCCAATTCGCTTGGTAAAGGGCAGCTGTTTTATCGTTTCAATTTTTGTGTAAGGATCAATTATAAATGCAGGATCATATTGATGGGCTGACCATAGGTTATATGCAATATCGACACAATCGGTCACATCCAATGAACCACCAAGATGGCAATGCAAATCTATTTTTGGCAATCCCCTTATTTGTTCTTCCGATTCTATTCTAATTTCTTTTAATTTTTGTAATATCCCATCACCCAATTGTTGTAATATAGGAAAATTATACAATAATTCTGGAGACCGTTGATGCACATAGACATTATGGGCTTTTTCTTGCAAGTCATGACAGGTCTCAACCAATGTGTTTTGATTGGTAAATACATTATTGTTTAAATAAACTTTTATTCCATCATTAGTGCCAGTAAGGGGGTAATCATGGATATTAATTTTTGAACTTAATATATTTGCTTTTTCTCTGCCATAAAACAATGGAATAATATGATTTATTTCTTCTGCACTCACCTCTGTCTTTTCTATATATTTAAAATCCTTTGGGTTGGATGATAAGACATGGATATAGGCGTCACAACCAAAAAAGGACCCTGCACTTTGTAAATCACTTGCAATAGTTTTTCTTCCGGCGGCAAATGAAATATATACTTTCTTACCTGTCGAATGGGCCAAACCAACCAACCGAAACGCCACCTCCCGGGCGTACTCAGCCTGGAATTCTGTAGCAATATCATCAAAGGGAAGTATATAACATTTAATATTATAGGGATTTGACAACCTGTTATTCCATGCTTGCAGAGTATCTAGCAATGAACAGGCAGAGATCCCATCTTTCCAGATAAAATCGGTAGTATAAAGCCAGACGTCTGATACAGGATCGGAATCAAAATAGGTATTATAGGTCTTTTCTATGGCAGATCTATTCTGATGATTATTATACAAAGTATGGGATGCAAAATTGGTAAAAGCCAGCACTTCGTAGACCACATCGAGGGCATTTCCCATACTGGTGATTAGAATGGCCATATTGTATTCCTCCTATTGTTAGGGAAAAAGAATATTGAAATACAAACAATAATCCCTGTATCAGCAGCAAAATATTTATCACAACTTTAAAAGGATAACCTAAAAATAATACAGAATACAATAAACTAATCTCACAGGTCGTAAGCCCTTCATTCAGGTCACAAGGTAAAAATCAATTATACAACGTGGCGGGTTGCGCTGGAATTATTCGAGTCGTAATCCCTTCATTCAGGTCACAAGGTAAAAATTGAGCCGGCGCATATCACTCCCTGGTCCGCTCGAGACCAGTCGTAATCCCTTCATTCAGGTCACAAGGTAAAAATCAAGTTTATTGATAATGGGGTACTTCTGGATAAATTCCGTCGTAATCCCTTCATTCAGGTCACAAGGTAAAAATCTCGGGATGATGAAGGCGAAGAGATAACTTCAACGGGTCGTAATCCCTTCATTCAGGTCACAAGGTAAAAATAATGAAAAAATTACTTACTTTTGCAGCAGTATTT
>JAAYUZ010000150.1 GCA_012517385.1 Treponema sp. | reverse complement strand
ATGCGGATCTGGTTATCCGAACCTTTCAGGGTATCAACCCTGCAATAATTACACAGCAATTAGCAGCAATACACATTACATTATAAGGACTTAATGATGTACAACACGGATTATGCATCTGAAAATCCCTGGTTAATTCACGAAACAAATCTGTCGGCGGACACAACTGCCGCCCACGAGACACGGTTTACCCTGGCCAATGGCTACCGGAGCCTCCGGGGCGAATCTCCCTTTTATCCCGCCCGGTATCCCGGTGCGTTTTATGCCGGGCTCTATGATAAGGCCGAAGCGGCGGTGACTGAACTGGTGAACTGTCCAGATCCGCTGCCCTTCAGGGTCTATGTAGATTATGAGAAAGCGCTCCTTGGCTCAAAGGGCGCTTCGGAGTACCTGCGGGTGCTTGATATGGAACAGGGAGTCATCCATACCCGGTGCAACTACAAAGCAGATACGGGTTCGTGGCTTCGCATGAAAAGCGAACGTTTCCTGAGCCGTGCGGATCGGCACCGGTGGGCTGAGCGCTGGGTCTTTGAGGCAGTTAATTTTTCCCGCCGTATTCTTATAAAGATAGCCATCGACGGGACTATGTTGAATAATGTGCAGCATCCCCTGGATGCGGTAAAACATATCAATGTCACAGACCGTGGGTCTCTGGATGTAGGATCTGCTAAGGTCATATTCCTTATGAGCGAAACCCGGGACAAACAGGTCCGTATCACCGAAGGTCAGGTGCTCCTCTGCGGTGAATGTGGCGATTGTGGCGAATCTCAGTTAAAACTGCTGGTACTCCGGCCCTTGGCTGAACGGGTCGAGGCGGTCTACGAATTGCATCTGGAACAGGTTAAGCCCGTTGTGTTGTACCGCCTTGGCTATGGCATGGTACAACAAGGAAACTCTGACCCGCGGGATATACTTAAGGCTGGCATAGAGGCCTTTATAAAGGATGGATATGAGGCAGAACTGAAAGCCCATCAAAGAGAAATGTCCCGGTTCTGGAAGGATGCGGATATCCAGATTGATGGGGATCTCCGGGCTCAGCGGGCCCTGCGGTTTAACCTGTTGCACCTTTCATCCTGTGCGAACCCCGGGGACAGCAGGGTCAGCATTGGAGCCAAGGGACTCCATGGCGAGGGCTACAAGGGCCATGTGTTCTGGGATACGGAAACCTTTATGCTGCCCTTCTTCATCTTTACCCAACCGGAGACAGCCCGAAGTCTCCTGTCTTACCGGTATCATACCCTTCAGGGGGCCCGGGAAAATGCCCGTCAGGGAGGCCACCAGGGGGCCCGTTTCCCCTGGGAGAGTGCCGATACGGGTCTGGAAGTAACACCTCCCTGGGGGGTCGATTATGCGGGTCACCTGGTCCGAATCTGGACAGGAGAACAGGAGGTTCATATCAATGCGGATATAACCTATGCGGTTCTGAAGTACCTGCAGATGTCCGGAGACCGGACCTTCCTTCTGGAACAGGGGCTGCAGATACTCCTGGAAACCTCCAAATTCTGGGTGAGCTTTGTTCAGTGGAATGAAGAAAAGCAGCGCTATGAAATCCGTAATGTGATCGGACCCGATGAATTCCATGAACATGTGCATAATAACACCTACACTAACTATCTTGCCGCCTGGGCGCTGCGCAAAACCCGGGATTTGGTTCATCAACTTGAACAGGAAGAACCGGAAGCTCTTTCTGCAATTCTGCAACGTTCAGGAGTTGAGCGATCTGAACTGGAAAATTGGCAGAATGTGGCTGACAAGCTCTATATCCCGAGGGATCAGGAGCGTGGGCTCTATGAACAATTTGAGGGGTACTTTAACCTGAAGGATATTCCAATTACCGAATGGGATAAGAATGGTATGCCCCTCTGGCCGCGGGACCTGGATGTGCGGCGGCTTAATGAAACCCAGCTTATTAAACAGCCCGATGTGGTGATGCTCTTTGCGCTGATTGTGGAGGAATTCTCTCTGGAAGAAAAAATCAGGAATTACGAATATTATGAAAAACGGACCATGCATAAGAGTTCCTTAAGCCCTTCTATCTACGCCATGGTAGGTCTGGGACTCGGAAAGCATGACCATGCCTATGAGTATTTTATAAAGGCCGCTGAAACGGACATCGTGGATAACCAGGGAAACACTGCCCATTGTCTCCATGCGGCCAATGCGGGGGGTACCTGGCAGAGTGCGGTCTTTGGGTTTGGAGGGCTCTCGGTTGATAAGGATAATACTCTTCGGATTGAGCCCTGGCTGCCTGCCCACTGGAAAGGTCTGCGGTATAACTTCTACTGGCATTCGGTTCGGGTCACCGTGGAGGCTGCTCAGAATGACTGCAGGGTCTATACGGAAAAACCGCTCCTCATTCGATCGGGAAATCGAGGGTATACCGCCGGGCCTGAGGGAGTAAAGATTATCTGAGGATCCTTCACAACTTAGGGAGTTTTGAAGGAGCAATAACATAAAAAATACGGTATACTGGTGATATGCAGAAGGCAAAACAGCGGCGGCATATCACCAATCTAAAATGGTTTAACCGGCTCCTTAAATGGACCTACGGGTACTGGCTCAGAAGGGTGTATCAGATAGAGGCCAGGGGTTTGGAGACCCTCCAGACCTTGCGGCCTCCCTATGTCATTGTGGCGAATCATGTTGCTACCAGGGATCCCTTCTGGATATCCAGCTTTTTACCCCAGCCAGTGTACTGGGTTGGCAGTGACAGCAATATGCGGTCCTCCATCATGCGCTGGCTTCTTAAACTTGTGGGGACTATCCCCAAGGCCAAGGTTATTCCCGATATCGAAACGGTGAATGATATTGTTCAGGTGATACGTAAGCAGCAGGGTATTGTAGGCCTCTTTCCTGAGGGGGCCCAGACCTGGAATGGCGGAACCCTTCCCTTAGTCCCATCGACAGCCAAGCTTCTTAAGCTTCTTAAGGTACCGGTTTTAAGGGTGATCATACGTGGTGGTTATTTTGCACTTCCCCGCTGGACCTGGAAACGCCGAAAGGGTCCTGTTGTATTGGAGTTTTCTCTCCTCTTCAGCCCCGAGGAGCTTAAAAATAAACCGGTTGATGAGATAGAACGGACTCTTACAACCGGCCTTTCCCACAATGACTTTACCGATCCGGTCGTTAAGGACCGGGCCTACAGGAGTTCCCGCCGGGCGGAGCACCTGGAACTATCCCTCTACCTCTGCCCCAACTGTGAAACCTTTGGCAGCCTGAGAAGCCTTAAGACCCAGCTCTTTTGTAATACCTGCGGAGCCCTATGGCGGGTAGACCCCTTTTACCGCCTCCACACCATCTCTGCTCCCTGCCGCAGTTTTTCCAGTATTGGCCAGTGGGAGGCATGGCAGTACGGGACCGTAGTTACAACCGCAGAAAGGGTACTTAGGGAGTCTCCAAACCACCCGGTGATTTCCGATGCGGGGGTACTGCTCCTTCAGGGCCATAAGGCGAATCCCCTCAGAAGGATCCGGACTGGAACTCTGGTGCTTTTTCCTGATAGACTGGAACTGGCAACCCTTTCCGGAGAACGCCTGGCCTTTCCACTCAAGAGCCTTGAAGGAATTACCGTACTAAAACGGCACCTTCTGGAATTTTACCAGGGAAGGAATTTGTATCAGGTCCGCTTCCCCTTCCGCTATATGTCAGCCCGGAAATGGACCGACATGATGCTGGCCCTGCAGGATGCTATTCTTCGTGCCACAGGACCCCAGGGGTAGCCAGGGACTTTTTTCTGGCCAGTATCCCATAGGTAATGAGTACATATACTAAATACAAACCAGAAATTCCCATCATGATCCAGTAGGGGACCATGGTCCCCTGGACTGCTGCCTGGGCAGGAAGGTTTATCGCTAGTATAAATGGGATGGCCAGGAGAAAGGTAAGCCCCGCAGAAAGCATATAATCTGAGGCTACCTTTGTTTTAAAATCCGGATCAATCACCCTGAGCAGGGCGAGACCCGTAGACAGGGTGCCGGTCGATACCCCGTATATCATCAACATACGCTCGAACTGATAATCCCGGAACATCCGGGAACAGAACCAGGGGACGATAAGCATGGTCATAATGCCACAAAGGGTAGACATGAGAAGAATAGGGAACCAGTAGGCCCCGACAAATACGAGGGAAATGGCGGCAATAGAACCGGCTACCATATAATCTACTGAAAAACCGGAAATCCTCGAGAGGGTTTCGTTATCCAGAAGGTGTTCCAGGTGCAGGGCTTCCACAACTTTTCGTATAATGATGGCGGTAATTGAAGAAAAAATAAAATTAATACCCCAGAGGTTTACCGCCAGGTCCCTGCCTGCCTTTCCCAGGAGAGACAGGGCCATAGTAAGTCCCGATAAGAGAAGATAGGATAGAAAATAGGTAAAGACCACCGCAGCGGTATGGAAACTGAAGGAATCGATGGCTTCGTTATCGGTGGTGAGCCGGGCTCCTACTGGCCTTTCTTCATTTCGGTTCACAATGCCGGTGAGCATGGCTTTATTTTTCATGGCCGCTACATTTTCGCTTTTTAGCCAGCCCCTTTTTAATCCATGGTTGATAAGATACACCCCGCCGAAACTTGCCCAGAGGTAGCCGATGGCAGCAAAGGCAAGGCCGATACTGGAAGCGCCTGTGAAGCCCATAGTTTCCCATCCCTTACCGATGGCAAAGGCCTGGCCAGGCCCCAGGGCAAAGCCCAGGGGTAAAAAAAGGCCAAAGGCAGGAAAGAGTTTTGGCAGGAAAAAGAGGGTGAGTCCCAGGCCAAGCAGCGCCTGGGTGGCATAGCCCAGGAGAATACCCGTGGACATCCCAAGCACCCCGCCACCCTTGTGGCCTATTACTTTAGGAGGGGAAGCGCGGAGGCTCATGGCAATAAAGGAAATGTTTAAGAGGTGGTACACCAGTTCCCCCAGTTTATTCTGATCATAGCCCAGGGAAGGGAAAAGGTAGTCTAAAAACAACCGGGGTTCCTTAGTTGCTACTGCTTCAGCCAGATATAAAAAATGATACTCCGCATCCTGGATACTCTTTCTGTACCCTTCAGCACCAAACTGACCTTTACTTTCTGGATACTGAGTATAATAACTTTCCACTACGGCCTGAGCCAGTTCTTTACTCTTATCATATAATAAGTTGTGTCCATTAATCTCGCTCATATCAGTTTTTAAGTATATACTGAAATAAGGGGAAATCAAATAAACCTCAAATAAAAAGGGGGAACTATGCTTAGAAACCAATGATATGTGGTACTGGAATCCCGGGAAGTTAAACAGGAACCAGTGGGCTGTATCCGGCTTGGGGAACGGCTTGTTTTCTGGCGGACCAAAGATGGGCGGGTAGTCTGTCAGGTAGACCGTTGTGCCCACCGGGGTGCTGCCCTGGCGAAGGGTAAGGTATTGCCCAATGACCGGATACAATGTCCTTTCCACGGCCTTGAATACAATGAACATGGCCAGTGCACCTGTATTCCCGCCAATGGGAGAGCCGAGCCGGTGCCTCCCCAATTTAAGGTAAAAACCTATCCAACCTATGAAGCCCAGGGTTTTATATGGATATACTGGGGGGACAGTACCCCATCTGCCACACCCCGTTTTTTTGATGATATAGGGCCCGAGTTCTCCTGGGGAACCGTTATTGACCCCTGGGATAACCATTACAGCCGGGTCATAGAAAACCAGCTTGATATGGCCCACCTTCCTTTTGTTCATTACAACACGATCGGCCGTGGTAACCGGACTGTCGTAGATGGTCCGGGGATCATGAAGGTAGAAGAGGGCTTCTTTATCTATGTATATAACCGTGTCGATGACGGTTCAAAACGGAGGACCAGCGAAGAAGTGCCGGTACCAAATCCGAATAGTGATTTTAAACTGGAGTTTATTTTCCCCAACCTGTGGGAAAATTATATTTCATCAAAAGTCCGGGTGCTTGCAGCCTTTGTTCCCGTAGACGAGACCCATACCCTCATGTACCTGCGGTTTTATCAATCCTTTATGAAAGTCCCCCTGCTTAAACAGCTGGTAAACTGGTTAGGGGGTAAGACAAACCTGTATATCGCCCATCAGGACCGCCGGGTCGTAGAAACCCAGATCCCCAAAGCTCCCGGTGAAGGTACCGGCGAAACCCTGTTCCCCGGAGATTTGCCTATCATGGAATACCGGAAAATGCGCAGTAAAGCTCAACCCAGGCAAGTGGAGGCTCCGTAATTTTACCTATAGACCTTTACTAAGCGTGTACGATAACCTATGCTAAGCCTGTTAGATGAAAGGGAGGACGCATAGGTTATTCTATGATACGGATTGCTGAAACCGAGTATGGTCTTGTAAAGGGGCTGCCAGCGGCGGATCCCCGTATAACTGCTTTTAAGGGAATCCCCTTCGCAGCACCCCCTGTTGGAGAAAATAGATGGAGGGAGCCCCAACCCTGTTCTCCCTGGGAAGGAATTCGTCCTGCCTATGAATTTGGTTCTATTTCTGTACAGGATACTCCCGGATTGGGGGATGACATCTATTGCAGAGAATGGCATGTGGATCCGGATATTCCAATGAGCGAGGACTGTCTGTATCTCAATATCTGGACCGGTGCAAAGAGCAAAGAAGAAAAGTTACCCGTCCTTGTCTGGTTCTTTGGCGGCGCTTTCCAATGGGGCTATACGGCTGAAATGGAGTTTGATGGTGAACGCCTGGCTCGGCGAGGTATCATTGTGGTTTCCGTTAACTATCGCCTTAATGTATTCGGTTTTCTCGCCCATCCTGAGCTCACGGCAGAACAAAGGGATACCCCTACCAATTTCGCTCACCTGGATCAGCAGGCGGGACTCCTGTGGGTTAAAAGAAACATCTATAATTTTGGTGGAGATCCGGAGAACATTACCATCGCCGGTCAGTCAGCCGGAGGCATGAGTGTACTGGTACAGATTACCAATCCTCTTAATCAGGGGCTTTTCCAGAAGGGGATCATACAAAGTGGCTTGATACGAAGCCCCTATCCAAGCGGTTTCTTCGGAGTTCCACCCAAACTGCAGGATGCAGAAGCCTTAGGAACAGAGTTTTTTGCTTTTCTGGGAGTCCAGTCACTTTCCCAGGCACGGAAACTGGATCCTTTCTATCTCTTACAAAAATATAACGAATTTGTTCAATCCCATCCGAGAATGATGACGGTCCAGGATGACAAATTCTGCTTTGGTGATCCCCCATACCTTTATCTAAAGGGGCACCATGTACAGGTTCCTCTGATGGCTGGCAATACTTCCGATGAATTTCTTGTGGGCATTCAAGCGGAAACAGCGGATAAGTATAAAAATAAGGCAGCCCAATGCTTTGGCGAAGAAGTCGACACCTTTTTACGTTTTAAAGAAGCATGGCATTATCGCGAAGGCATCGGATATGGGGCTGTGAACGCAATCGAGTTCACCACAAAAGCACTTATCCTTGCAAGCAGTGAAATGGGGAATCCTAATTGTGCTTATTACTATCAATTTATGCCAGAAATCCCTGGCTGGGATAAACCGGGGGCATTCCATTCGGTAGATCTCTGGTTTTCCTTTGAGACCCTGGCAAAATGCTGGCGGCCCTTTACAGGAAAACACTATGATCTTGCCCGTAAAATGGCTAATTACTGGGCAAATTTTATAAAAAGCGGAGATCCTAACGGTCTTGATCATGACGGAAGTCCCTTACCTGAATGGAAACCTTATACAAAGGACACCCCCTGCCAGATGCTCTTTACCACCGAAGGACCCGAACCAGTCATAGAACAGACCTCGGAATTTAAAAGATTCCTCATCGAACATATTACCGAAGATATATTACAACATACGGAGACTAACCATGCAAAAGAAACAAGCCTTTAATCCCTATCTCCCCTCCTGGGAATATATTCCTGATGGGGAACCCCATATTTTGGGTGATCGTTTATATGTATTCGGTTCCCATGATTTGTATAACGGGTATGTTTTCTGTCTGGGCGATTATGTCTGCTGGTCAGCCCCCTTGGATGATCTAGCCGACTGGCGGTATGAAGGGGTCATCTATAAAAAAACTGATGATCCCCTCAACAGGGATGGTAAAATGTGTTTGTATGCCCCGGATGTTACCCAGGGACCCGATGGTAGATTCTATTTGTATTACGTTCTGGATAAGGTTCCCATCGTATCTGTTGCGGTGAGCGAAAAGCCTTCTGGACCCTATACCTTTTATGGCTACGTGCATGATAAACATGGTGAAAGGCTCGGAGAACGACCTGGTGACCAGCCTCAGTTTGATCCGGGGGTGCTGACCGAACAGGATGTCACCTATATGTACACCGGCTTTTGTCCCCGGGGAGACAAAAGCAGAAAGGGTGCCATGGCAACCGTTCTTGGGAAGGACATGCTTACCATAGAAGAAGAGCCGCTTATCATTGTTCCAGGCTGTGAGTACAGCGACGGTACAAGTTTTAAGGGCCATGAGTTTTTCGAAGCCTCTTCCATACGAAAAGCAGGAGATACCTATTACTTTGTTTATTCATCAATAGCAATGCATGAACTCTGCTATGCCACCAGTAAATATCCAACAAAGGATTTTACCTATGGAGGCGTTATTGTAAGCAACAGTGACTTACATATAGATACCTACAAACCCGCACATAAACCGATGGCCTATGGGGCAAACAACCATGGCAGTATGGTACAGGTAGGAAAGGACTGGTACATCTTTTATCATCGTCATACCAATGGCACCTGGTTCAGCCGGCAGGGCTGTGCTGAAAAGATTACCATACAAAGTGATGGAAGCATTCCCCAGGTAGAATTAACATCCTGTGGTCTGAATGGGGGACCCCTCCAGGGTAAGGGGTACTATCCAGCCTATATCGCCTGCAATCTATTCACCGATGTGGAATCGGTCTATGTCAGTGACGATGGCCGCTTTCCAAAGATTATGCAGGATGGTTGTGATGGCACCGAAGTCCCGGGCTATATCGGCAATATGAAAGATGGAGCTACCGCAGGGTTTAAGTATTTTTCATGCACCAATGTTAAAACCATACGTATCTTTACCAGAGGTTATGGTCATGGAAAATTCGAGGTGAGAACCGCCTGGGATGGTCCCATGTTAGCGGAGATTCCCATTGCCAATTCAAATGTCTGGGAACGATTCGAAAGTCCTATTTCTATCCCCGACGGGATACAGGCTCTGTACTTCACGTACCGGGGAAGCGGCAGTCCCAGTTTACAAGGCTTTGAATTAGTCTGATAGGTGCGGGCATCGGAAAATGCGGCTTAAGGCTAGCCCAAACAAGGTACTTAAAAAGTTTCTTGATATAGGGGCCCTCGGCTTATTGGTCTCGCCCTTATTTGAACTAAATACTCAGGAAAGTTTCTTGATATAGAGGGGTGTGGACGTTATTTCCTTATCATCAATATATAAAATAAAATTGATGACCGTAGGCATCTTGCATTTCAGGTCGGTAAAAGCGTAGAGCAGATGAACCACCGAGGTGGCATTCCCCACATCCCGGATGGTGAGACTTCCTTCTACGGGTTTTACATAACTGTTCCCGTCCAGGTCCCGGGCTTCGACCCGGAAGTTGTGGGACCCCAGTTCCCAAAGGTCAAACCTGAGCCGGACCGTCAGCGAAAAGGACTGGTGATTCATAGGAAAGGCCTTTGCTACAATCGTATCAAAGGTACCTACGATGGTGAGTTTCCCGTTATTCTCCTGGGCAAAATCGCACAGTGTAAAAAGTTCAACCTTCATATTCAATTGAAACTATAGCAGATTATACCCCTTCATCCTAGTCATAGGTTCCCTGATAATTACTGCGGTGCCTTAAGTTCCGGCAAATACTTCCAATACCGCTGTGGCATAAGCCGTTTTCGCAGTTCAGGGTTTTTCCTCGTCTCTATATTGATGATCTGGTAATAGTCCTGCCACAGGGCTTCAAATTCATCGGGCACGAGCCCCTCAGGCGGCGAAAAGGGGGGCTGCTCTGGATCATAGGCTGCCAGTTCTGGTTCGCCAAGACCATCACAGGAAAGCACCAGGCATCGTTTTTCATCCTGTACCGCCCAGGCCGTGATCCCAAAGCGCCGCCTGAGGGGCTCGGCAAGGCCGGGCAGCGCAAAGGTATCCGGTTCACAGCGGGCCAGGAGGAATCCCTCCTTTGTGGGTTTAAACCGGAGCAGGCCTAAAAGCCGGTCCAGTTCCCGCAGATAGCGCTGGGATGCCCGCAGCACCCTCTCACAGGGCCCCCAGGATCGGTCTATACGGATGCGTTCTGTTAATTCTGTCCCGGCAGTTCCGGGCCTGTCTCCGGCCGCAGTACTTTCAGCGGCTTTTATAAGCCGAATCGCATACTGGATTATATCAAGTTCTATGGGTTCATCGCTCATCCATGCCTGGAGACAATCCTGAAAGGCAACTTCCGAACAGGCCCTGAGCCGTTCCATGGCACGTCTGCTCTTATGCTCCTTTTCCGGTCCCTGTGCAAGCACGGGCAGCCCCAGCTCTTCTTCAGAAAACAGGGATGGAGTTGCATCCCCTTCCTGGGGCACCGGCTGGACCCGGCGGATTTTATCGGGGATATGCTCTTGTTCAAGAGCGTCATCCAGGAGTGCAAAAAAACCTTCTAAGGTTCCATCGTAAAACGCTTCCATTTACAAGATCCTTTGTGTGCACCTTTCAACTCTTTATAGCACTATGATGCAGGGGCGATTTGCTTACCCTGTTTTACTTCAGTTAAAACTCAAAAAGGGGAAGCTGGAGCCCCGCACCGTCTGCATCGGAAAGCATGCGTCTTATATAAGCCGTGTCCTTCTCGGTTTCACCCGCAAGGCCGGGAAGACTGATAAAATAGCGGGCCCGTTTCAGGGTTACCCCAAGCCGCTGCAGCAGTTCAGCGCTTAAGATTTTACTCCGACGCTGTTCCAGTATACGGCGGGCTGACTTAACGCCGATGCCTGGGACCCGCAGGAGGACCTCATAGTCCGCCCGCTGGACATCCACCGGAAAGAGTTCCCGGTGATTCAGCGCCCAGGCAGTCTTTGGGTCCAGATGGGGATCCAGAAAGGGATGGTCCGGGCTCACAATTTCATCGGAGCGGAATTTGTAGAACCGGAGGAGCCAGTCTGCCTGGTACAGCCGGTGTTCCCGTACCAGGGGCGGCCCGGGAATATCGGGTAGGCGGGGGTCCAGGATGCTGCCCCTGCCATGGGTGCCCACAGGAATAAAGGCAGAATAGTATACCCTTCTCAGACCATACCGACGGTACAAAGCGCTGGAAAGACTTAATATCTGGTGGTCATCCTCAGGGCTTGCGCCCACAATAAGCTGTGTACTCTGGCCCGCCGGTGCAAAGGCCGTTTTTCCCGCCCCATTGGGCCCCCTGGAGTTCCTGTCCTGTTCAAGATTGGCCACCTCTTCCATGGCACCCATTATAAGCTTGCCATTTTTCTGGGGAGCCAGGTATTGGAGACTCTTATCGGTGGGCAGTTCGATATTTGCACTAAGCCGATCCGCCCAGCGGCCTGCCTCGGCAATCTGTCCGGGGCTGGTCCCCGGTATAATTTTAAGGTGAATATAGCCACCAAACCCTGCTTCAGTTCTCAAACGGCGGGCAACTTCAATCAATTTTTCCATTACAATATCGCTATCCGAAAAGATGCCGCTGGATAGAAAAAGTCCTTCTATATAATTGCGTTTGTAGAACCCCAGGGTAAGCTGTACCAGTTCATCTATGGTAAAGCTGGTCCGCTGAATATCCGCAGAAGCCCGGTTTACACAATAGGCGCAGTCGAAACGGCAGACATTGGAATAGAGTACCTTAAGAAGGGATACACAGCGTCCATCTTCGGTCCAGCTGTGGCAAACCCCCGCAGGGGTGGTAGCTCCAATAACCGGTATGCTTCCGCTCTTAGCCTGCAGGCTCCTTTTGCTGCCAGGTCCAGAAACTCCAGGTCCAGGACCCCTGGTGATAGACACTCCGGATCCCAAATAATCGGAGCTAGACGCTCCGGGTCCATGGTCACTGCCCGATGTGGCGCAGGAGGCATCATATTTTGCACCCCCCGCAAGGAGCTTTAATTTTTCAGCCAGTTCCATAAATAGACTATACACCTGTATAGTAAATACGGCAAGGGTTCATCAATATTAAATGAGGCTTTTTCAAAACTCAGGGAGTTTTGAAAAAGCTACCCTAGATGTATATGCAGTATTTTTGCTATTCTTTATCTAATAAATATTTATATTTAAATTGCAAAAATACTGCAAGAGCCTCTTTCAAAAGTAACAGACTTTTGAAAGAGGCTCAAATTTCTTGCATTTTTCTGTCATGATTATTACTTTTAAAGTAATATATAGGAGGATTTTATGGCTCGAATAACTTTAAAGGGCAATCCCATTTCTACAGTCGGGAATCTACCCGCCGTCGGTACAAAGGCTCCAGACTTTCGTCTGGTTGATGAAAATCTTGCGGACCGCCGCCTGGCTGACTATGGACAGAACATTAAGATTCTGAATATCGTACCCAGTCTGGATACCTCTGTCTGTGCTCTGTCAGCTAAAAAGTTCGATGCAGAGGTCGCAAAACTTTCTAATGTGGTGGTCCTGAATATATCCTGCGACCTTCCCTTTGCATCCAGCCGATTCTGCAAGACAGAGGGAGTGAAGCATATCGTAACCCTATCACAGATGCGGGATAAGTCCTTTGGGAAAGATTATGGGGTGGAAATCCTGGATGGTCCCCTGGCGGGTATTCTGAGCCGGGCAGTTGTGGTTCTCGATGGGTCTAATACGGTGCGCTATACCGAGCAGGTTCCTGAAATCGGTCAGGAACCGGATTATGCTAAAGCCCTGGAAGCGGTAAAAGCCCTCTTATAAGCCGCTATGACGGCGTCCAGGGCTCAGTAGCCAGCAGGCCGCCCCCGAATTGGGGGAACCCAGAATTGTGGGCACCGAATCAGGTGCCACCGAACAGGGAGGGGGCCGAATAGGCACCCCCTATTCAGCGGGCTGAACTTGGGAAACCAAACTTGGGGGACACAACTTGGGGCTTCAGTCCCTGCTTCACCTATTTCTGAGCAGCCTCAAAGAGCTTCGTAGCCTGGTCCCGGACCTGTTCGATAGCTTCTTCATAGCGGCCCTTAAGGGCATTCATGTTCTGGTTATAAAAATTCACAAATTCCGGGTCCTGGAAAGGATCCAGTTGTACTGCCCGCCCTAAACGCCGGGCAAGCTCTTCTTCCTTTTGGCGGAGCTTTGGCGCATACTGGCGGCGAATAGCCTGATCAAACTGTTCTACCTCTGCAAGATAGCGCTGAAAAGCCTGAACCAGTTGACCGAACAGCTGGCCAAAGCGGCGGTCATTTACGAGAAACTGAATTGCTTTGCCGACCGCATCCTGTTTTGCTATATCGTCCTGGGTCGCAGGCAGACGAATCTGGGATACCAGGACATCAAACATACCCTGTTTCAGAGCCCCTTGTTTATCCTTTGGATATTTTTTTATGGTTTCTTCTAATTTTTTTTCATCCGGATTTTCCAGGAAGGCCCCGGCGAGCTTTTTCCCTTCCCGTTTTAATTCAAAGAGTTCAATACTTTCCTTGTCGCTTTTTACCGATTCAGTGCGTTCCAGAGCAAGTTCAAGTGCGCTTTTTATCCGTGCCATAAAGTACCTCTTGTATAAAGGTAAAAAATATACGCCATCGGGGCAAGCCCCTGTGTTAGTGGGCCGCCCCATCGATGAGGATGATTTCCTGGACTGGCCAATCCTGGGTGCCCCGGGGAACCTGGTCTATGAGCTGTTCGGGGAGACAGAGGGCGATAGTATACAAATCCAGAGTAGAAGAGGTCGTACAGATTGATGAAAGGAAGCGGTCATAGTAGCCCTTACCTTTGCCGAGCCGGCTGCCCTGCCGGTCAAAGGCCAGGCCGGGAATGATCCCGCACACATGAACCGGTTGGGTGCTCTGTGCTGCGGCCCATTCGGTAAGGCTTACAGCCCCAGGACCTGGTTCCGGAATGTGCAAGGGTCCCTGAGGAATGAGGTCCTTCTCATCATCAACCTGATAGAATTGGATGTCCTCTCCCACTATCTTTGGATAAAAGACCCCTTTCCCATCTTGACGGGCCAGGCGGAACATGGGGGCTGTGTCGATTTCGGTTGGCAGGGATGCATAGAGGAGCACCGCCTGGGCCTGCTGCCAGCGTGGATGCTGATTAAGTCGTTCTGCCGCGGCACGTCCCGCGTGGTGAAAATAGTGGGCTGGAAGGTTTTTCAGCCGGAGCCGGATTTCCTGTCGGAGGGCCTTTTTTTGTTCCGCCAGAGTTGGAAGGGCCACTTAGATTTTCCGGGTCCCGCCGGAACGGAGCCCCGCCTCATACAGTTTGCCGCATGCAATGTACATGGGATACTTTGTACCCGCCAGTATAATCTGGGCATCCCGGGCCATATCTACCATATCCAGGGTCGGGTGTTTTCCCCGCACAAAGACAATCACCTTTATATCCAGCAGTTCTGCGGTCCTGATAACCTGGGGATTTACAAGGCCGGTCAGGAGCAGCACCTGCTCCTTTACAAAGGCCATCACATCGCTCATCAAGTCCGCCCCGCAGGCCGAATGAACCTCCGTGCTGTCAGCCCATTCTTCACCGCAATAAAACTGTCCTTCCACGACCTGCACCGCTTCTCGCACTGTCATCGGTACCGCTCCTTTCCTCATCATAGCAGAAGCGGGGCGGCCTTGCAACAGTCGATAAATATTTAACTTTTTCTAACCCTTTACTGCACCAGCGGTTAGACCCTTAATAAACTGTTTTGACATGGACAGATAGAGCAGAATGACAGGAACTGCTGCCAAGGTCAGGACCGCAAGAATTTTAGACCAATCGGTTTGATATTGCCCGAAAAGCCGGGTCACACCCAGCAGAAGGGTTTTGTGTTTGTCACTATTTATAAAGATTAAAGGAAACCAGAGATCGTTCCAGAAGGGTACCAGGTTAAAAATTGCAACTGTAGCCAAGGCGGGCCTGAGCAGATGAATAATAATGGCATGGAATATTTTAAAACGTCCAGCTCCATCTATTACCGCGGCTTCGGTAAGTTCATAGGGTATTTCTTGGATAAATTCGGTAAGTACAAACACGGCAATAGGGAGCCCCATTGCAATATACACGGGAAACAGACTGTATATGGTGTTGATGAGACCCAGGGCTTTTACCATTTGCAAAAGACGTATGGATCCGATTTTTATAGGGAGCATCATCCCTGCAACAAAAAACGCATAAATCCATCGGCTTGCCCTGTCACGCCAATTTGCCAGGGCGTATGCTGCCAGAGCCCCAAACAGCAGAACTGCCAGGATGGAACCAATCGTGACAAAGAGACTGTTTCTAAAGAACAATATAAAATCACTATCCTGTAAAACCGACAGATAGCTCTGGAAATTCCACACATGGGGCAGCCCAAAGGGATCCCGGTATATGTCATACTTTTGCTTAAAGGAGTTTACTATCATTGTCCACAGGGGAAAAAGAACAAGTATGGTCCACACAGAGAGCACCCCATGGGTGAAAAAGTGGGCTTTTTTAGGTCTAAGTTTCATATTCTTGCCTGCTTTTCGGTAGATTCACTGGTAAGTCTGAGAACCAGGGCTGAACCCAGGGCCAGGATCAGAAACGTAGTAGTTGCAATAGCCGCACCCATCCCGGGATCGGGAATACTGACCGGGTGTTGGCCTGCTATACCCACACGGTAAAACAGGGTTCCCATGATATCGGTTGAATATAGGGGAGCTCCGTTCACATTTTCCATGGCGAAAACCACATCAAAGGCGTTAAAATTGCCTACAAAGGTAAGAATAGTAACGATACCTATAACCGGACGGAGCAGTGGCAATGTAATATACCAGAAGGTCTGCAGCTTAGTGGCTCCTGCTATATCCGCAGCTTCATACATATCGTCACTGATATTTTGCAGCCCCGCAAGGAACATCATGGTGGGCATGCCAACCCATTGCCAAGCCGATACCAGAGAGACGGTGGTCAGGGCGTACCGGGCATCTCCCAGCCAGGGAAGTGAAAACTGGGTAAGACCCAGTTTGTTAAGCAAAATAGCAAGAGCCCCCCATTGGGGATTCAGAATTAACTTCCAAAGATAGCCCGTTACCAGTACTGCCAGGGTTGCAGGAATGAATATAATCGTCCGGTATATACCGGCACCTTTCAGTCCCTTTTCCATTAACAGAACCGCAAAGAGAATACCAAGAATATTTTGCACCACCATGTGGATAAAGAAAAAATACCAAGTGTTGCCAAAGGCACTCCAGAATCGAAGCGCATTCTGTTTGTCTAGAAACAGCCGTATATAATTATCAAATCCGACAAAGTCTTTTGATAAAAAAGAACCGGACTTAAAAAAGGACAGACGCACCGAATCAAAGAGTGGAAAGGCCATGAAAGCGGTATAAAGGAGGAGGGCCGGTGCGAGATAGATTAACCATCGCAATGCTGTCCCGCCACGCTGCCTCAATGTACTCTGGCGATTTAGTTGTATCATCCTGCTCGTCCTCCTGTAACCTGTTCTGTGCTTCTTTTAACAGTGCCTCCTCTGAAAATACCTATTAAAAGGGGGCACTGTTTATTGTATCTACTACTTTGTTGGTTTGAACCACTTAGCAAGACCTGCAGCAAGATCATCCGCTGCCTGCTGCGGGGTCTTTATACCCTTCATCACCTGAATAGAGCCATACATGATGAGGTTATACCCTGAGGGTTCCCCTTCCATGAGCCGGGGCCATGCAAGACGGACATCAAGTCCGCGGCCCTGGTTCAGGGCGAGCATTTCATTAGCATGGGGGTCAGCAATGGTGATTTTTGCATTAATCATTGGATAAAAGCCCGTAGGCAGGTACTTCGCAGCAATGGTTGCACCGTCCTTTGATGCAATCCATGCAAGAAATTCAGAGGCCTCTTTTGGATATTTAGTTTTGGTATTCATCGCAATACCCGCATCGGCATGGAAACAGATCTGAGGAGCCTTTCCCTTTGGTGGAGGCGGAGCAAACACACCCCACTGGAAGGGTACATCCTTAAAGGTCCCTAAGGTCCAGGAACCATCAAAATACATGGCAGCCTTACCTGTGGCAAAGAGCGCATTTGAATCATTATAAGTCAGGGCTTCGAACCCTGCGGGCAGATAAGGAACCAGGTCTTTCATAGCCTGAAATGTGGCTACCATGTTTGCATCATTCCAGGGCCGTTTGCCGCTTTCGTATGCAAGCCGACCTTCCCTGCCACCAATAAAGTTTGGGGCAATACTCATAAAGACCACTTCAGCAATATCCCATTCATCACCCAGACTGTTAGCCACCGGTGTAATGCCCGCAGCCTTAATCTTGTCACAGACTTTTAGGAAATCTTCCCAGGTTTCGGGGATGCTGAGCCCAAGCTTTTTAAATATATCTTTGTTATAGTATACCCCATGGGATACTGCCACAAAGGGAACCGCGAAGGATTTCCCGTCCGCTGTCATCCAAGGGGACCGGGCACCTTCGGTGAAGTTTTCCTTAAGACCAGGGATGCTGCTGACATCCGCAAAGAATCCATCATTAAAAAGCTGCAGCCCTGTTGCATAGGAACGGGCATACATGAGATCCGGTCCGGTTCCGCTGGTAAGCTGGAGCCTGAGGGTTGCATTGTAATCTGGTGGATTTGTGGGTTTAAACTCAATAATTACATTTGGATGGGTCTTGGAATATTCAGCCAATAAGCCCTTCATCTGCTCGACATCATCGGCCCGCCAGGACCCCATGACCAGCTTTACAGGTTCCTTTGCTCCGCCTGCAGCTGATTCGGTTCCTCCGCCTGCAAATACCAGCACGCTATTACTAAGCAGTGCCAGAGCTGCAAGGATAACCAAATTCTTTTTCATAGTCTGCTCCTTTTCTAAAAGATTCCGGTATCCCGGTTGTAACAGGACCCGTATTCTCAGTATCCAGCGGCTTTGTCAAAAATAATAGTTATAGAAGTAATCGATTTTGTACTTTTATTGTAATCTGTAGTGGGATCTACACATACCAGCAGGGGTCAATAGAACGCAATACATTGATGGCTTCTCGCCGGTCCGAAACTTGCAGTTTATCATACAGGGCCGATATGTAATTGCGAACCGTTTGTTCTCCCAGATGAGCTGCTGCAGCAATCTCCTTGTTGGTCATTCCTTTTAATATATAGGTGATGATTGTTTTGTCCCGGGGTGTCAGATTGTAGTACCAGTCTGGAAGTTTTAGTGCCGCAGCCTGGTGGCTGCCGGAAGTATCCGTACTTCTGGATCCGGCGAGGGCCATAGCCAGGTGACCTGCTATATCCGGCGCAATCAGAATAGAACCATCCCGTACTGCACGGATTGCTGAGACTAGCATATGGGGCGCAATATTTTTAAGCAAATATCCCTGGGCGCCCCGCTGGAGAGCCTCCGCAACATATTCATCATCTTCAAAGGTGGTAAGCATAATGACCGAAATTTCTGGCCAGCGTTTTCGGATCTCCCATGCAGCTTGGACACCATCCATGATGGGCATACGGACATCTAACAAGACCACATCAACCTGCTGTCTTTCCAGAAAGGCCAGAGCTTCCTCCCCATTGCTGACCGTTCCTACTACCCGCAGGTCTTCAGCCAGGCTTTCTAGAACCAGTTTTAAGCTTTCGAGAAACAGATATTGATCATCGGCCAGTAAAATTGTAATCAATTTGTCACCCATTATTGCATTCCTTTGGTAAGGTGGCTTCCAGTAAAAATCCGCCCATCACTGCTCCAGCCTGAAATCGGCCACCCCGTTGTTCTACCTGTTCCCGTAGGCCGGCAAGGCCGATACCTGGTCGTTCTGAGCTGAGTGTCCCTTCTTCATTGGCTTCCAGAGTCTCCCCCCGGCCATTATCTCGAATCCTAATGGTAAGGTTCCCTCTATCATACCAGAAACTGATATGTACCTCACTTGCTTTTCCATGACGGAATGCATTGGTCAGTCCCTCTTGAATGAGCCGGTACAGGAGTTTTTCAACCTCGGCAGGTAGTTCAGAGGGCATATTTGCAAAATCAATATTGATGAGAATTCCCGTGACTTCCTGGAATGTCTTGGTTAACTTGAGAAAGAGGTTTGCCCCCCGGGGCCGTTCAACCGCCTCAGTACGGAGGGCTGCCAGGGTTTGCCGTGCTTCTCGGAGACTTTCATCTGCATGGAGCCTGGCCTTTTCCAGAATTGCATGGGTCTGTTCGCTGTCACCTTTGCCGATTTGTGCTGCCTGTATAAGCATGATCACATTGGTAAGAGAATAGCCAATGATGTCATGCAATTCCCCCGCGAGCCTTCGCCGTTCCTTTTCCATGGCTTCCTCCCGGGCAAAGAGGGCATAGGTCTGGAAATCCAGGTTTGCATCCACCACCTTCTGATAAGCCCTATCAAGACGTTCAACCGCTGCCTGCAATGCAGTAAGGCGGTTGCTTTGGTTTTTTAATAAGAGAAAAAGGGCGGATACAATGGCTGTTAAAGCTGTGTACAGAAGTCCCTGGTACAGGGTCCCTGCGTTAACCGGTTCCCCCCAGGCATTATGGGGCTGTAAAGCAGCAAGTATGGTTCCATCGGAAAACAGGATCCAGAATATGGCCTGGATGTTTTGTAATTGCAGTGTCACTGCCACAAGGAGCGGAATTTGCATAGGAATGAGCAGAGTAAAGTCCGGACCGATACCCAACGCAATGAAGAGGAGCAACCCCTGGGTCCCTAACACAGCCAGATTGATGACCGGAATTGCCGGCAGGAACATAAGGGGTGCTAAAAGAGGCAGAAGCTTAAAAACAAATTTAATTTGTGCAAAGGAATTTTCAAAAATAGTTCCCCTGTATGCTTGATTAAAACGAGCCTCTGCGAGGATATAGAGGACACATGCCCCCATAATGAGTACAAATCTGGTCCATATCCTGATATGATACGTTTCCGTCGTGTCTTTATCGCTGCTCTTTAAATCATCATTCATGCTGCACCCATTGTAGCAGAGGAAAATAAAGCTGTAATAGTGGGCCTGTCTATTAAACGATAATAATCAAAAATATCAATTATATAAAATATTATTATACATAATTTTAAAAAGGCGATTGCCTTTTAAAAATTTGTAATGATACAATACTATCAATCCTTTTAGCTAAATTATTCTTATAGTGAATAAGGAGTATTAAGATGAAAAAACGGTATGTTGGAGCCTTAATTATGGCTGCAATTCTTGTAGTCACAGGATGTGATCTGCTAGGTACAAATGACACAGCGAGTGGGCCGAGTGCCCCCGATATGGGTAGTCCTTCAGCTCTACCAGCTTCTGGCGGAACTGTGCCGGGAACTGATACAGAAGCAAAGACCCTGTTCTTACAAGCTTTTTCCACATTTGGAACAGGTTTAGCAACCGCTGATTCCTCAGGTTCTGTGTCTCCGCAGATATTATCAAAAAATATAAAATCGCTTGAAATGGCAGCAAATAAAAATATACTTGCCAGAGCAACCGAGAGCCAAACCACACCTTTAGATTACACATTAACTATTGGCGGAGGGACTATCACTATCACAGGTTCAATGACCACATCAGTAACTTCACCAGATGAATCATTTGAACCACAACCGAATCATACCTATAACGGAAAGGTTATTAGTAACATGCAGATGAATTATAATATGGATGTTGCAACAGATTCTAATAGTTCTCCAGTATCTATGGATATGGATCTTGCAATGGGGGTACAAGCGGGTTATGCCATTTCTGTAAAACGTAGTGATGGGGCCGGTGCAAAGTTTATACTCAGCTACGCCTTTAATTATAGTAAAAATAATATCAATATGATGAGTGAGAGCGATTTATCGGATTTACAGACCGCATTAGAATCCAAGCAGGCAACACTTAAAGTATACGATGACAATAATGAATTAAAATATTCAATAAGCTTATCTTTGGATGAAATAAATATGGTTGATCCTACAGATTTCATGAATTAATTACTAATTCAAAGCCCTCCTCAGTAGCACTGAGGAGGGCTTTTTAATATATATACGCTTATATGGAAACCATCAAAATTAAAAAATTAGACTATCTATATTGACAAAAAAAATTATTTTAGCTATATTGCCATCCGTAAGGTGCGTAAGGCACATTCCCCTGTAGCTCAGTCGGCAGAGCAAGTGGCTGTTAACCACTGGGTCCCTGGTTCGAGCCCGGGCGGGGGAGCAAACGAGGCGGTTGTCAAACGGCAGCCGCCTTTTTTATTGCCCAAGTTAGTACCAGAGAACAGTAAAAGCCCCCGCCCGGGCTCGAAACGAAGGAGCCGCCGAGCGAAGGCGAGGAAAAGGGGCCAGGGATGGCCCCGGCAGGCTCCGGAGACGGCCTGGAAGGAATCCCCGGGATGGGGCTGACTGGAAGGCGAGAGCGGGCGGGGGAGCAAGCGAGGCGATTGTCAAATGGCAGCCGCCTTTTTTATTGTCCGGAACAGTAACAATACACAATATAAGACCCCCGCCCGGGCTCGGAGGGGAACAAACTGCAGCCTGGCCGGAGCAAAGCAAGCCCTTCAGATGGCTCGTTGCTTTTGCCATTATAATAAGGGGCTTGCTATTAATGCAAAATTGCAATATTATGCAACAAGAGGTTAAAGATGGATACCCTTATTCTGTACGTTGTAGCTGCTGTTGGTTTGATTTTTTCTTATATAAAAGATAAAAAGAAAACCACAACAGCCCTTAAAAAGGCATGGAAAGCCTTTGAGGGAATACTGCCGCAATTTATCAGCGTTCTTTTTATTGTGGCAATTGCACTTGCCATTCTTGATACGGCAACAATTTCTCGATTTCTGGGAAGCGGTTCTGGAATATGGGGTGTGCTAAGTGCTTCCTTAATAGGAGCAATCACCCTGATACCTGGTTTTGTTGCATTTCCTGCAGCAGCTTCCTTATTACATGAAGGAGCAGGTCCAATTCAGATTGCAGCCTTCGTATCGAGTCTTATGATGGTAGGCGTGGTAACCTTGCCAATGGAAATTAAATACTTTGGAAAACGAGCAGCTATTATGAGGAATGTTCTCGCCTGGTTTTTCTCCCTGGCTGCAGCCTTCTTTGTCGGTTGGGTGGTAAGTTTATGATGGCTTTGATAAAACGATATAGGTCAGCTATTATTATAGGCATTGCATTTGTTCTTTTTCTTGTCCTCTTCCCCCTTTGGCGAGTCAAAGCTATCAATTCTATTCTTTTTCAATCTAAAACGATGCTTCTCGTTATTCCCCCGATTTTTATATTGCTTGGACTTCTGGATGTGTGGGTACCGCGGGAGCAAATGATCAAATATATGGGCAGCGGTTCCGGGCTGAAAGGAAGCATCCTTGCTTTTCTCCTGGGATCTTTTGCGGCAGGCCCGCTGTATGGAGCATTTCCCTTTGCCGCAATTCTCATGAAAAAGGGGGCAAGTTTGACCAATATCTTAATTTTTATTGGTGCCTGGTCGACGACCAAGATACCAATGCTCTTATTTGAAATGGCTGCCCTGGGTAAGCGGTTTGCTTTGTCCAGACTGTTTATTGATATATTGGGGATATTACTTATCAGCTGGATAATGAAACTATCAATACCAGAAAAGGAAATAGACCGAATCTATTCTGAAGCGGAAAATATAGATTAAAAGAGGGGCAATAAAAAGTTCCACCTTTGCTGCCTCCAGGCAGGTGAAAGGCGGCATGTGGTCCTTATATAGGACCGCCTTATATCAATATATGCAAGGAGTGTAGAAAATGGCTGGATGTTCTTGTGGTGGGGATTGTGAAACCAATTTAATTTATGCCTGTTCGGGTGCAGCAAATACGGGTTTACTTGCTGATCAGGTAATGCGTGCTCTTAATAGGGATGGGGTTGGCGCCAGTACCTGTCTGGCAGCGATGGGAGCGGATCTTTCAGGTTTTATCCAATCCGCCCAGAGTGCGACAAGAAATATTGTGCTTGATGGTTGTAAGGTATCCTGTGGAGCAAAGATATTCCAAAAGAATGGAATAGCCTATCAGCATTATATAATGATCGATTATGGCGTAGAAAAAGGAAAGACACCAATCACGGGGGATCTCATAGAAACCGTAGCGGAGCAGATAGCTGCTAAGATACAGGCCTAATGTCGATATATTGGTCTCCGGCTGGGCTTAGAGTCCTGTTACAGCCCGGCCGGAACTAAGTATGCCCCTCAGATGGCTCGTGGCTTTTGCCTTAGGGATAGATGCGGAAACCGCAGGCTGCCGCAAATCCATTTACATAGGAATTTCCTGTATTAGTTGTGGCATTGATGCCATTGGAACCTAATTCTATAAAATAGCTGGAAGCCCATTTTTTAGTACTCAGAAAAAACTCGAAACCAAAATGACCATAGCCTCCAAACCGGAAGCTGCTTGAATCGAAGGTCTGGGTTGGAAACAGAAAGAGGAAGCCCCCTTCCCCGTACAGGCGGATATCGGCGCTCTCCATGAAACTGCCGCCGATACACCCCAGGCGAACCGCGTAATAGGGTTCCCATTGGTTATCTTCTTTAAACAGCACATTTCCACTTAATTTAATCGATGCCTTTTGATATAAAAACCAGGGACTGGTTATGGAAATTCCCATTCCAAAATCCTGATTCCAATCCTGAAGTGAAAAACCAAAAGAAGCTCTAGCACTTCTGTTTTCACCGTTCCTTTCTGGATTCGCAAATGAAAAGACCGGTACGAGCAGACTGAGCATGATGAAAGATAATATACCTTTCATGGGGTACCTCCCTTTTGGGTGTGTGATAAAAGTTCCGCCAGATGGCGGCTATAGTCCAGCAGGGCTGACTGCCCTGCGGTGGTGATCCGGTAAAAGGTCGCGGGCTTACGGCCGAGAAATCGTTTATCAAGGATTACATACTCTGCATCTTCAAGTTTTCTCAGGTGGCTTGCCAAATTCCCGTCCGATGCTCCAACCATATCCCGAATATAGGTAAATTCAGCTTCCTCACAGCCTGCAAGCAGGGCAAGGACCGCAAGCCTGATCCGGGATGAGAGCATTTCATCGATCTGTTCATAATTAAAGGGGTTGTTTTTGTTCTCTGACATAAAGGATTAAACCTGGCACAGCCTCGAATAAGAATGCCCATACTCCGATTACCACTGGAGCCCATGAAGGGGGAACGAGTAATACCATAACACTCCCAATAAGCCAACAAATACTCAATGCTTGTATTGTTTTTAGGCCCGCAAGGATCCCGCTGAGCCAGTAGCCCATGCTAACCAGAATACCAACAACACAGAGAATATAAGATATAGGAAAACTATTTTTGAGAGAAAATGAGACAACCCAGAAGAGAAACACGGTAATTGCGATGAAAATCCAAAGGTTGGTAAAAAGCCTGTCAATTAAAGTAGATTTCCTTTTCTTTTCATCCTTTTGCTTGAAATAAAACATATTAATACCAAAGGCAGTTATAAATAGCACAATCCATAAGGGCAAAATGGTCTTATACCATGCTCGGTCTGACATGAAGTATGTCAATAAAGTACCAATACTGACACAGAAGCCCCAAATCATGGATGGAAAACCCATGTGAAGTATTGTTTTTTTTGATTCGCTCATCATCTGCGTTATAAGCCAAAGTTGATCCTCTGCATTAACTGGCACATGGTTATTCATCAATAGCCTCCTTCCATGCTGGTTGTATCGTATAATGTTATTATATCACAAAGTGCTATGAAAAACAAAGCAGAATAAGCAGATCTTTCTTTAAAAGTTTGTTATTTTTACAAAAACCCTCACCTAATTGAGGCTTTTTCAAAACTCAGGGAGTTTTAAAAAATCTACACTAGATGTATATGCAGTATTTTTGCTATTCTTTAATAAATACTTCAAGTGACTGGGCCTTAAACTCTGTGGTCACCTATTCCTTCACCGGAAACAAGGGTGTAAGGGACTGTATCCTTTGCTCCAGATCGGCGAGCTCCTCCGGGCTTAAGGGCTGATACCGGGCTGCGATGTCCACCGCTCTTCGGTAGAGTTCATAATGACCCGGGGGTATGGCGGCGGTGATATCCAGGCCCAGAGTATAGCGGAGGGCCTTGTCCTGCAGGTCCGGATCATCAATGGGTTTATACCAGGTTTTACTGTAGGTGTGGGTTTCCCCTGCTTCCCAGGGGGTAAGGGCCATGGCCTTTAAGGCAAGGCGGGCTGCGCCTTTTTCTTTCGCTTTTTCCAGAATCTGGAGACCAAAGTTCCCATTCTTAATACTCACCACGTTCAGGGGGAATAGGACCGAATCTACCGGGAATTGATCCAGCAGAGCCTGGGCCGCTTCTACCGAATGGGCAGAAAATCCTATATAACGTAGGAGGCCCTGTTCTTTTGCTTTGATAAAGGTTTCCGCTGCACCGCCGGGGCCGAGTATCTGGGCAACTTCGTCCATGGTGGTAACCGCATGGAATTGATAAAGGTCAAAGTGGTCAGTATGGGCCCGTTTCAGGGATGTTTCCAGCTCTTGCCGGGCACCGGCTCCATCCCGCCGGGTGGTTTTGCAGGCAAGAAACACCCCTTTACGCCAGGGCCTGAGGGCATTGCCTAACTTTAATTCCGCCTCCCCCTCAAAATAGCTCGGGGCTACATCAAAATAATTAATTCCCAGATCAATAGCCTCCGCTACATAGCGGTCCGCCTCTTTTTGTGAAACTGAACACACCACGATACCGCCAAAACCTATGATGGAAAGTTCCTCGGTATTTTTGTAGATCCGCCGGGGAAGTGGTACTGTAGCTGTCATCGCCATGACCTCCTTATACCAGCTTACTATAGTCCGAGCAGTTTTACAAAGTTTTTAATTATTGAAAGTTTTTCTGTCTCCGTTTCCTTTTCACGGATTACTTCAAAGGCCTTAAGGGGATAAAATTCCCGTTCAAAGGCGGCCCGGGCTCGCTCTCCGGGGCTGCCCAGGTTGCTCACGAGAAGGCCGAACTGTGTATTCCGAAGCTCCTCTTTATGCTGGTTCAGCCAGGTCCGGATGGGCGGGCAGACCGATGATGCCCAGATAGGATACACGAGAATGATGGTATCCAGATCAGTAAGCTGTACCGGCTGTTCTAGTATAGGAGTAGCCTTCTTGGTAGAGGCCTGGAACCCGGCATTAAGCCAGCCAACAATACCCTTTCGGTTTACCAGGTCCTGGATTTCATGTACCGGAAAGCCCGTTTCCCTGGAAGTCATTTCCGCAAGTTTCCTGCTGTTCCCCGTCCTTGTTACATATACAATAATTCCCTTTGCCATGTGGTACCTCCCGATTTTATAGAAGGCTCTTTCAAAACTCAGTGAGTTTTGAAAGAGCAACCTCATAGAATATACTACTTTTCTCCCTTCATGTGTTCCTGAATGAAGGCCCGGTAAGCAGAACTGGAGTCCTGGAGCTCTTCGTGTCGCCCCAGGGCCTGAATTTTGCCCTGATCCAGAAACAGGATGCGGTCCACATATTGCAGGGTAGAAAGCCGGTGGGAGACCACCAGACAGGTCATGTTCCGGTAGTGTTCCGTAAGGGCCTGCCAGAGGAGGTCTTCGTTGGCCGCATCGAGGCTGGCGGTAATATCATCTAAGAGGAGGACCTGGGCTTTTCGGGCCAGGGCGCGGGCGATGGCGAGGCGCTGCTTCTGTCCGCCGGACAGGCTGATGCCCCGCTGTCCCAGCATGGTTTTGTCCCCCAGGGCAAAGGCTTCGATTTCCCGTTTCATCTGGGCGATGCGCACCGCTTCTTCAAAGTCCTCCGGGGAGATTTCCTGTCCCGCGCCTGCTTTCCCAAAGGCAACATTATCACGAATGGTACCGGAAAAGAGGAGGGCTTCCTGGGGAACATAGGAAATGAGCCGGGAGAGTGTCTCCTGTGAAAACTCCGAGCGGGCTTTTCCGTTAATAAGAATGCGGCCCCGTTCTGGGGGAAGGAGGCCCGCCATCAATTTTAAAAGGGTCGATTTTCCCGAACCCACCGGGCCAAGGATCGCAATCCGTTCCCCCGGTTCTACCGACAGGCTTATCCCGGACAAGGCTGGACTCTGCCTATCGGGGTAATGAAAATACACATTTTCCAGGCTGAGAGACTGGAATGTCGGAGTGGACGCGGCCGAGGCCTGTGGCGACGAAGCGGGACCGGTTGTATCAGAGGCGGAGACCGCAGAGAACCGGGCCAGTTCCTCCAGTCGATCGATGTTTACAAAGGCCCGCTTGCCCGACACAAAGAGCTGGGGAATATCCAGAATAGGGTAGATAAGCATGCCCAGGTAATTATAAAAGGCATAGAAGGTCCCGATGCTGATATCACCCCGGACCGCCATGTAGCCGCCCGCAAAAATCACCACCAGCTGGGCGATATAATCGATATACATATAGATCATGTCCAGCACGGTACCGAGTTTTACCACCGCCATTTCGGTAGTAAATCGGCGCTGCAGCGCATCGGAAAAGAATCGGCGGTACTTTGCTTCGCAGGCATAGGCCTTGATAATCATGACCCCGGAAAAGCTTTGTTCCAGCTGTGAATTGATGTCCGATATGGCTTCCTGGTTTCGTCTGAAGGTATCGTAAATCCGGTCCTGTACGATGTAAAACACCAGGATCGTGAGGGGCAGGGGAATAAGAGAAAGCAGGGTTAGTTTTATATTGATGAAAAACATGGCGGCCAGGCAAAAGAGAACCTTGCTGATCGATTCCACGGCCCGGAATATGCCGGAACAGAGAAACCAGCCCAGCTTGGGAAAATCATAGAGGTCATCGGTGAGTCTGGTCACAATGTCTCCGGAGCGGAAACGGGCAAAAAACTGGTAATCCTTTTCCAGTACCTTTTTAAAGTACTTCATCCGGATCAGGTGTTCAAAGACCACATTCACCGCCCCGCGGATTCCAGGAAAGAGGGATGCGATAAGACCGGTAATGCCGACCAGGATAAAGAGCCCCGCCAGGCGCCAGGTTTCGGCCCTTATCTGGGCAAGACCTGGCTGGGATTCGATAAGTTTCTGGAGCATATCGATAAGGAGTTTCGTAAGATAGGGATAGCTCACTGCCACGAGACTGGAAAGTAAGGTTAAAAAGAAGAGCAGGAGGATAAGCCCCTGCCGCTCCCGCCAGATATGCCAGATCCATCGCAGATGCCGGCGACTGTCCTTCTGATTCATCGCAGGCCTCCTTCGTTCAGATTGGGAAACTGGAGCCGCACCAGCTCTGCATAGGGTGGAAAACTGGCCAAAAGTTCCTCATGCCGGCCCCGCATAAGAATCTCTCCATCTTTAAAGAAAAGAATACAATCCGCACTCTGGATTGATGAAAGCCTGTGAGCTACGACGACTGCGGTTCTTCCTGCAAAGAGGGCCTGCATGCTTTCGTGAATTTTTCGTTCCGTCTGAACATCCACGCTGGCGGTGGCTTCATCCAGTATGACCAGCTGGGGATTAAAAGCCAGGGCCCGTGCAAAGGAGAGGAGCTGTTTTTCACCGGCAGAGACGTTGCCGCCCCGTTCGCGCAGTTCGCTCCCGAGCCCTGCCGGCAGGGTCCGCACAAAATCCTCCGCATGGACCGCCGCCAGGGCCTGCCAGATCGCTCCTTCGCTGATACTGTCGTCGTAGAGGCGTATGTTTTCCAGCACCGAGCCGGGAAAGAGGTACACGTCCTGTAAAACGAGCCCGATGTGGCGCCGCCATCGCTCCAGGTCCAGGGTCGCCAGGTCCCGTCCATCAATCAATATGACCCCCTTCTGGGGCCGGTAAAATCCGCAGAGGAGTCCGATGGTGGTGCTCTTCCCTGAACCGGAGGCGCCCACGAGGGCCAGGGTCTCCCCCCGTTTTATCGTAAAGGATACATCCTTAAGGACCCAGTCTTCTCCTTTGTAGGCAAACCAGACATTACGGAACTCAATGTGGTGCTCAAAATTGATGAACCCCTCCTCACCGGTAAGTCTGCCCGTGGTTTCTGGCTCCATATCCAGGATGGTGAAAATACGGTCCAGGGAAACCCGGGCCTGCTGGATGCCCCGGATATTCTCTGCGATTGCCATGATCGGTTCAAAGATACGGCGGCTGTATTCAAAAAACACGAGGAGGGTCCCCATAGTCAGGGCTCCTTTTACAACCTGGGGCACAAAAAAGATAATAATCAGGACCATAAAGAGGGGCCCCAGGGAGAAATTCAGGGCGCCCATAATGCCGTACTGAAGCATGCTGGTTTTCACATCCACGTCCCGCCTGAGCCGGGAGCTTTCATCAACCTGATCGATCGCCCAGGCTTCTCGATGAAAGACCCGGAGTATTTCCCATCCCTGGATGAATTCGGTGATGCGGGCCAGAATCTGGGCCTGGTATTGCCGGTGCAGATCGTAGAAATGCCTGAGTTTATCAAAGACGAGAATGACCAGAATAAGGACAATCGGGGTGGTAAGGGCCAGGTACAGGGTAACCTTTGGTTCCAGATAAAAGCAGACCCCCAGCATCCCGAGAAAAAAGAGGACATTAACTATGATGGTGACCGCAATCTGAGAGAAGAGTTCCCTGACCCGTTCACAGTCGTTTTCGGTACGGGATATCAGTTCCCCCACCGGATGGGCATCGAAATAGCTGACCGGCAGGGTTAAAAAATGGGAAAACACATCGTATTTAATGCGGCTGACCACTTCGAGTCCCATCCGGGCAATGGTAATCATCCCGATATAGGTTAGGCCCCCCATAAGAAGCAGGATGGCAAAGTATGCTCCCGCCCGGATTAAAAGGCCTGAGAGATCGGCTTTGGGAATTGAGTCATCGATAATGGACCGCAGGATGAGGGGGCCCGCAAGCTGGCCCGTGGTGAGGACGACCATGGCTACAAGCCCAATGAAAAAGAGCCGTCGCGAATCCTGTATGTAACGGAAAGCCCGGGTAAGATTAGTATATTTTTTTATAGTTTTTGGCATAAGGAGCAGTATACCCCGCCGGGTTTTTATTCGTCTATATGGGGGGTGATGTGAAGGCTTGAGCTTGTTATACGTATAAAATCGTTGTATATTATACGTATGGAGGTGTTTTATGGAAACGAAACTAACCCTGCAACTGGATAAGTCGGTAATTAATGCTATAAAAATATATGCTAAAAAGAATAAAAGGAGCCTTTCGAAGCTTGTAGAAGATTATTTTAAGAAATTGCTATTAGAACATGAACCCAGAGTGCAGATTTCGCCCCTCGTGCAAGAATTGAGCGGTGTCATTTCCGAAGAGGACCTGCAAAAGCTGGATTATGTGGACTACCTGGAACATAAATATGAGTAAGAAAGTCTTTATTGATTCAGACATTGTATTAGATCTGCTCTGTAAACGTGACCCCTTTTATGAATATGCCGCACAGATATTCACCCTCAGTGATATGAAACATATCGAGCTTTTTACTACTGCCCTTGTGTTTGCTAATGTCTATTATATATTACGAAAAACCTTAGGCATTGAAAAAGCAAAGGAACTCTTAAGAAAGCTGCGATTGCTTATCCATATTGTTCCAATAGAAGAAAAAATCATAGACCTGGCGCTTAACTCAACCTTTTCCGATGTTGAAGACGCCCTCCAGTATTTTACGGCGAGAGAGCATGGTATCGGTATGCTGGTAACAAGAAATATACGGGATTATAAGGAAAGGGATATACTTGTTCAAAGTCCCCAGGAGTTTCTCGCTATGTGAGTAGATCCGCCAGTTCCGAGAGGATCATGGCGGTGGCGCCCCAGACCGCTTCCCCTGCCAGTCGGTATGCCGGCACCTGACGGCCGTCTTCTATGGTTAGGTTGATAATGGCTTCAGGCCGCAGCAGTTCTGCCAGGGGCACGGTAAAACAGCGGGCCACCTCTGCTGTGTTGGGACAAAAGACCGGAACTTTCCCGGTGTAGCCCACGACAGGGTACACCGTATAGGCGCTCACCGAGAGGCCCAGGGGGCTCAGCTCCCTGAGGATTTCAACCGTTTCGGTGTCTATGCCCAGTTCTTCCCGACTTTCCCGGAGGGCCGCCTCTATGGCTCTTTCTCCCGCTTCCAGGGCCCCGCCAGGGAGTCCTATCTGGTTCGCATGATGATTGAGTCCGCTGCTCCGCTGTATAAGGGGAAAGCGGAGCTCCCCCGCCTCGGGGTACAGAAGTATCAGCACCGCCGAAGGTCTGAATTGGGGTTCCGGGGCAAGGGCATCCCGCCGCCAGGGCGGCGCCAGCTTCAGGTGCGCCGCGTGACCTGGCAGGGGCTTTGAATTAAGTCGTGAAAGAAGTGTTTCTTTCCCTATCGTTTCAGCGCCTCCAGAGCTTCTTCTGGACTGGATACAAGATATTCTGCCCCAAGAAGCTCAATAAATCCAGAGCGCTCCATGGCTTTTCTCGGTTGTTCCCTGACTTCTGAGAGGTAGAGTTTGATGTTATGTTTTCGGCAATAGGTTAAGAATGATTCAAGGGCAGCGATACCGGTAGAATCTATTGCTGGAACCTGGGGAAGCCTGAGAATAAAGGCCCGGGGTTTCTTTTCCAGTGTCATGAGTGTGTCCTGAAGCATATCAGCGACACCAAAAAAGAAGGGACCGGTAATTTCATAAATTTCGACGTCCTTTGGATGTTCCGGTTGTTCATGGGGGCTGTCTTTGATGCTTCCATAGACAATTTCTGCACCAACTCCAGCTGCCCCCGGCTTAATTTCTGCCGTCTCTACCATGCGACGGAGGAACAGGAAGGCTGCAAGAACCACCCCGACCTCTACAGCAACGGTAAGGTCTATCAACACGGTGAGTACAAAGGTGGTAAGGAGTACCAGCATGTCGCTCCGGGGGGATTTCCGAATAATCCTTAAGAATCGATGGAGTTCACTCATATCCCAGGCTACTACCATGAGTACCGCAGAAAGACTGGCCAGGGGGATGACCGAAGCAAGGGGCGCCAGGAACAACATGAATAAAAGCAGGGTGATTGCATGTATCATCCCTGCCAGGGGGCTCTGGGCACCGGATTTGATATTGGTTGCGGTCCGGGCTATGGCCCCCGTAGCGGGAATGCCACCAAAGATCGCACTGGCGATATTCCCAATTCCCTGGGCAACAAGCTCCATATTTGCGTTATGCCGATCTCCGGTCATACCATCTGCTACAACTGCAGAAAGGAGGGATTCAATCGCTGCAAGTAATGCAATGGTAATCGCATCGGGGAAGACCGCCTTAAGGGTGCTCCAATGGATTCCCGGGAATATTGGGGTTGGAAGACTATTGGGGATACCCCCGAACCGGGAACCGATAGTTTCTACTGGAAGTTTCCCTATAAAGCATACCAGGGTTGCCACAGCCACACCTGCCACTGAGGCAGGAATCCGTGGGAAAAAACGGCGAACCAGTATAATGATGAGTATGGTCCCCAATCCTACCATGAAGGTTTTCAGGTCAAAGGTTCCGAAATGTTCCACATATTGGACCCATTTTTCAAAAAACTCTGGGGATACTTTTTCTATATTCAGCCCTAAAAAATCCTTTACCTGCTGAGAAAAAATCAGTAGACCGATACCGGTGGTAAATCCGGTTGTAACAGGATAGGGAATGAATTTTATCAGCCTGCCTAAACCAGAAATACCCATAAGAACAAGCATGAGCCCCGCCAGTATGGTCGCAAGCACCAGCCCTTCCATCCCATGCCGGGAGATAACCCCGAATATGATAACTACAAAAGCGCCGGTTGGTCCGCCAATCTGATAGCGGCTTCCTCCCAGAAAGCTTATAAAAAAACCTGCGAATATGGCAGTGTATAAGCCCTGGGCAGGTGAAGCTCCTGCGGCAATACTAAAAGCCATTGCGAGGGGCAGGGCTACTATACCTACGGTAACCCCCGCAAGCAGATCCTTAATAAAGCTTTCACGGGAATAGGGAAAGCGTCTGCCAATTTCAAAAGTACGGGGAATTAGTGAATCGATTGCGAAAAATGTATTGTTTTTCATAGTATTTCAATAGTAATCCATTGGAATTGGGAAAATCAAGGCTCCTTAAGTCCCTTCAGCCAGTCCACTGTGCTCCAAGGCCTTATCAGTCAGGCCCTCGACCAAGCTGCTCTATATCGCTACAATTTTCCCATGGTCATCGTATTTGTTATCGATAATTACGGCATCCTGACCAATGGGACCACCATGACGGCCTACCGCTTTGTGGAGGCCCTTAAAGAACGGGGCCACCAGGTGCGGGTCGTGAGCGTCGGTGTCCAGGGACCGCACATGTACGGTCTTAAGGAGCGTTATATCCCCATCGTGACGCCGGTGGCCCGTAAACAGCAGATGATCTTTGCAAAATACTACAAAGGGGTGATGCAGGAAGCCCTGACCGGGGCCGATGTGGTCCATTTTTTTATGCCCTGGCAGCTTGCCCGCCGGGGTTTACACCTGGCAAAAAAGATGGGGGTTCCTGCCACAGCGGCCTTTCATGTGCAGCCAGAGAACATTACCTATGGGGCAGGACTGGGCAAGCTTGGTGCCCCCATTGCGCACCTTATCTATGCCTGGTTCCGCCTGACTTTTTACCGAAGGGTGGAACATATCCATTGCCCCTCCTCTTTTATTGCCCGGGAACTTGTAAAACATCACTATACGGGGAGGCTCCACGTTATCTCCAATGGGGTAGGCCCCGCATTCCGTCCCGCCCCCGCATTTAAGCCCTCATCACAAACCACCTCCGTTTCAAAGCCCCCGCTTCAGCACGCCTCCGCTTCGAGGGTTCCACTCCAGCCTGAACCTGGACTGTTTCATATATTGATGGTGGGCCGCTTTGCGCCGGAAAAGCGGCAGGATGTGCTCATTAAGGCAATCAAGCAGTCACGGTACGAAAAGCAGATACAGCTGCACCTGGCCGGCGCGGGCCCCCGGGGAAAAAAACTGCGGCGCCTTGCATCAAGCCTTACGAACCAAGCCACCTTCGGCTTTTATAAGCAGGAGGAACTCATCAACCTGATCCATTCCTGTGATCTTTATGTCCATGCAGCGGATGTGGAAATAGAAGCCATAGCCTGCCTCGAGGCGATTGCCTGCGGCAAGGTGCCGGTGATTTCGGACAGTAAAAAGAGCGCCACCGGCCAGTTTGCCCTGGATGAACGGAGCCTCTTTAAGGCCCGTTCCAGCCGTGATCTGGCCCGTAAAATTGATTACTGGATCGAACATGCCGAGGAACGGGCCGCCATGGAGGCTGCCTATGCTGAGCGGGCCCAGGTATACCGTCTTGAATACTCCATCCGCAAGGCTGAGCAGATGTTCGATGCGGCCCGCCAGGATGAGCAGACCAGACGAATTGAACAACAAAGCCCGGGAAAGGAATATAAACGGAGCCTTAACAAGGGTATCCCCACCAGGCTTTTTTCTATTGTTTTCTATTACATAATCGCTATTCCGCTGTTGTGGCTCTATTGCACCTTTGTGTTACGGGTACGGTTCAAAAACCGGTCCAACCTGCGCAAGGTCCGAAGAAAAAGTGGGGCCGTGCTGGTGGCAAACCATGTGCATACCCTGGATTCTGCCATGGTGGGGCTTGCGGCCTTTCCCAAAAAGCCCGTGTTTACCTCCCTGCCCAGCAATTTTAAGCTTCCCGTAGCGGGTTTTCTGGTAAATGCCCTGGGGAGTGTTCCCATTCCGACCAGCCTGACCGAGGGCCGTATCTTTTTTTATGAGCTCTCCCGGCTCCTGCGCCACCGGCGCTTTATCCATATGTTTCCCGAAGGGGAACTCGTTAAGTTTGATGAAACCCTGAGGCCCTTTAAGCGGGGGGCTTTTCAACTGGCGGTAGAGGCTTCGGTGCCGGTGGTGCCTGTCAGAATCTGTTTCCGTAAACGTAAATGGGGACTTCTCCGTTTTCTCTTTGGCCAGACCATTTATGTGCGAATCGGGAATCCCCAGTACCCCGATCCCCATCTGCTTGAACGGGAGGCTGCCACGAACCTTATGGAGCGCACCCGGGAAGAAATGGAAAGGCTGGGGGGCTAGTCCGGAAGGTGAGGTCTATGTGTATTGAGTTGAGGTTCTTGCAAAAGTCTGTTACTTTTGCAAGAACCTCAGCTTAATGAAAAGTCGGGCTTTTAATGGCTGCTGGCTGGAAAAGTTGATTAAAATAGTGATATATTTTAAGTATGAAGCTGCTTGTTATCGGATCTTTTGTTGTACTGAGCTCTTTGCTTGCCAGTTCATGCTTTATGGAACCTCCCTATGTCTCCTCTTATATAGAAGCTAACGCGGTATGGTCCGAATCGGACGATGAGATTGCCCTTATTCGTTCTGTTTATGAGACCCAGGATGAAAGTACCCCCTTTTATGGAGATGAATCAGCCCGGTATTGGACTAATGTGGTGTACCTGGCCGATGGAAACCTGCAAAACAGGCGGGAGGTTTACCGCTGGACTGATGAACTGGGCGATTCAGCCCAGGGGTGGCTACAGTCTTCACCGGTATATTACCGGAAGTCAACCAGCTCTCTCTATTATAGCCTGCTCACCTTTGGGGTGATCCGAAATATGGAAACCAAAGCGGTATATACCTTAGCGATTCCAAAGGAGACGATCCGAACTATTTTTACCTATCAAGGAAGTCCCATGTATGAGGAAGATGGGCTTGTACCGGTTATGGAAACGATTCCCTCCCCAACGGGAATCTATGCAGCGGTGGTTCACCAGGTATTCATCATGACCGGTACCTTTACCGGTGTATATATTACCGCCATTGGTATTTTTTCTTCCTCAGGAACCTATCTGGGTTCGGTATCGCTTTCTGAATGGAACGGCACCGACGCATATCTTAAACAGCTGTACTATCCACAATTTCCTTCGCTTAATCCGGATCCTCCGGCATTTCAGACCTACGGGACCGTACCGACCCATCGAGATACCTTTGTGGTCTGGGACCGTACTGGTGAAGGGGTGTTCTATGTACTTAATACAGATTATCAGGAAAACCAGAAGGCTCCAGCTATAAAAGTAACAATCACCGGTACAACGCTCAGCAGTGAATATCTTGATATATTGCCCCAGGTCCCACAGAGATCTACCGCCGGTGGTCCATATAACTCCCAGGGTAAACTACTCATTGTGCGGGCCTATACTGACAACCCTAATAAATTTACAATACAACTATATCAATAACTCAATCCTTAAGATGAGGGTTCTGCTGGACTGAGTACCCGCTGCAGAAACCTCATAGAACTCATAATGGGAGATGCTAGCCCATGTATGTGCTGGTAACCTTTGTGCCGCCCGATAGAACCGAGCAGGTTCTGGCCGCCCTCTTTGCAGCGGGGGCAGGCAGGTATGGAACATATGACCATTGCGCCTTTGTTTCATCCGGGGAGGGCCGCTTCAGGCCCCTTTCCGGTGCGGATCCGTATATAGGTATGGTAGGAAAGGATGAACGGGTACGGGAAAACCGGATAGAACTGCTTGTTTCCGATGATGTGGTAGACCAGGTGCTGAAAGCCTTACGGGAAAGCCACCCCTACGAAGAACCGGCCATATACCTCTTTCCTCTGGACGGAAGAGTTTTTAAGAGCTAAGTTCCTGTCGCTGTAAATGGTCTGAGAAGGCTTGTATGAATGGCCAGGCTGGCGCCAGACTAAAGCCAGGCTAACGCCGGGTGGTTTACCTTCTATGCTTCTCTATCCATGTAACCGCAAAGTCTACTAAATCCCGCTGTCGGAAGAAACGGCAGGTGGCGTTGCCGAGCTGAACGGGCTGGATGGCATAGGCTTTTTCAAAGGCAGCGCCAAGCTCCTTAAAGTCATCGCCCCCATAGGCAATATCATCAAATTCACGCCAGACGGTTTTGCCCTGTTCTTCTAGTATCGGCATGCCGTTTTTAATCATCAATTTGGAAGGCCAGACTGCCCGGTATTCAGCCAGGTGTATAGAGGTGTTATTGTCATGGCCTACTCCGAGGAGAAACACCCGACCGTCCAGTTCATAGAGTCGCCCCAGGGGACTCTGATCATTCATGGCAAAATCGTAGTGTTCATCCTGAATGATATAATCCTTATAGTTTCCCCAGGCGGCAAAGGATACCTGGGGGTGGTTGGAACGGACCACCCCTTCCATTTTGCGGAAGGTTTCGGGGATGACCCCCATCCTGCTCGATGGTGTGCGGTCCTTACGATAAGCGGGCATGGTGTTCCGGATAGTTCCCCACCAGCTCTCAGGAACCGGTGGATCCTCCCACTGGGCGGGATCAGAAAGATCCCCCGAATGGGTTGGCATTACCAGCGTTCCCTGATCGGTTAAAACCCGTTGAAATGCCAGAATAACCGCCACAGGACCGCCACAGACCCAGCCCAGGGAACTGAGGGATGAGTGGAGCAGTACGGTCATACCCGGAGCCAGACCGGCGGACCGTAATTCCTGTTCAAGACTGTCAACCGTATTGGGGCCTTCTCTGCGGGCTTGTATCGTTTCTAGTTCCTTCATTTGTATATACTAGACGATACAATCTGAAATTTATAGATAGCCGCGCTATATTGCTAATGATGCGCTCCATGAGAGGCATCCGGGGATCGTGGTAGTATCCCCGAATTATTTTCTGGATGGACAGGGCTAGTATATAAGGCCTGTACATCGGTTATTCAGGAGACCATGATGAAAGGTAAGCGAGCCATCTTTTTATCCGCAGTGCTGGTCTGTTCAATTGGAGCAGGCAGCCTTTTTGCGCAGGAATCGGATGATCCGGTATTGCAGAAAGCCCGTGACAAGTACCAGGAACAATTGGATAAAGGTAGTACCGACGGTTCCCAAACTAACCGCCCTGAAGCTGCATCGGAAGTTCCCTATGAACCGGTTCTGTTATCCTTTGTACCCGGTGTTTCTATTCCTTTTGGTTATTATCGTACCTCAGCTTCCCTTGCGGCCATCGGTGCCATTTTTGAAGCCTCCTATGGGTTTGCAGGTGCTGGGATCTTTAATATCTATAATGATGGATATGGTTTTCAGGGAGCGGGTGTCTTTAATATCGCCGGTGGTGAGATTAACGGTTTTCAGGGAGCTGGGGTGTTTAATATAGCCGGTGGTCCCGTCCGGGGCGCCCAGTTGGCCGGAGTATTTAATATCGCTGAGCGGGTGCAAGGTGGAGTTCAAGGCGCTGGGGTGTTCAATATTGCATCCAGAGTAAACGGGGTTCAGTATGCAGGTGTCTTTAACATTGCGGATTCGATAAATGGGGTACAGATTGGTTTAGTAAATATAACAGGAGAACTTCAGGGCCTGCAGCTGGGACTCATCAACATATCAAATAATGGAGTTGATAGCCTGAGTTATGTGTATATGCCGGCAGTAGATACTTCATTTGTGTACTGGCAGGCTGGCAGCCCCTTCCTGTACATGGTTGTCGGAGCCGGGGCACCACGAAAAGACTGGTTTATACGGAATGATCGACTGATGATAAGTGCCGGCCTGGGTACCCGGGTAAGGCTTGGGGGGCCCTATATTGATGTGGATGTATCCGCTGAGCAAGCGATTGGTTCAGATATTGAGGCCCTTTACCAGGCTGTTCAGGATGAAGATAAGGAACGGTTCCTTGCCTACCTTAACCCCTATCCATCTGCCCGGCTCAGTCTGGGTTTGCCCCTGGGGCGGAACCTTCACCTTACCGGGGGGGTAAAGGTTCTGGTTCAGCTCGAACAGGGCGGAACTGTGCCGGAGGAACAGAAAACTCAGGATACTCTATCTGCAGCCTGGTTCGGGATCCCCTTTACCGCCTGGTCCCAGTGGTTTCTGGGCGGCAAGGTAAGGCTGCATTTTTAGGCATTATTGGGTGAATAGTACCATCAGGTTATCTTAACGAATCGTTTTTCCTCAGGCTGGTAATTAAATACATCTCCTGACTCGATATGATAATACCAGCCGAGGATATGTATTTCATTATTACGGTATTTTTCTTTAATGTATGGGTAAGTAATCAGGTGGTTCATCTGTTCTACCACATTCAACTGTTCAGTTTTCCATTCCCGTTCCAGTTCGTCAGATATGTGTTCAGAAAGTATTTTTTGTTTAACCCTGCCTGCCAGTTCCAGCCATTTTTTTGTATGGGGGATGTTATTGGTCTGTTTTTCGTCTATAAAAAGGGCTTTACATCCACCGCAATTTGAATGGCCGCAAATAACAATATTCTTTACATTAAGAATCTGTACTGCATATTCTATTGCCGCTGTTGTAGCAAGATATTCTTCAGATTGTCGATAAAGCGGAACTATATTCGCGATGTTACGGATAACAAAGAGTTCCCCCGGTAATGTTTTTGTTATCAGGTTGGGAACAACCCGTGAATCGGAACAGCCGATAAACAGGGTATGGGGTTCCTGTTTCCGGCCCAGTCTTTTAAAGAGATGTTTATATTCCTGATAATCCTGACTGTTGAATTCTCGAACCCCATCAAAAAGATAATCCACCTGTTCCTCCATTAAGCGCTTCCATTTCTGCCATGGTGGGCGGTTCAGCCCCATGTTTGGTGCATACCAGGGATGCGGCCTTATTCGCAAAGAAGAGGGCTTCCTTTAAATCCTTCTCAGAAAGATTTGCCAGGGCAGTGCGGTTCAATGTGTGGTGCAGTTCGAACCAGGAGAGGAGGGCTGCATGGAAGGTGTCGCCGGCGCAGATGGTGTCGGCCACCTGAACGGGAACGACCGGGGCTGTGGCGGTAAAGCGGCTACCGTCTTTACGGCGTCCTATAGCGAGGGCTCCATCGGCGCCGAGGGTGGTCACGACCAGGGTGGGGCCCAAAGACAGGACATGTTCCAGCGCCGCTTCCCGCGAGAGGGATGGGTACACATATTCCATGTCGGCGCCGGATATTTTTACAATGGTTGCGCTGGAAATCCAGCCTTCGAGCCGCTGTACATAGGCGCTATGGTCCTGAATCATGACGGGGCGGACATTGGGGTCCAGGGAGATGACCGGGGCCGCAGCATCGGTTCTCCGGCTTTGTTCAAATACAAACTGTTCTATGGTGCTGGCCACCGGTTCCATGGTCATCGATATGGAGCCGAAAAGAATCCCATGCAGGTCCTTTGGCAATTGCCGGGGCAGGTCTTCCCGTGAAAAGGATCGATCGGCGGTGCCCTCCGTATAAAAGGCGTACTGGGGTTCCTTACCGGCTTCGAGCTTTACAAAGGCAAGGGTGCTATGTTGATGGGATCGCACGATCAGATCGGTGTTAACATGGTTGTTCTGGAGCCGGTCTACCAGCATGGTGCCGAAAAAATCTGAAGAAAGGCGGCCCATAAAACTAACCGGGGCTCCCAGCCGTCCCATGGCGATGGCACTGTTATAGGGGCTTCCGCCAGGCAGGGGTCTAAAGGTATCGATTCCATCCTTTGTTGTATAGGGAACCATATCGATAAGGGCTTCACCGCAACAGATAATCATAATTTCCTCCACGAATATACTAGCGGGTATGTGTTTATTGTGCAAGTTTAGGGGAGTAAAAAGCTCAGTGAGAATCGATGGAGCCTATGAAAAAATAAAAGCATTTAGGTGAATTTGTTGTAAAATTTCATCCATCTATACCAAGATTAAAAAATTGTTTAGTATCGGAGGTGTTTGCAAAAGTCTGTTACTTTTGCAAACACCTCTTGCAGTATTTTTGCAATTTAAAAATAATTATATATATTATAAAGAATAGCAAAAATACTGCATATACATCTAAGGTAGCTCTTTCAAAACTCCCTGAGTTTTGAAAGAGCCTCATCTGTAAGGACAGGTTTCAGCAGTGTCTCTTGGAGTTGTAAAATTATGAATTCTCAAAAATCGGTAAATCCTGGATCGGTGAGTTTAACTACACTGGTACTACCAATCTTTTTTGAATCCCTCTTCCGGATGCTGGTGTCTTCCATCGATACCTTTATGCTCAGTTCCTACGCCCAGGAAGCGGTGGCCGGGGTAGGGATGGTCGCCCAATACATGTTTTTTATCCAGCTCCTGTTTAACATAGTCTGTATTGGAGCGGGTATAGTGCTCGCCCAATACCTGGGGGCAAAACGGCACCAGGAGGCAGGTTTAATTGCACAGGCAGGGGCGGTCATGTCAGTTGTATTAGCTGTACTGGTTACGGTACTGGTGCTCTCTGGCTCCTCATGGCTTTTATCGCTGTATCCACTGGAACCAAAGGTTCATCAATATGCATGGCAGTATTTTTCGATTTTTGGCGGTCTGGGTTCGGTGTTCATAGCTTTTAATATGTTCCAGGCTACGCTGCTAAGAACCTACGGCTATACCAGGGACACCATGTATATTTCGATTATTGCTAATCTCTTAAATGTGCTGGGTAATTCCTTAGCCCTCTATGGCTGGTTCGGTCTTCCTGTTACCGGTGTGGCTGGTGTGGCGGCCTCATCGGTGTTTTCTCAGGCTGCGGCGGTAGTAATGACCCGGTACCGGATTAAGGCCCATCGGGATATTGTGTTCAGGGCTGAAGGCTGGAGGACCATTCCAACCTCTATTTATAGAAAGATTTTGGAGATTGGCCTGCCCTCTGCCGGTGAAGCCCTTTCGTACAATGTGGCCCAGATTGTGATCATGGCCATGGTCACCACCCTGGGAACCTATGCCATGTCTTCACAGGTTTATGCCCAGACTCTGGTGCGATTTGTTTTTGTGGCTTCCATGGCGATTGGCAATGGGGCTCAGATTAAAACGGGCTATTACATGGGGATGAAAAAGCCGGAGGAAGCCTACAAACGGGTTTACCTGTACCAGTTTGCGGGGACCCTCATATCCATAAGTCTTGTGCTGCTCCTTAATATGTTTAAGCAGCCCTTAATCGGGATATTTACCAAAGTAAAGGAAATTGCAGATATCACCTACAATATGCTCTTTGTGTCCTTTTATGTGGAGACCGGCCGATCCTTTAATCTGATTACTATTCCAGCCTTAAAAGGTGCGGGGGATGTGCAGTTTCCTGTCATGGTAGGTATTATTTCCATGTGGGGGCTGGGCGCTTTCGGGGCCTGGCTGCTGGGTCTTCACTTTGGGCTGGGTATGGTCGGTATCTGGCTCGCGGTAGGAACCGATGAAACCATCCGGGGCATCATCATGCTGTTCCGCTGGAAGAGCAAGCGCTGGATGAGTAAGGGGATTGTGTAGGGAAGAGTTCTCGCAGTTAAGAGATTGTATTTTTTTTTTTTAATTGACAAATAAAAAATTAACGACTAAAAATGTAAATGCAGTTGTTAAACTGCATAAAAAACCTAATAAGTGAGGAATGAAAATGAAAAGGATGAAAAATCTTGTATTAGTTCTTGTAGGCCTAAGCCTAATGCTTTCTGGTTGTGCAACGATTGTAAGCGGAACAAAACAGAAGGTAAAGGTTTCTTCAGAACCTGCCAAGGCTCAAATTGTTGTAATTGGTCAGGACGGAAAGGAATATTATAAAGGAGGACCTGGAGAGATATCACTGCCTCGTAGCAAAACTTACACTGTTGAAATATCAATGGATGGTTATGCAACGCAGAAGGTTTCTATCGATAAATCATTTAATATGTGGTTTGTAGGAAATATTTGTTTTGGTGGTATTCCTGGTGCTGTTGTGGACTTAATAACTGGTTCTCTCTGGAATTTGGAACCGGACACAATAAATATCACCTTAAAAACAGCCTTATTAAATACTGATAATGGTCCTGTTATTGCTTTCTTCGCTCTCGATGATAATGGTGAATTAAGGTCAATTTCTGTTCCAATGATAAAAGGTTAAATTAAATGGGAAGACTGATAATCTAGTCAGTCTTCCCTATAAAAAAATGAATAATTCTAATTGGAAAATTTTAATAGTTACTGTGCTTTTATTTTATATTCCTTTATATGGTTTCGCTGAACCATGGGAAGCAACGGATATTGTTAACGTTTCTCAGGCATTTAACAATAAGATAATTATAAGAAATAATTTATTTGATGATTTAATAAATGCATCAATTAATATATATCAAGAAAAGCAGTCAGATAAATCGATTCATAGATGTGCGTTTTACACGAGCTGCTCTTTATTCTTGACTAAAGCGATTAAGCTACATGGTTTCCCAGTAGGGATACTAATGTTTTTTGACAGGTATTTTTTTAGAGAAAATAAACAATCTTTTTCTTTGTATTCTTTAAAAAAACGTTCTGATGGAGTTTATAAACTAGATGATGAATATTTCTTATATTAAAAAGAATTTTAATAATGTTTTTAAAAAAAACATTTTTTTAATTATATTATTATCAATTGCTTCTAATGTTTTTCCTCAAGAGTTTATTCAGTTTGCAAACGATTTATATAAAGAAAGAGATTATTTTAGAGCAATTACTGAATATAAGCGAAGTCGTTTCTTTTCAAAAGATATAGATTTAAATTGGATATGTTCAGTACGGATTGCTGAGTCCTATTGGCTGAGCCAAAAATATGAAAGCTCTTTGGAGTATTTGTTTAGTATTAAAGATATAAATGATGTTCGTAAAAAAGAATGGTTATTAACAACAATTGCATTAAATTATTATGGTATGAAGTTGTTTCCCAATGCAAAAATGTATTTTAATGAAGCGATTGAAAAAAATGATTTGCTTTCACCAATGCCTTATTTATATCGTAGCCTACTTAATATGGAAGGTGATAATTTTAATGATGCTAGGTCAGATCTTTTGAGTATAAAGAATGAAAGATGGACCTATAATTCAGATCAAATAGAGCAAACGATTGATTTCGCTTCAAATACATTACAAAATATCCAATCTTTACCGAAGAAATCTCCTGTGCTTGCAGCAAGTCTCTCTACACTTATACCAGGGCTTGGACAAATGTATAGTGGTCATTGGTTTGACGCTATACAAGCCTTTACAATGATTGGTTCATTTGCTTTAGCTTCGTATGGTGTATATCTTTATGAGAAAGCAAATAATGGCTCGTATATATATACCGGTGTTTTAGGGGCAATCACCTTATCTTTTCATTTATCAAATATATACGGTGCTTACAAAACAGCAGGTTTTTATAACCAGAAACAAAAGGAAGATGCTTTACAACCATTAAGAAATAAAATATTTAGTTTACCTACATTAGGAGAAACTTATTATCCTCTACAATAAGTACCACCCTTAAACAGGCTGCGTAAATATGGTATAACAGGATCATCTATGAACATAGCAGTCGATTCTCATACCCATTCGGTGGCTTCAGGCCACGCATTTTCCACCGTCGATGACCTTGCCCGGGGTGCCCTTAAACGGGGCCTTGCAGCTTTTGTGCTTACCGATCACGGCCCTGGCATGCCAGGAACCACCCATCCTTACCATTTTGGGAATCTTCGCATCCTCCCTGCCACTATACAGGGGGTGCGGTTTTTTACCGGTATCGAAGCGAACATAATGGACACCGGGGGGACCATCGATCTGGACCCCTATATTCTGGCCCGGCTCGATTTTGTCATGGCCGGATTCCATGAAATCTGCTTCGAAGACCACGGACGGGAGGCAAATACTCAGGCCCTCATCGCGGCCCTGTCCAGTCCCTGGGTAGACGCCATCTCCCACCCGGGAAACCCTGCCTTTCCGATTGATATGGAGCGGGTTGTGGCCGCCGCAAAGGAACAGGGTAAGGCCCTGGAAATAAATGACAGTTCCTTTAGAATCCGCAGGGGCAGCCACCCCAACTGCCTCCAGATTGCGAAACTCTGTGTTGAACAGGGCTGTTCCATGGTCTGCGGCAGCGACGCCCACTATTGGGAAGATGTGGGCCGCTTTGATGAAGTGAAATCCCTCCTTTCAGAGGCGGGGGCTCCCGAATCCCTGGTGCTCAATAGCAGCCTGGAAAAGTTCGAAGCCTTTATTACCGCCCGGCGGAGCGCCCGGCAGGCGGCCTATCTTGCAATGAGCCAGGCACCGGTTCATGCCTGAAGCGGTTGGCCCCATGAAAGCACGGCGGATGCTCAGTCCTGACCAGTTAGCGGATTTTCTCGCTTCCCTTGATGTAAAAGAAACCCTCGTATATGCCGTGTTTTCCCGGCTGCGGGAAGGAGCCCTTCCTGCAGAGGACGAAAGTCTCTTTGTAAGGCAGGAACTGCGCTGCAGTAAACTGAAACTCCGGCCCATCACCCTTAAGGGGGGCATACAGCTCCAGGCTGAGTTCCAGTTCGGCCCCAGAACCTTTCATCAACAGTACCCTCTTACTCCGGACGCTCCGCCCCTGGCAAAGGGGCTGCGCGACTTTTCAGAGGGTACCATCTTTACAAACCGCGGCGATTATCAATTTTACTGGACCAGTGCAAACCTTTGCCGCATCACCGAGCGGGCCCCCACCAAAGCCAGGGAATCCCTCGCACACAACCGTCAAAAATCCTACCTGCTTGCAGAGGGGGAGCCGATTCCCTTTCTTGTGGAGCTCGGCGTTATGGATACCAGCGGCCGGGTATACCCTAAGAAGTATGACAAGTTCCGTCAAATCAATAAATATCTGGAATTTGTAGAAGACGCCCTCAGACGGTTTCCCCAAGAAAAGCCCTTGTATATAGTAGATTTTGGAAGCGGCAAGGCCTATCTCACCTTTGCGTTGTATCATTACCTTTCTGCCCGGGGCTACACCGATGTTCAGGTGACCGGTCTGGACCTTAAGGAAGATGTGGTAGCCTTCTGCAATGAGACCGCCCGGCGGCTCCGGTATGAACATCTGCAGTTTCAGGTGGGGGATATCGCCAATTTTCATATTGATGAAGGGACGGGGGCGGCTGCTCACCGTCCTGACATGATTATCAGCCTACATGCCTGTGACATAGCCACCGATGCGGCCCTTGTTAAGGCCCTCCAGTGGGGCAGTCCGGTCATACTTGCCGTCCCCTGCTGCCAGCATGAGTTTTTTCATCAACTCACCTTTCCTGCTATGGAATCGATACTCCGGTATGGTGTTACCCGGGACAAACAGGCAACCCTGGTTACCGATGCCTCCCGGGCCCTTATGCTCCGGGCCTTTGGGTATTCGGTTGAGATGGTGGAATTCATCACCATGGAACATACGCCGAAGAACGTACTCATCCGGGCCTACCGTGAGGATGCGCTCCGTGAAATTTCTGCCCGTGCTGAGTCTGCTCGAGAAGGTTCTGCCCATGCTGAGTCTGCTCAAGAAGGCTCTGCCCGTGCAGAATCTGCTAGTGAAGGCTCTGCCCGTGCGGAGTCTGCTCAAGAAGGCTCTGCCCATAGGAAGTCTGCTAGTAAAGGCTCTGCCCGAGGGGTAGTGTCCGCTGGTGAAGTATCACCCCCTGGGAAGACTCCGCAGGGGTTGTCTTCCCAGGAAGGGATTCCAGAAAAGCGGACAATTCTTCGTGTAAGTGACCCGGGTTACCGGGCCTACCGGGACTTCCTTGACACCTGGGGGGTGGGGCGCACCTACCTTGAGCTGGAATTAACCCGTGTGGGGTTACTGAAAGAGAGCTGAAGCATTTTCAAAGCTCAAGAAGTTTTGATAGAGCTCGCTTTGTGTAGATCGACTTGTTTTTATGTAATCGTTTACATTTTTTCCTTGACATTCTTTTATTTCGGATTGATGATTAGTCTATATAGGAGGTAACCATTATGCTCATAGGTATTTCGCCGGTTATCGGACCGGAACTGCTTGATACCCTTTTTCGTATGGGCCATGGGGACGAAATTGTTCTGGCCGATGCCTTCTTTACCGGTGACTCCCTGAACTCCAGGGTTATCCGGGCCGACGGGCTGCGAATTCCTGCCCTGCTGGATGGTATTCTGGCCCTCATCAACCTGGATTCCTATGTGGAACATCCAGTCATTATGATGCAGCCCGTCCCGGGGGATGAACTGGATCTGTCGGTGGAACGGGCCTACCGGGAGGTCATAGACCGCCGCTGGCCGGGAACGCCACCCACCGAACGGATGGAACGCTTTGCCTTTTATGAGCGAACAAAAAAGGTTTTTGCGGTTGTTATGACCGGAGAAACGGTCAAATACGGGAATATAATCCTTAAAAAAGGAGTCATCCCAGTGTAAACTGTGGATTGTAAACGATTACATGGATAGCTTGTCCCTCATATCACAATTTTTACCAATTATCTTTCTTGTGGCGCTTGGAGCTCTGTTGGGAAAACAGGGTTTCCTGACTGGTCCCATGACCGAAGGCCTTAAACGGATTGTTTCCTCTATCAGCTTGCCCGCACTGCTTTTCCTTGCCTTCTCCCGCGTCTCGGTAGAAGGCCGATTGGGTCTTTTGGCTTTTGCGGTGTTTATTTCATGTGCTTTATTAGGTTTTTCAGCCCTCCTGCCAGTAAAACTGTTCTCTCTGCCAAAGGGGGCAACGGTTTTGCTCTTTCAGGGTTTTGAAGCGGGCATGTTGGGATACGCCCTGTTTACCAGTTTCTATGGCAAAAGTGCTTTGCCTGCCTTTGCATCCGCCGATTTAGGGCAGGTAATCTATGTATTTACCGTGCTTATGTTTCAGCTCCAGCGGGTGGATTCAATCGCTGCAGGCCAGGAATGGTCCGGTGATAAGGGGCAGCCAGGCGGCCAAAGTAAGCTAGATAGTCAGGGAACCCCAAAAGGCAATGTCCAGGAGCTGCGTTCCATATTGATTGGATTACTAAGCTCCCCGGTGATACTCGCCATTATTGCGGGGCTCCTTGCATCAATCTGGTTCCCTGCCGCCCATGGAACTCCCTGGGATGAGGGTGGCTTTTTATATCCCCTCTTAAGCACCGTCGGTTCGGTGACAACTCCTTTAGTGAGCCTGCTCGTAGGTTTTGGACTTAAGGATCTTTCTCTGGCCAACGTATCAAAGAGTCTGCTTCTCATATTGAGCAGACTTGTGGCGGTGATTCTCTTTGCCCTGGGAATCATCAAGCTGCTGCTGCCCGCACTTGGCTATGGATTTATGCAGGCCCTCGCGGTAATAAGCCTTTTTATACTTCCCCCGCCCTTTATTATTCCCGTGTTTAAAAAGGGCGATGAGGATAGAGCCCTTATCAGTACGGTTTTGTCCCTCCATACCCTGGTTGCCATTGTGCTTGCCTTTGGTATTGCCCTTATCTGGGGAAACAGCCAGCTGGGAAGTCCTTGAGGATGTGGTGATTATGAGTAGAAAGCAGAAAGCGACCGTCCGTGATGTGGCGGCCCTTGCGGGGCTCTCAACCGCAACGGTTTCCAGGGCCTTTGATCCAGCCTTTGCCCATCTGGTTTCAGAAGAAAGCCGGCAACGGGTCATGGCCGCAGCGGCCCAGCTGAATTATACAAAAAACCATGTGGCCCGGAGCCTTAAGACCAGATCTACAAAAACAATCGCGGTCATCGCACCGGAGCTTGCTAATGACTTTTTTATGGAACTGACTGAAGCTATGGAGCGGGTCTTCGAACAGGCAGGGTATACCTTGCTGGTAGCATCCTCTTCGAATTCGGTTAAGGAAGAACAAAAGCGGCTTACCCTTTTTGCTGAACGGCTTGTCGATGGAATCGTGGTAATTCCCGCAGGAGATGTGGGGGAACACCTCAATCAGCTTGGGCGGCAAGGAATGCCCCTCCTTCTGGTGGATCGTCTGGTAACAGGTTCTGATCTTGATGCGGTTCTCTCGGAGAATGAAGCGGGAGCCCGTTCCCTTACGGAGGCTTTAGTGGGGGATGGTTACCGGGAGATCGCCTTTATTGGCGGAGACTGCACCGTTTCTACTGCCCGGGAACGGCTTGCGGGATACCGCTGTGCCATGGAAGATGCTGGGCTGACGATACGGGAAGAGCTCGTTCGACTGGGAGGCTTGGGTATTGCAGACGGGTACAGGCTTATGGGTGAACTGCTGGAGGAGCAAAAACTTCCTGAAGCTTTGGTTGCAGTGAACCTGCTGGTTCATCTCGGTATTCAGCGACGCCTGTTAGAAGAACAGCGAAAGGGTCGGTCTTTGCCGCCTATAGCGATCGCTGCCTTTGATGAAACGGTCTATTCGGCATTCTTGCCCCTTTTACGATATGTGGCCGTCCAGGATGTGTCAGGCCTTGGTGAACGGGCAGCCCGTTGGATTTTAAAAAAGGTAGATGAAGCCAAGGCAATCCCTCAAGCGGGATCAGTAAACGCCCAGGAGCCGGAAATTGTACGCTTGCCGGTAACTATAATGCCGGTAAATCGAGGCTCTTTCAAAACTCAGGAAGTTTTGAAAGAGCAACCTTAAATGTACATGCAGTATTTTTACTATTCTATTCTATGTAAATAGTTACATTGTTAATGTAAAAATACTGCAAGAGGTTTTTGCAAAAGTAACAGACTTTTGCAAAAACCTCAATAAATAATGAGATAACTCTAAAAGCGTAATTTTTTTAGAGTTTTAAAGGGAGGTAAGGGTATGGCAGATCTGACCAGTTTAAAAATGAATCCACCTGAAAACCGGTATCGGGGTGAATTGCCCAAAATCGGTATCCGTCCAACGATTGATGGGCGGCTCGGTGGTGTGCGGGAATCCCTGGAAGGGGTCACCATGGGTATGGCTCTGGCAGCGGTGAAATTGATACAGGAAAACCTGCGGCATCCGAATGGTATGCCGGTTCAGTGTGTTATCGCTGATACTACGATCGGCGGTGTTGCCGAAGCTGCAGCCTGTGCCGACAAGTTCCGGCGGGAAAATGTGGCCGTAACCCTGACGGTTACCCCCTGCTGGTGCTACGGGTCAGAAACCATGGACATGGACCCCCTGACAATAAAGGCGGTCTGGGGCTTTAACGGTACTGACCGGCCCGGGGCGGTGTATCTTGCGGCGGTCCTTGCGGCCCATAATCAGAAGGGGCTCCCCGCCTTTGGCATCTATGGCCATGATGTACAGGACCTGCAGGATACGGACAAAATACCCGCCGATGTGGCAGAAAAGATACTCCGTTTTGCCCGCTCAGGGCTTGCTGCGGCCTGGATGCGAGGAAAGAGTTATCTTTCTATAGGTTCGGTGTCCATGGGTATCGCCGGATCAATTGTAAACCCGGACTTCTTTCAGGATTACCTGGGAATGCGGACCGAATATGTGGATATGAGTGAACTGGTTCGCCGTTTCGAAGAAAAAATTTATAGTGAAGCGGAATACAAACGGGCCCTGGCATGGGTCAGAGCAAACTGCACGGAAGGTCCGGATATTAATCCACCGGAGAAACAACACAGCCGCAAAAAAAAGGATGAAGTCTGGGCTACCAGTGTAAAAATGGCCATCATTGTCCGGGATCTCATGGTGGGAAACCCGGACCTGAAACGGAAGGGGCTCTATGAAGAAGCTCTGGGACATAATGCAATTTTAGCCGGTTTTCAAGGGCAGCGGCATTGGACCGATCATTTCCCCAACGGAGATTTTCTTGAGACCATACTAAATTCATCCTTTGATTGGAATGGAATCCGTGCTCCCTACCTTGTGGCCACCGAAAATGATTCTTTGAATGGGGCGGCCATGCTCTTTGGTCATCTCCTGACCGGGACCGCCCAGATATTCTCCGATGTGCGAACCTATTGGAGCCCCGAAGCGGTCCAGCGGGTGACGGGATGGAAGCCCGACGGTGTGGCTGCCCAGGGATTCATCCACCTGATTAATTCGGGGGCTACCACCATGGATGGAACGGGAAAACAACGAAAGGTTGGGAAACCAGCCATGAAGCCTTTCTGGGAAATCAGCCCTGAAGAGGCCGGTGCCTGCCTGGATGCAACACTCTGGCGTTATGCAGATCTGGGCTATTTCCGGGGCGGCGGTTATTCATCGGATTTCCTGACCGAAGGCGGAATGCCCGTGACTATTAGCCGAATCAATGTAATAAAAGGTCTGGGGCCGGTGCTTCAGATCGCCGAAGGTGTTACGGCTACCCTACCTGAACAGGTTCATGACAAGCTGGACAAACGGACTAATGAAACCTGGCCCACCACCTGGTTTGTACCCCGCCTCACAGGAACTGGTACTTTTAAGGATGTGTATTCGGTTATGGCTGCCTGGGGGGCTAACCATGGGGCTATCAGTTACGGCCACATTGGTGCGGATCTCATTACCCTGGCGTCGATCCTGCGCATTCCAGTCTGCATGCATAATGTGGAAACCAGCAAGATCTACCGTCCCAGCTATTGGAGTGCCTTTGGTATGGATACTGAAGGGGCCGATTATCGGGCCTGTCAGACCCTAGGGCCGCTGTATGGCAAGGTTTGAATAGAGTGATCTAATCATTAAGGGCCCGGGTGGCCCTTATCGCCCTGTCAAAATCTGGGCATAAAACGTACAAATAGTATTATGTCAGGCTTTTCAAATCGGCAAAAATACGTTAAACATAATCAATGTCTTCAAGAACGACCACAGCGTACTCACTAAAAACAGCAGTAGGGGCCCGATCCCAGCGGCCTCCCTTTGTCTTTATGCTGAAAAGATACGGAAATCGGTGTATGCTCAGTGTCTTAGACAACCATGGAAACCCTTACAACCCCGATTTTCGACGCTTTACCGGTCAGGTGCGGCAAGCCCTCAGAGAATATACAGCCTCGGCTCAAAAAACACCGCAAGGAGAAGAAACTCCCTTCTTGTTGTCCCAAGGCTTCCCCTTTAATCCACCTCAGGAAGCTTCTGCCCCTTTTTCAGCCTTCAAAGATACTGTCATAAACCCTCCTTCGTCTATACTTGATCTTGCACTGGATACGGGACTTTTAGTAGACGATACTTTTACTCCCATAAGGCGAGCGGCAGGGATCTATCGTATCGTTTTGCGCCTTTTACCGATACAAAGGAATAATATACAGTTCTCCCTAGAGCTGCTGAATTTGGAAGAGGAGGAATCCTCTGAAACTGAAGAGCCTGGAAACCCCGAAAGAAAAGGCCGGCGTGGCCGATCCACAAAGGCTAAAGAGCATATTGAAAACACAGACCTCCAAAGAAAGGCAGACATTGCTGATCTGTATCCGGTAAGCCGGGACCGTGTTATTCTAGATAATCGTATGTATGTGGTGCAGGATCTGGGGCCCCTCTGGTACTGGTTAGACTCCATGGAGCAACGATGTTCCAGCAAGGAGCTTCCTCTCTTTTTATCTATTGCACTGAGCAGGGTTCCCGATCTGGAAGTTCACTACGAGGGCTATACCATAAGCCATGGTGGCCAACGGGAAACTCTAAGATCAATCCTTTTTAAAGAAGTGGATCCCTATGGCTACCTACATATTCAACCGCTGCACTATCTCCAAGGTTATTCTCCGCGCTTTTTTGAGGATCAGGATATCATCCGTTTGGTGGAGCTTGATGAAGAATTTCGTACTATTCAGATATTTGATCTTATCTATGGGCCGGATCCGGTACAGCATTTCCGTAGGATCCTAAGCCAGTTTGGGAAACAGCTGAGTACCGATGTCTATGAAGAACAGGGCTATTTTATTCTTACCCCAGATTTGGCGAACAGACTTATCAGCGAGCATATCCAGGAACTAATACGGGACTTTGTGCTTTTGGAATCGGAGGTTTTGAGTACCTATAAGGTTCGCATTAGCCATCCAAAACTGAAACTCCATCTTTCCTCTGGTGTGGATTTCCTTAGCGGGAAGGCGGATGTGAAACTCGAAAACCAGGAGTTTTCCTACACCGATTTTCTTAAACAGTATAGCACCCAGGGGTTTATCAAACTAAATGATGAAAGCCGTATATATCTGTTGCCAAAGGAATTGGACCGACTTCAGCGCATCTTAACCCTTCGTTCAGATAAAAAAACAAAAAAAGAAGAGGTCCAGGTGTCATTCTTTAACTATCCTGCCCTTATAGCTTTACAGGATCTTTCGGCAGAGGGCCAGGCATGGGAGCAGGTTCGGGACTTTTACAGTGGGATTAATCGGCTTGCGGAGTCCCAAAAAGCAGCAGACAAGGTTGATGAATATCCGCTGGCAGAAGGGGCACTGAGGCCCTATCAACAGTATGGGGTTCGCTGGCTGGAACATGTGACTAAGCACAATCTGGGAGCCTGTCTCGCAGATGATATGGGTCTTGGTAAAACCGTACAAGTTATCGCTCTGCTCCGCAAACAGTATAAAGAAATGAAATTGGGTCCAAGCCTTATTCTCATGCCCCGTTCTCTTTTGTATAATTGGGAAGCGGAGCTGCGCCGTTTTGCCCCAGAACTGCGGTTCCGTATCTTTTATGGGGTTCAACGGGATGCGGAGGAGCTGAAAGATCCCTCCGTACACCTCGTTCTTTCCACCTATACAACCGCTCGGATCGATCAGGAGCTTTTTCAGAATATTCAGTGGGAATGCATCATTCTCGATGAATCTCAAAATATAAAAAACATGGAAAATAAAACCAGCCGGGCCATTCTTTCATTAAAGTCACGGAATAGAATCGCCCTGAGCGGCACACCTATAGAAAACCATCTCGGAGAACTCTATAGTCTCTTTGCGTTTCTTAATCCCAGCTTTTTTGGCAGCCATTCCGAATTCATGCAACAGTATATGAAGCCCATCCAGGAATTAAAGGATACTGATGTAAGCCGGGAATTGCGCCTTAAAATATACCCCTTTATTCTGCGGCGGATGAAGTCCGAAGTACTCAAGGATCTGCCAAAAAAAACCGAGCAGACTGTACGAATAGAGCTGGATCAGGAACATTTAGAACTGTATCACAGGACCCGTTTGGAGGAACTGCGGGAGGTGCAGGATGCCTTTGAATCGGGGGATCGAACGAAGGGCCTCTTCCGTCTGCTTAAGGCTATGACAGTCTTAAGGAGACTTGCGGGGCTTCCTGAATTAGAAGATGCATACACCAGAGTCTCTGCAAAACGGGACTACTTATTGGAGATGATAGAAAACCTGGCGGCGGAGGGACACAAATGCCTTGTGTTTACCAACTTTCTAGCCACGGTAGAACTGCTTTCTGAGGATTTAGCCCAACGGGGCCTAGCCAACCTGATCATGACCGGCTCCACAGTGGACCGGCAGGGGCTGGTTCGTCGGTTCCAGACAGATGAGAATGTTAAGGTGATGATTATGACCTTAAAAACCGGTGGTGTGGGACTTAATTTAACCGCCGCAGACTATGTGCTTATTTTTGATCCCTGGTGGAACCGAGCTGCAGAGGCTCAGGCTATAGACCGGGTCCATCGGATTGGACAAAGCAAACCGGTCTTTAGTTACCGGCTTATTGCAAAGGATACAATTGAAGAACGAATCCTTGAACTACAGCAGCAAAAGGCTGACCTGGTTACCTCCATACTCAATAGTGATGGGGATCTTATCAAATCCCTTACTCCGGAGGATATAAACTTCCTTTTAGGTGCATCATAGGGGTGATGACAATGGAGCAAATTAAAGATGGGCTACTCTCGTTAACTTCCCTTACTCTGGGTAACATCTATAAATTTCTAATACCTTCAACATCTCGTTCTGCCGTAAAATCTAAAGAGTTCATGGCCAATGAAATCGCGAAATTTCTTATTTCATTAGATCGAGAACAATTTACTAGATTGCTTACCCAACAGGAGTCGTGGTTCCAGAAGGCCATAACCGAAGCGGTTCTCTGGGAATTTGTGGATTTTAAACGTCTAGAAATTGACTATGATGTCAAACTAGCCATTCGAGAATCGACTATTATTGATAGTTATTATACGCCTAATACCAAAGAGTACCCAGGCCTTGCGCTCTTTGCCCCCCACCAAAGCGGATATATGTGGCTTTTCCCCATTTTTAGAACCAGTTTCCGGCCCTTTATCGATACAGCGGATGCCTATGTGGATACTGGAGAAAGTGCAGAACCGAGCGCTGTTTGGTCCAATGAAGAGCAGATCTTTGATACCTTTGGTTTGATGGTTCAAGCGAGCGATGCATTCATTAAAAAGAATAAAAAGCCTTATATAGAGGATTGGATATCATCGGGACTTAATAAGGGTATGATCAAGGAGTTCCGAAGTCTCTGTGGACAGAAGGGCTTTCCATTGAGCAAGGACTATGGGCTAGATCCGATTGATCTGTTTTTTCGCTGGTATCTCAGTTTTCGAGGCGCAGTTCCCATAGAAAGTCCCATTTCTCCCTCGGCTATTAAGCAACAGTTTAAACTTTTTTTTGAACCCCAGCAAAATACCCATAAACAGGATGGTATCCGGGTGGGCAGTTTTTTTGAGTTTGCGGTGCTTACGGAGCATCTGAGCCTGCGGCGAAGCAATGATGCCTATATACCCTCAGGAGTTCCTGACTGCAGGTGCTTATTTCTTAAAATTTTTAAGGAATGTGCCGAAACCCAGCGCTGGTATTCGGTAGAACAGTTGTATTATAAACTTTTTATCCAGGGCAAGCGCTTTTCCTATGTTACGCCCTATACAGAACTCTATGGTTTAAGCCAGAAGGGCGACTTTATCGAAGTCCATGAGGATAGAGTAATAAGTGCAGACTATCAACATTATATCCCCGTGCGGGGCCCCCAGTTCCATGTACTCATGGGTTTGCCTGTTTTTAAGGGCTACTGGTATCTTATGGCGGTTCTGGGCTTGGTGGAACTAACCGAAAAGGTTCCTCAAAAACCACTTGTCTATAATGATAAACGAAAGGTAGTTTCTGTCTTTGACAGTTTGGATATGGTGCGGGTAACGAAACTCGGCTCTTTTTGTCTTAGTTTGGTTGATGAATATGCCACGGTTCCGACAGCCACCTACGAAGCTATTGCAGACAAGGACCTGCTCCTCGTGACATTCCGGGGAAAATCTTTGGAGCGAAAGCTTTTTCTTGATCAGATTGGCCGTCCGCTAGGGGCTGAGCGATACCGAGTCGATGAAAAATCTTTTTTAAGGGGTTGTTCAAACAAGGAAGATCTAAGGGAGCGAATTGCAAAATTTAAGCTGCTTATAGATGCGAAACCTTCACAACGATGGTTAACTCTTTTTAAAAACATAGAAGCTAGATTTCATATTATTAAAGAACGGGAAGGGGCTATGATCTACGATATTTCTACTAAAGATCCGGCAGTATCAGAGCTTATTCATAATGAAAAACTGCGGGCCCTCTTTTATGTGGTGGAGGGAAATAAAATCGCAGTACCTGCAAAAAACCTGAGCAAGTTTAAAAGCCTCTGTCAAGCTGAAGGCTTCTTTATTTCTTCTGAAGATTGAGGAAAAAGACCTGCGATGACACCTACCATAAAGCTGTAAATACTGGGCTGTGCGCTCACAGCCCTGCGCACAGAGACAGCGCACCTACTGTCTAGTGCGAATGTTACCTGCTCCCCACTAGAGTGGCAGAATTTCCTGGACCTTCTGTGCAACCACCTGGGCAAGTTTTGTGTGTTCGCTTGCTTCCAGGTGGATGCCATCCAGATCGCTGGAACGGATGTATTCCCCCGCATCCAGGAAAAAGGCTCCAATCTCTTTGGCAAATTGACGGTACCTGGGGGCAAGCTGCTGGGATATTTCGCCACAATCACCGAAGATAGGTTTAAAGTAGCTTAAGCGTGCCGTAGGGGGAGGGCAGATCATGAGCACCCTGGGCTCTGCTCCTGGCGGGAAAGCCTCGGACCGCTGGGCTGCCTTTGCAACCAGCTGGGCTCCCCGGGCGATGTCATAGGCGGTGGGGTTAAAGCGGATCTTAAGGTCATTGGTCCCCAGCATGATAATGACCAGGTCCAATGGCGCATGACTCTGCAGTATCGGTAGTAGCTGCCGCAGGCCGTTTTTGTCCCCCTCAATGGGGTCATCCCTGCAGGTGGTGCGTCCGTTAAGCCCCTCTTCTACTATCCAGTAAGCCGGATTCTCAGGATCGGCTCCTCTGTTCAACAGTTCCTTGAGCCGCCCTGTCCAGCGGGTTCTGTGGTCAAAACGGCCCCCGGTGGCAGGATCCGCACCCCAGGTATTGGAATCTCCATAGCAAATAATGGTTTTCATAGCTTTAAGGCTACTGTAAAAAAGCTGCCGCCGCAAGCACAGTAAGCCAAGGACTGGCACCGCAGGGCTAACAAACAAAGTGGATGCCGCCGCAAGCAGACCATCCATAAAATTAAACATTACTTGAATAGTAATATATAAATGACTATCATTATAATTATGAGTATCGATGATTACCGGCTGGCCCTCCGTTCCCGGATTGCCTCGGTTGTGGGACGGCGGGAGGTTCTGAATGGCAGGGCTAAATTCGGCATCTTTGGTGATGGTAAAGAGATGGTACAGCTTGCCATGGCTAGATCCTTTGAAAAGGGGGATTGGCGTTCCGGGTATTATCGGGATCAGACTCTGATGTTTGCCCTCGGTCTGCTTACGGTCCGGCAATTCTTTGCCCAGTTGTATGGCGACACAGACCCTGCTCATGAGGTGCAAACCGGGGGCCGAAGCATGAATAACCATTTTGCAACCCGGCTGCTCGACCCGGATGGAAATTGGCTCGACCAGACTGATCGGTACAATTCTGCAGCGGACCTGTCTCCTACGGCATCCCAGATGCCCCGGGCTGTAGGCCTGGCTTACGCATCCCTTTTATACCGCCAGCTTGGACCTCAGGGACCCGCAAGCCGCGGCTTTTCCCGGAATGGGAATGAGGTGGTGTGGGCCACCATAGGGAATGCATCCACCGCGGAGGGGCTGTTCTGGGAATCGGTAAATGCCATCGGGGTGCTCCGGGTCCCGGCGGTAATAACGGTATACGATGACGGCTACGGTATTTCAGTGCCGAACCGTTTTCAGATGGTAAAAGAAAATATCCATGCAGCCCTGGCGGGGTTTCAGCGTACCAGCTGTCCTGGAGAAACCTGTGACCGGGGCTTTGATCTTTATTCAGTCCGGGGCTGGGACTATCCTGCCCTCTGTGAAATCTTTAAGGCAGCCAGCGCAGAGGCCCGGCAGCATCATGTCCCAGCCTTAGTTCACGTAACCGAATTAACCCAGCCCCTGGGGCATTCTACTTCGGGTTCCCATGAACGATACAAGGATGCGGATCGGCTTGTCTGGGAAGCAGAATATGATTGCATCGTCCAGTTTAAGCGGTACCTGCTTGAACAGAATATGGCGGTGAGTGCAGAGCTTGAACAGCTTGAAGCTGAAGAACAGGCCTTTGTAGAGCAGGAACGGCGGCTTGCCTATGAGGAGTATCGTAAGCCTATTTTACAGGTAAAAGAAGAAGCTCTCAGGGTCTTAAAAGCCGCGGGACTTAGTGCAGACACTCTGGAAGCGCAGGACACACCAGCCTTCAGGGATATTGCAGCGGCGCTCCATGAAGCGCTGCTACCCAGAAAAGCCAATATATCAGGCTCTGAAGCTGTTCTTGCCGGCAATAACCCTGATGTACGTCCGGTTCTGGAGCTCTACCAGAAACTTGAGGCTGACCGGTTAAAGGTGTATGGATCATATTTATATGCTGAAGGTAAAAGATCCGCCTTAAATATCACCGAAATTCAGCCTGAGTATGGGGAGAACCCTCCTCTTCGGATGGGCTTTGAAATCATCCACGATTATTTTGATGCCGCCCTTGCCCGGGATAGACGCATTATTGCCTTTGGAGAAGATATGGGGCAATTGGGGGATGTGAATCAGGGGTTCCACGGCCTCCAGGAAAAGTATGGTGCACTCAGGGTGACCGATACGGGAATCCGGGAGGCTACCATTGTGGGACAAGCCATAGGTCTGGCTCTCCGGGGTTTTAAGCCCATAGCGGAAATTCAATATCTGGATTATCTGCTCTACGGTCTCCAGCTCCTTTCGGATGATCTAGCTTCCCTGTACTGGCGGACCGCAGGTTCCCAGAAAGCACCGGTCATCATCCGTACCCGGGGACACCGTCTGGAGGGGATCTGGCATTCGGGCTCTCCCATGGGAGGCATTTTACATCTTATTCGGGGAATGTATCTCCTGGTGCCCCGGGATTTTACCAGGGCAGCCGCATTCTACAACGCCATGCTTGCCTCCGATGACAGTGCCATCATCATAGAAGTGCTGAATGGGTATCGCCGAAAGGAACCGCTGCCTGAAAATCTGGCCCATATCTGTCTCCCCCCTGGGGTCTGTGAAGTACTCCGTGAGGGAAAGGATATCACCCTCGTAACCTATGGGGCTGCGGTCCGGCCTGTTATGGAAGCGGCGGACCTCCTGGCCCGCTGCGGGGCCGAAGCTGAGGTGATTGATATCCAGTCCCTGCTCCCCTTTGATCTCCGCGGTATGATCCATGAATCCCTGAAAAAAACAAGCCGGCTCCTTGTGGTCGATGAGGATGTACCCGGTGGTGCCAGTGCCTATATGCTCAGGGAAATTCTGGAAGTCCAGGGCGGTTATGAACTGCTCGATTCCCCGCCGCGGACCCTCACCGCAGCCCCCCACCGGCCAGCCTATGGATCCGACGGAGACTACTGGTCGAAACCAAATCGGGAAACTATTTTTAATGGAGCCTATGAAATTCTGCATGAAGCCATGCCGGCTCGATTCCCAGCCCTTTGGTAAGGAGACCCTTGTATGATACAGACAATCCGTGCCCCCCGTCTGGGGGAAGGGGTAGAGGAACTTACGATCGGAAAAATTCTGGTAGCGGCTGGGGAGCGGGTTACAGAGCATCAGGGGCTAATGGAACTTGAATCGGATAAGGTGGTCTCAGAGCTCAACAGCCCCATAGCGGGTACCGTGAAGGACATCCTGGTACGGGAGGGTGACCTCGTTCAGGTGGGTTCTCCCCTCATCAATCTGGAAACGGAACAAACAGCTTCTGATCGGGACCAGCAAGGTGCAACGGGAACTAAGCCCATCTCTGCACCCAGTCCAAATGCAGGGGCGTCCTCTAAAAACCAACCTGCTCCGCTACACCAGGTGAATCCACAATCCCAGATACCCCCTGGTGGTGAAGGCATCCAAAAAACAGCGGGCTTTCTTTCGCCCCTGGCCCGAAAGCTCATCCGTACCCATGGTCTTGATCCGGCTAAAATCCATGGTACGGGCCTGGGCGGCCGGATAATGAAGCAGGACATACTGGACTATCTGGAACAGAACCATAAAGCGGTCCCATCAATATCCACCCGGACATCAAACGTGGTACCCCATTCTACGGGCCGGAAACGGATTGCCGAACGGATGCTCCGGTCCATGCATAGTTCTGCTCCTGTGCTGACCGTCATGGAAGCTGACCTCAGCGCGGTGCTTCAGCACCGGTCGATGCACCGGGATGCCTTTGCCCGAGAGGGAATACGACTTACCCTGACCGCCTATTTTGTCCAGGCTGCAGCCCATGCCCTTCTCAGACATCCCCTGGTTAATGCGTCCTGGACCGATGAGGGCATGGAGTACCATGAGGATATCAATATTGGTATGGCCGTAGCCCTGGGCTCTGAAGGGCTTATAGTACCGGTAATTCGTAATGCGGAGCGGCTATCCCTTAAAGAACTGGCGAGCCGTATCGAGGACCTGGCAGCTCGGGCCCGAAACCGGGCCCTTACGGTGGATGATGTCCGGGGGGCAACCTTTTCTGTAACCAACCACGGCACGGGAGGCTCCCTGTTTGCAACCCCGGTTATCGTTGAGGGCCACACAGGAATATTAGGAATCGGTGCCATGCAGAAACGTCCCATGGTAGTCCAGACTGCAGATGGTAGCGATGCAATCGCTATTAAACCCATGGTATATCTATCCTTTGTCTTCGATCACCGGGTGATGGATGGTGAGGGTGCAGACGGTTTCCTGAAAACAGTGAAGGACCTGTTGGAATCCTGGCCAAAGGATGGATGATTACTGGGCAGTGCATCACCCATGTTAGGAATGTTATACTATCTATGGAGGCTTATTCATGACACTTTCAAATACCCTGGTCCAGACAAAACACCAGGATGCCGTATCGGTACTTAGAACCTATCTTGAACAAAGCGATGAGCAGGGGAGCTTTCATATTGATGTATATAAACTTGCAGATGAAAACCAGATCCCAAGACCGGTGATGCTCGCAGCTTGTATAAAAGCCTTGTATGAAGGCTTTCTTGTGATGGAATGGGTTTTCCATTGTCCCCACTGTGGTGGTGTTCCAAAAGAAACGGTCAGCCTCCACGAAGCTACCCATGATGATTACTGTCCGGTTTGTAAGGTGAATTTTGCCAATGTGATAGATCGTAACATAGAAGTCTTTTTTTCTCTCCACCCCGGTAAAGCGCCACAATCTAAGGCGTTAAAGGAGCGATATCATAACCTGATGAGGGAAGATATTACTCAACATATGCATTTTGATTGGCAAAATCCCCACACAATCTATGCGGTTGATGTGATTCAACATCCCCTGTACCGGGAGTATTTTGGTGCTGAAACCCTCCCGCAGGATCAGAGTCTTGAATTGATGAACAGCACCATCCTGTTTACGGATATAAAGGGTTCCACCAGAATGTACTCCGATTTGGGGGATGCTAAAGCCTTTGGTTTGGTCCGGGAGCATTTTAGAATTCTTTTTGAGTGTATTCAAAAATACAATGGCCTTCCCGTAAAGACCATCGGAGATGCGGTGATGGGCTCCTTTGTCGATGGCCGTCATGCTATTATAGCAGCTGTCGAGGCTCAGCAGACCCTGCGCTCCTATTATCAGAACCGTCCAGAAAAGGAACGGATAGAGGTAAAAATTGGAATCCACTCAGGCCCTACCATTCTGGTTACCCTGAACAATCGGCTCGATTATTTTGGCACTACGGTAAATTTAGCTGCCCGGATACAGGGCATTGCCCAGCCAAACGAAATCATTCTTTCGGAGAATGTATTCGCTCCTCTGGAACATAAGACGCTGCTTCGGAAATATGTGCCCCGGGTCTATCGATCTACCCATACTTTTAAGGGCGTAGATGGGGTTTATCAGGTGTATCATGTTCGTCCATAAAAGAGGGAGTTTGTAATACATGAATGATAGAAATCCGCTTTTTATTATCTTATTAGGTATTATTTGCTTTTTATTTGTCCTGGCATTTTTAGTTGAGCCTCCTTTAGATGTTTTATATGGTTATTATAATATCCTAACCCATCCTGGCAGACTCATTAGTGATTTTTCCAGCATTGGTGGTATAGGTGCCGTTTTGTTAAATGTTTCTTTAATGGGGTTTTTAGGACTTCTGGTTATTCAATTGGCTGGAGTTTCCCTTTCTGGACCAACCTTTGCTGCTATAATGACCATCATTGGCTTTAGTTTTTTTGGCAAAACCCCTGTAAATACAGCGCCCATTGTGTTTGGTGTCTATATAGCGGCAAAATTGGCGGGAAAATCATTTAAAAATTATCTGATCATTGCTCTTTTTGGAACAGCCTTTGGTCCTATTACAAGTTATGTAGCCAATATTTCTGGTCTGCACCCTCTGGTTGCAATACTTCTTGGTCTGCTTCTAGGGATGATAGTTGGAGTATTATTACCTTCCCTGGCAATTGCCATGTTGCGGCTCCATGAAGGTTATAATCTTTATAATGTTGGTTTTTCCTGTGGTTTTCTTGGCCTATTCTTCGCATCCCTGTTTACTGCAGTGGGCATGGATTTATCAATTCAAGTTGAATGGAATACAACCTTTTCATTAATTTTAACAGCAATTATTCCAATTGTTTCTTTATTATTAATAATTGCAGGGATATCCGTAGATGGAATAAAAAAGTCTGTTACCGGTTTAATGGCAATACAAAAGCTTTCAGGTCGTCTGCCAGCGGATTTTACAGATCTGGTATCTCCAGGTGCTGCTCTGCTTAATGCGGGACTCCTTGGATTAGCTGGCTCAATATATGTTATAAGCATTGGCGCTGTATTTAATGGCCCGGTGATTGGAGCCCTTTTTACAATTATTGGTTTTGGAACATTCGGTAAGCATCTAAAGAATGTCTGGCCCGTTGTATCAGGTATTCTCGCAGCAACGCTCATTTCTGGTAAATCTCCTACCGCACCAGGACCGCTCCTTGCATTACTATTCGGTACTACCCTTGCTCCTATTGCTGGTGAGTTTGGTATTGTGCCGGGAATCATTGCTGGATTTCTTCATTTAGTACTTGTAGAACGAACTGCGGTATGGCATGGTGGTCTTGTACTTTATAATAACGGATTTTCAGGCGGTTTAGTTGCAACCTTTATCTTTGCAGTGTCCGAATGGATTAAGGCTAATATAAAAAAGAGGTGATACAATGCAGCATAAAGAAGTTATTGTTCATCTGGTGAGCGAGATTACCAATTATATCATGGAGCAATCTCCTTCCCGTATGGTAATTTCACTTCATAATGAAACGGATGGATTGCATCTGTCGGTAATGGATGATATTCAGCGGAGTGATTCTGAACTAAAAAAGATGGAACATGATTTGAACCCGAAGGTACGCCCGGAATTATCTGAATATTATGGTGCTATGGCGGGGACCGATGCAATCAGCGCTGCCCGGCTGAACCTTATTGGATGGCAGATTAAACATGGAGATGTATCCAGAACAACAGAAGGAACCAAGGTCGATCTCTGGATCGGCTCCGATGAGTATGATTCAAAAAACTTCAGCAGAAAAAAGAAACAATAAGTTAATACTGATATGATATTACTGTACGACCCTTTGCTGGATATGCACTTCCCCGATTATGGCATACAGATTCCTATCCGGGATCGGCGCTCTCAGGCGGTGCTGGAGTACCTGCAGAAAAAATATCCGGATAAAACAACAGAAGTGCTCAATCTTAAGACCGCGGCGGAATTGCTGGAAATCCCGAAAAATGACCGTCATATAGGCCGGGAAGATCTGGAACGGGTACACAGCAGGGAGTACGTGTCAGCCCTTTTCGGTGAAGGGCTCGAGGCTGAACTTATTAAGACCTATGAGTTGATTGATGAACGGGGTCAGCCCAGACGGTATCGCCCGGATCTTGCTTCGCAGTCCCTTACCGGACTTTTCAGTACTATTCTAAACCAGGTATGGGGAACCTATCTTGCCTGCCGCCTTGCCCTTGTACAGCCGGATCTCTGTTTTTACCTGGGGGGCGGTATGCACCATGCAAGGCGCGATGCCGGTGCAGGCTTTTGTCTTGTAAATGACATTGTCATAAGCGCAAGGCGGCTTCAGGCAGAAGGGCTGGTTTCATCAATCTGGATTATAGATCTGGATGCTCATAAGGGCGATGGCACCACTGAATTAACCTCAGGGGACCCATCAATTCTGACCCTTTCGATCCACATGGCTTCGTCCTGGCCCCTGGATGCGGAAACCCTTTCCCGGGCCGTCCCCGGCAGGGCTCCCCTTATCCCCTCTGATGTGGAGCTTCCCATTTCGAAGGATGAACAAGGTTCCTATGTGGAACAGCTTGGAACGGGCCTTAAAAAACTTGAGGTTTTGTCCCGTAAGAGGTTGCCTGATCTTGCCATAGTGGTTGACGGAGCTGATCCCTATGAAAAGGATGAACTGCCTTCCACTTCAGACCTGCAGTTGTCTTTGGATACCTGTGTCGAGCGGGATCTCCTTGTCTATACCTTTTTAAGAGAACGGCATATACCTTCGGCATGGCTTATGGCAGGGGGCTATGGAGACCGGGCCTGGGAGCCGCCGGCCTCATTTCTTGGGGCTCTGCTTGACGGGCAGGGATAAAGATTACCCTTAGTTTCTACCCCAGATTGGTCTTCTAAAAGCTGTGTAAGCATCCCCTCGGTAGTATAGAGTCTGAGGGGCACCTGCATGGGACCGGTAGGGGGAAGTTCGTATACGAACTCAGCAGATTTTTCCAGGCGATATTTCATGGGAGGCCTCCCTGTAATCAATAATTTCCTGTTCAATTCCAATCCGGGACGTTACAATTTCCTGGGCTAGAGTCTTAAGGTCCGGTGCTAGACGAGAAATGTAGATTTCGAAGCGGTGAGAACGGATCTCCGCATTCAAAAGGGGTCTTCCAAAGGCTCGGTATCGTTCAAAGATTGCCAGATCCATGCCAAAGGGACTAGTACCGTAGGTTTCATGGAGGTATTCTAAAATTGCCAGCCCTTCTATATCCAGATCCCCCGCGTGGTACAGGTTGTAGCCCCCTTTATGTAATAGATCTAATATCTGGCGGACCGCACTGTTTGGCCAGCCATTGGTGTACACAAACCCATCAAAGGGAAGACCCATCCGGGGAAGAGAAAAAAAACTTTCCTTATTTTCTATCGAGAGTATATTGATGAACCCCTGCTGCCCCCTGGCAGATTGTATTTCCAGATCCGTAGCGCCCTGCAGGAGTTCCAATGAAAGACCCATAGGGTAATAGCTGTTACCCCCTTCGAGAATTACCCGATGGCCCGAATGGAGCTGGAGGGACCCCACAATCCATGCCACTGGAAAAGATCTTCGGGGAAGATCTGACAGCAGGTCATCCTGTTCGAGCCTTTTAGCTAAGGGTTTTATAAGTTCTAACAGAGATTCAAGCCGCTTGGAATCCCGGTAAAGCTGGACCGAAAGGCTTCTGATAGGAAACCGGTCAAGAGGTCTGTCTTGATGTGCGAGGAGTGTGTAGATATCTTCTATATCTCTTATATCTAGAAGTTGTTCCAGGTATCCGGGATACCGGGAAAGGGAACCAAAAAAGCGTTCCACAGTCGCTAGTCCCGCTATACGGGCCCTGCTTTCTAACTGATAGGCAAAGTTCCGTAATTTATCATCCAGCACCTCTGGTTGGGGCTTCCCAAGGTTAGCAAAGAGCTTCTTTGGGTCCTGGAGTTCAGCCCAGAGGAGTTTGTCCCGTTTACGTCTATGGGACCATCCCAGCCGGAGGAT
>JAAYUZ010000149.1 GCA_012517385.1 Treponema sp. | reverse complement strand
GGAGGGAGCATACCAGGGCCTGCGGCGGCCTTTGGGATATATCCTGGGAACCTCTGACACGGCGGCTTACACGGACTGGTTCAACCGGGAATGGAGGCCCGCTGCCGAAGTCCTGTATCGGGGGACCGAAGGAAGCAAAAGCACCACAGAAGAAGGGACCCGACGGCTCTTTGCAGAACCGCTCACCTGCCCCACATGGGCAGCCCAATACCCGGGGCACATCCATATAGACCTCTTGCCGGAAGCCCAGGGAGGCGGCTGGGGCAGGAAACTGATGGATGCCATAACAGCACGGTTTACCGAAAAGAGCTGCAGGGGTTTCCATCTGGGGGTCAGCGGTGCAAACCAGGGAGCCATTGCCTTTTACCGCCGTTATGGTTTGTGTGAAATTTCTACCGAACCATGGGGCATTGTGTTCGGGAAAATGCTATAATTATCCTGCATGATACGTAAGCCCCCTTGTCCAGCAGGGCCCCTTTGTGATAGCCTGCGGCCAGACAGTACGCCATCGGTCCATATATGCCCCGTAATACGGTCGGGGTGTTTCTACCAGGAAGCCGTAAACATCCTGACTATGGGCTGAGAAACACAACAGGCTGCGCGGGGAAACCGTTCCCATAATGGGCCATTCATAAAGGACCGAGAGGTATACGTCAATTTCAGACGGGGAGGGTCCGCCCATGTATACCAAAGGTCAACAGCTCTACGAAGGCAAGGCAAAAAAGGTCTTTGCCACCACCGATCCGGATCTGGTAATCATCCACTACAAAGACGACGCCACCGCCTTTAACGGCGAAAAAAAAGGCCAGATAGAAGACAAGGGCGTCATGAATAACCGGATTACATCCATCCTGTTTTCCCATCTATCCAGGGCCGGTATCCCTACCCATTTCATAGATCAGCTTAATGACCGGGATATGCTCTGCAAAAAGGTGCACATCATTCCCCTGGAAGTGATTGTCCGAAATGTGGCCGCCGGTTCCATGTCCAAACGGCTCGGCGTTCCGGAAGGCACAGAGCTTAAAACAACGGTGTACGAAATTTCCTATAAAAATGATGCCCTGGGGGATCCCCTCATCAACGATTATCATGCGGTGGCTATTGGACTTGCAACCTTTGCCGAGCTGGAAGAAATATACCGGCTTGCGGGCAGAATCAACGAAAGCCTTAAAACCTTCTTTCTGGAACGGGGCATCCGGCTCATCGACTTTAAGCTCGAATTCGGCCGTACAAGCCAGGGTGAGCTGGTTTTAGCCGATGAAATTTCCCCCGACACCTGCCGTTTCTGGGACGCCCAAACCAACGAAAAACTCGACAAGGACCGGTTCCGGCGGGACCTGGGAAATGTAAAAGAAGCCTATGTTGAAATTCTTTCGCGGATCAGCCGCTGAAAAGCAAAGGGTACACTAAGGAGCACTGGGATGATGGATGATAAACTCCACGAAGAATGCGGCGTTTTCGGGGTCTATTCAAACAAGGCGGACCAGAACGTGGTGCCCCTGGTCTACTATGGCCTTTTCTCGCTCCAGCACCGGGGCCAGGAGAGCGCCGGTATCGCCGTGGCTCGGGACGGCACCATAGAGAGCCGGAAAGGCATGGGCCTGGTAGGCGAAGTTTTTGATCCCGCTACACTCGCCCAGCTTTCGGGCCCCCTCGCCATCGGACACGTCCGCTACTCTACCGCAGGCTCCAGCACCATAGAAAATGCCCAGCCCTTCGTAAGCCGCTTTAAGCTTGGTTCCATTGCCGTGGCCCACAACGGGAACCTGACCAATGCAACGGTGGTACGGGAACTGCTTGAAGATGCCGGCGTCGGCTTTGTATCCTCCAGCGACAGCGAAGTAATCATCAATCTGATTGCTAAAAATTATAAAAAGGGGCTCGAAAAAGCCCTGACCGATACCATCCAATTTATCAAGGGAAGCTATGCCCTGGTAGTCATGACCGAGACAAGCCTTGTCGGCGCCCGGGACCCCCACGGCATCCGCCCCCTCTGCCTTGGCAAAAAAGAAAATGGCTGGGTGCTGGCCAGCGAATCCTGCGCCATCGATGCGGTGGGCGGCGAATTTGTCCGGGACATCGATCCGGGGGAAATCGTCGTCATCGATCAGAACGGCGTTCTTTCGTTCCGCTTCGGCGAGCGGACCCGCAAAGCGGTCTGCGCCTTTGAGTACATTTATTTTGCCCGGCCCGACAGCACCATCGATAAGGTTGATGTATACCAGGCCCGTATCCGGGCGGGGGAAATCCTCGGCAGGGAATCGGCGGTCGTGGCAGACTTAGTTATCGGCGTCCCCGATTCGGGAGTTCCCGCCGCCATCGGCTACGGTCGGGCTACAGGAACACCCTTTGGCTTCGGCATTGTTAAAAGCAAATACGTGGGCCGCACCTTTATCGCCCCGAACCAGGACGAACGGGAACGGGCGGTTTCGGTAAAGCTCAACGTCCTAAAGAGCGAAGTGTCGGGGAAACGGGTCGTCATTATCGATGACTCCATTGTACGGGGAACCACGAGCCGCCGCCTCGTGACCCTCTTAAGACGGACCGGAGCCAAGGAAGTACATTTCCGGGTCTGCTCGCCGCCAGTCCGTTTCCCCTGCTATTTCGGCATCGACACCCCACACCGAAAGGACCTGATTGGCAATGCAAGCAGCGTGGAAGAAATCTGCCAGGCCATCGGGGCCGACAGCCTCGCCTTTATTTCCACCGAGGGGCTCCTGGAAGCCCTGGACGGCGAAGCGGGCTATTGCCTTGGCTGTTTTACCGGAGAATACCCGGTTCCTACACCGGGAGAAGACTAATTAAGGAAGAAAAATGGATTACAAGCAGGCAGGAGTGGATATTACCGAGGGCTACCGGGCGGTAGAACGCTACAAGGACCTGGCCGCCGCAACCATGGCCGACGGCATCGCCGCCCGTTCGGTTATCAATGAGATTGGCAGCTTTGCCGGCATGATGTCCCTTAAGGAACTGATTCATGCCGGAGCGGGTATGGAAGATCCGGTACTTGTCTCCGGTACTGACGGGGTGGGCACCAAGCTGGACATTGCCTTTCGCATGAAAAAATACGACACCGTCGGCATCGACTGCGTGGCCATGTGCGTCAACGACGTGCTCTGCCACGGAGCACGGCCTCTCTTTTTTCTCGATTACCTCGCCTGCGGAAAGCTCGACGCGGAAATCGCCGCCGCCCTCGTTAAGGGCGTTGCCACTGGCTGCCGGGAAACCGGCTCGGTGCTCCTGGGCGGAGAAACCGCGGAAATGCCCGGTTTTTATGATGAAGGAAAATACGACATCGCCGGTTTTTCTGTCGGTATCGTGGACCGGAAAAACATTGTAAACGGCCAGACCATACAGATTGATGATGTTCTCGTGGGTATCGCCTCCTCTGGCCCCCATTCTAACGGCTATAGTCTTATCCGCAGGGTCATTACCGATTTGGCTGAAGATTTTGGCGGAATGCCTATCGGCCATGCCCTGCTTGAGCCGACCCGGCTCTATGTTAAGCCCGTCCTGGCCCTCATGGAACGGGTCGAAGTCCGCGGCATGGCCCATATCACCGGCGGCGGTTTTTATGAAAACATCCCCCGAATGTTCGCTGAACCCTGTACTGCCATCATTAAAAACGGCGCCTGGCCCATACCGCCCATTTTTGCCCGCATTGCCTACGGCGCTGCGACAGACGGCAAGGGCCCCCTCAAGGGTGCCTCTGCCCAGCAGGAAGGAGAACGGCTTCTCCGGGAAGACCCGGAGCTCCGGCGCAGCATGTTCAATACCTACAACATGGGCATCGGCTTTGTGCTGGCCCTGAAAAAGGAAGATGCCCAGACTGCCATAGAATTCCTTGACAGTCAGGGCTACCCGGCCTGGGAAATCGGCCGGGTCGGGCCCTACCAAGCGGCGGGCAACCAGGT
>JAAYUZ010000148.1 GCA_012517385.1 Treponema sp. | reverse complement strand
TCGATAAGCGGATGCCCACCACCGGTAACATCAAAGAGGTAGAGACCCAGAGGGATCGATGCCAGAAGGGGCAGTATGGGCCACATACAACGGGGGACCGGTACATGCTTATAAAAATCCTGAAACCCATAGAGGGCCCGTTTAAACAGATCCGCCCCCAAGGCGCTCACCACCCCCAACACAATAATCCAGGGATACAGGTTGATCGGAAGCAGTTTGATAGCCCTGAAATTGAACACCGGGTGCATACCGAAGAAATAACCGGCCACCATATCAGCGGTCATGGATGCTGCCAGGGTACAGGTGAGAAGGAGGGGAGAAAAAACACGGTGCAGTTCTTCCAGAGCAAAGAGTACCCCCGCCAGGGGGGCATTAAAGGCAGCAGCAAGCCCCGCAGAGGCTCCCGCGGTAATGAGAAATTTCTTTTCTACCGCAGACCTTTCAGATCGGGTCAGGATACCCATTCCCACATAGGATCCGATTTGAACAGAGGGGCCTTCCCGCCCCAGAGACAGACCTGCACCGATTCCAAGAATGCCGCTTGTAATTTTTACGATAAGTTCGGAAAACCAACGGAATGTAAGGTGTCCCTCGAAATAGCCCTTAAGCTGAGGAATACCGCTCCCCCGCGCCATGGGACGCCACAGGCTCATCCAGCCTAAGAAAAGCCCCAGTACAATAAAGGCCAGGATCTCCAGGCCGATAGGGTACCATTGCTTATTATAGATCGCATTACTTAACCGCTGGTACCAGTTCAGCCTGAATCCGTCGGCCTGTACCAGGGCCATACGAAAAAAAGAAACCACTAATCCGGAAGCCAGACCAATGAGGGCGCTCTCTGCAACAAGACCGATTCGGGAAAAATACCAGCGCCTCAGAAGATCTCGCTGCCGTTGAATAGAAAACAGAGATTCTTTTTTTGGATTCATGATAAATAACTCACCTCTGGTTCATCGCTGCCAGGCCGGACCCTGATTCTACAGGGACTCATATCTGCCAGGGTACAAAATTCCTCCAGATCCTGAATACCGCTGCCAAACAGCTGATCCGGATCATAGTTGCAATCGATGGTGGTGCTGATACCTTCTGCGAGGGCCCGGGCCCAGGCCCCATGAAAACGGACCACATCCCACACCGCAGGCAGGAGGTAATGGAGTTTTTGTTTTTCAAATAGGCCATGCAAAAATTCGAGGATCAGGGCTTCCCGGGACGGGGGATAGGAGGGGTCCAGGTTAGCATCCCAGGGTTTCTTTTTTGCATCCATAAAGTCAGCAAAAAGCAGGAAGAGTTGTGTTGGAGACTTTTTAAGGGGATATAGGACCTGGTTAAACCAGGGGACAGCCCGACCTTTATTATAGAAGAAATCTACCGCATGGGCGAGCCGTTCAGCCCGCTCCAGATTCTGGGAAGAAAAACTTGCGCTCGAACGGAGTGTATAGGGCGGCTCCGGTTCATAGTCCATACCGTAGTCTCGGGCTTCTTCTGCCAGAACCGTGCCGGGAAGGACCGAAAGCCTGAATATATCCAGATGATTAGGATACAGATTGATGGCATAATCGACACTTTTCATAAAACCCTGGAGGGTATCGGTGGGGAGGCCGTACATCAGGTCCAGGCCGAACACAACCCCTTCCTCGTTCAAGATATCAATCTTCTGTTTAAATTTAGCCAGGTTCAGGGGCCGCCCTACCCGAGCGGAGACCCCTGGATCTGCGGTCTGCAGTCCTATCTGCAGGGATGCTCCCAGTTCTGCAAAACGGCGAGCCTGGTCCCGGTTTAACAGTTCAGCCCGGACCTCGAAATGCCAGTGAATATCCCGACCCTTATCCAGAAGCTGGTCCAGAATTGTAAGGGCCCTTTTATTATCAGCATTAAAGGTAGGGTCCAGCACAAAAACCGACGGGACCTTCCTGGTAACAAAGTAATCCAGTTCCTGATTAAACCGTTCCTCCGAAATAGACCGCAATTGCCGGTTGCCTCTGGATTCATAACAGTAGGTACATCCGTAGGGACAGCCCCGGGTGAGTTCCCAGAGAGCCCCCGCAGATCCTTTACGGGATGAAAGGGAGCCTTCCAGGAGACCAGAGAGCCAGGGGGAAGGAAGCCGGGACAAGTCTTCCACACTCCCCTGCTGAATAGAGGGTTCAAGATCCATACCAGAGGCCCAGGCGGCAAGAATTCTTTTTAAGGCCGATTCACCTTCCCCCTGAATTAACACAGAAAAGGGGCCGCCCTCACTGATAGAAAGGCCATCTGGCCGGGCGGTAACTTCAGGACCACCGGCAAAGAGGAGATCCCCGGGATATTCCTTTTTATATAACTCCGCTACGGTCTTGCTCAGCCCACGGTTCCAGCTGTAGAGGGAAAAACCTATCGCCCGTTTTTTACTGGAGACTGCGCTGGAACAGAGCTGGGAAAGCCGGTTAAAAATACGGGACGGACCTTCATCAATATGGGCTTCTAAAAGCTGTATCCGGGGAAACTCGCTTTGCACAAAGGAAGCCACCGAGGCTGCCCCCAGGGGAACCGCATCGGGCCCCCGTTCACAGTGAATAGAAACAAATACCAGGGAATGATCAGACATTGTAAACCCAGTATGGTTCTTTTAAGGTATCTCATGCAAGGGGTTCCTTGTGCGATGCGTCAGAGAGACCCAGCACATTTTTCATGGCTAATCTATAATGTGTCATTTTTACACACTTGTATTGTATCATATTGACCCTATTGTAGAATAACGGAACAAGCTGCCCGGTATACAAAGATGAAAGTCATGGACCGGACCTTGCATCATAGATTTTGCACTAATAATTATTTCATTATAATACATACACTTAAATATATTATAAAAGCCGAGGGGCTCATCAACATAAACTTGGCACGATTTTTGCTAATATATTTATGAAAAGAGCTTCCCAGGCCCCGATAGGGTGTGGGGGCTCATAAAACTAAGAGATGCAAGGAGGTACGCTATGAACCTTATGTTACGAAATCGACCTACAGAACTTGATCCGGTAGAGGAACTGGATCGCCTGCAAAGAGAGCTGAGCCGCTGGTTCGACTTTGGCTTTGACAACATGGGACTCCTGGACCGGGCGCTGGCTCCCGCGGTTGACCTGGTAGAAACCAACGAGGGCTACACTCTCACGGTGGATCTTCCCGGGGTGGACAAAAAAGACATTAACCTGACGGTGGAGAACAATGTAATCACCATAGAAGGGGAGAAGAAGGAGACTAAGGAATCCAAGGATAAGAAGCGGTTCTTCCGCAAGGAAACCTGGGAAGGCTCCTTCCGCCGGACCATTTCTCTGCCCGCCGCTGCGGATCCAGAGAAAGTACGGGCTGAACTTAAGAACGGAATTCTTACCGTAACTATTGGTAAGAAGGAAGAGCTAAAGCCCCGGCAGATTGCGGTTCAGGTAAAATAAGAAACCAGGGTAAGGAGGACAGCTATGAACGAGGTTATGGAAAAGAAACAGGAAAACAAGGTTCGGATGGTACAGCCCGCATGTGCCATCTGTGAAGATAACGGCCAAATCCTGGTCCGGGTAGAAATGCCCGGGGTGGATAAGGATGGTATTGAGGTCAGTGTAGAAAAGAATGAACTTGTAATCAAGGGAAAACCTGCCGCAACCCCCGTGGAAGGGACCTACCTGATCCGGGAACGGCAGACCGGCGAATATCATAAGCGGTTTATAATTGATGAAACCATCGACCTGGAAAAGATTCAGGCGGTGATGAACGACGGGGTCCTGCAGCTCACCTTGAACATCAAAGAAGCCGCCAAGCCCCGGAAGATTGAGATTAAATAAGCGGGCTGCACCGCTTGGCTACGAAAGTGAGGCCTGCGGGCGGCCTTGGTCGATCCGCAGACTCAACTGGAGGCTGCTACTATGGGGAGGGGTTCCTGAACGGCTTCAGGGACCCCTTCTTTTTGGGCCAGAGCTGGAGTGCACAATACCGTCGGGTTTGCCATGTATCGGCGGAAAAGATCTATTGCCCGGGCAAAATAGAGGCCCTCGGAGATCCGCTCATCCAGGGTAATCTTAAAATTCATAAAACGTCGTTGCTGTACGGTGCCATCCTTTCGATTCACTGCACGGCGTTCGATTTTTCCCATCACCACAAAGACCGAGGCATTTCCCCATTCATAAAGGTGGTGGTAGGGTGCGGGTAGATTCAGGCTTGCCAGGTTTGCCACATACACCGATGTATAGAGGGGATCGGACCGGATCATGGAAGCCGGGGCCAGATTAAACCGCTCAAGGAGGCGAAAGAGCGCCGTGGCAGCCCGATACCCGCCGGGAATGGCAGAGAGGAAATACATTTCCTTTTCATCGGGACTCAGCTCTTCACTCTGGGCAGCGGCTATGGCCTTTTGTACCTTATCTGCCACGGAAGAGAGGGTTTCCCCTGCTTCATAATAGACCTTGGCGTCGGTTTCCCGGGCATCCTCGGTGAGGGCCTTTTTAACGATGAAGGAGGTGGACATATAGTTCCGCTGATAGACATGTTTTCCCATAACAAAGCGGTTCAGATGGGGTTTTTCTTCCAACACCCGAACTATGGCGGTAAGGACTACCGAAAAGAGGGTGTACTTGGTGGTTTTTTCCTCTTCGTTTAATCGTTTAACAAGATGCATTGCGGGTTCAATATCGATATCTTCGGAGAAATAAACCGCGGCCCCGTTCCGGGTAGTCATGACATAAGGAATGATCTTTTGGAAGGGGTTTAAACCTTTAATTCGTTTGCCATCACATCGATCCAGAAACAGCATGGTAGCTCCTTAATGCCTCCAGTATACCATGGGTTGAAAATTCCGCATCATATTTTTCATATATTGGAGGATTTGTCAGGAGCCCTATAAAATCCCTGTATCGGGGAGTAAAACTCCCAAGCCTATTTTGCAGCAGAAACTCTATAAGTTTATAATCATTCTGGCCGGCCCATTCGGTGCAGATCAGGGGTTTTCTATGGGCCAGGCTTTCCACCCAGGTGGAAGCCCCAGCTTTACCAATCACCATATCACAGAGGCTGTAAAGCTCCGCCATGGAGCTCACAAAGGAAAGGGGTATGAGTGTTCCCGGAAGCCCTTGAGGGGTCGTCTTCTGAACCAGCTGACACAAATCCTCATAGAGTCTTTTGTTTTTCCCGGTGACCACCATAAAGTCCGCAGGAAATCCTTCCAGATAGGCCCGGCAGGCAAAGCTATAGGCCCGGCCCAGCCCCTGGGCTCCGCTTGTCACAAGCAGCAGGGGCTTGTCACTTTTTTCAAGGCCATACTTTTGGCGGAGTTCCTCCGGCGACTTTTCAGGAGCCTGCATCGCCGGGAGCCGGGGATAGGGCACCAGTTTAATGTTCCGTTCATCAATATGATGCTTGATGAGTAAATCCCGGCTTTGCTCAGAATGAACCAGAAAGAGGTCCGCAGATTGCTCTGCCCAGAGGCTGTATCCGTCGAAGGGGTCCACCACATCGATAATAATCGGGAACTTGAGGCCGTAGCGGCGTCGGGCAGCTGCTGCTACCATAGAACACATGGGGTGGGTACTGATGAACAGGTCAGGTGTTGCCGTGGCTAAATAGCGGGAGCCCCGGTTATAAAAATCCGCGATAAAGGGATAGAGAACGGAACCGCTATGGGGATAGACAGCTTCCATGAGCGCATAGGACGCCTGAACCATCCAGGGCTGTTGCAGGGCCGCATTCCAGGCAGCCTTTATGCTTGCATCGGTCCTCAGAGCCCCTGCAGCACGGGGAAAATCGATAACCTCTATGCGATGCTTTCCGGGGAAGGCTCCCTCCAGGGCGTCCTTAATGGCCAGGGCCGGACCTTTATGTCCGTACCCGACCTCGATCATGGCGATTATGATATGTGACATGGCTACATTTTACCGTTTGAGCGGACTGGTTTCCCTTTGCATGGTGCCGGTCTTAAGAATTTCTGCAATTTTATAGGTACCATATTTTCGGGCCTTAAGGAAGCCATCCCAGGCACATTCTGCAAGGCGCCCCTCCTGCAGAAGGTCCCAGAGCCACTCATTAGCATATTCCGGGTCTTTCTGATCAAAACCACCCTGAATTTCCATGAGCCATTCCCGGTTATGGACCTCCTGGGAACCGATGGGAGGTGCAATAATGATGGGGATACCAAGGCCGGTATAAAAGGATAGTTCACTCGGCTTGGTCCAGAGAATATCCGTGTCATGAAGGATCGCAGCGAAATCTGCAAAATAACCGGCATCTTCAGGGTTAAAAACGATGTGGACCGAACCGACTGCTTCCGGCCGTTTTTTACGGAGTTCTTCCACTTGATCCTGAAAATATGCGGCCACTTCGGGCCGTTTCCCTGCCACCAGGTTGAGCCTAAAAGAACCATCGGCGAGCCGCGGAGCCAGGGCATGAAGTGCCGCTGCGCCAATTTCCTTCTGGGCCCCTGCCCCGCCGACCGCAAAGGTAATGGTTACCGGTCCCACTTCTCTGCCACGTTTTTCAGGACAATGGTCCTTTCCCAGGAAGTGTTCTACCGAGTGAACATGAAGGGGCCAGAATCGGTTTTGGGTATCCAGCCGGGCGAGGCGTTGTCCCAGATCACGGCGCAGCACCGAAAGATCTGCATCGCCGATCAGTTCCAGGGGCAGGGGAAAACCGGTCATGTAGATCCGTTCATCGGGGACTCCATATTGTTTCAGCCTTCTCAAGGCTCTCCCGCAGGGGACAAAGTATTCGATACGGCTTTGTTTTGGATTGTCCGCGACCCAGACCCGGTTTATATCCGCATCACAGATTACACAATAAATCCGCCTGAGACCGGCCTTTTCTGCAGCGATAGCCTGGGCGTAAAAGGTGGTAACGATAGGGAGCGGTTCCGATTGGGCCTGCCGGATAAAGGTGCGGCAGAGGCCCTGTTCTACCAGCTTATTTACAAAGGTGTTTTGAATGGTAGGCTTAGAAAGGTCCCGGAAGGGATAGGCTGTTGGAATAGCCATGAGGGCATCCATGATGCCAAAGAGGGCGTTTCCAATTAAGGGCCAGCTTTTTATTCTGGAAAGCTTTTCATAGGTACGGCGCAGACGATTCCACAGGGCCATTTCATCGGGGTCGGTGTTTGCATCACTCCCGGCGATGATAACACCGCCCTTACCATAGGGAGCTAAAGGCCAGGCAGCCCGTTTATGGCCCAGCCCCATATCGGCTGCGGTAATCCATGCCAGATCCTTGTAAGTTTCCTGTGTCATGTAAATCCCCCTTCCTTTAGTGTAGTTTTACCCCGATGGTTTTGCAAATACTGACATGTTTTAGCTGGTCTTTTCATATTTATGAAAAAAAGGTATATATAGTATAGACATGGAATTCACAGAATTAACCCTACACCCCGACCTCCAACGGGGCATCGCAGACGCAGGCTATATAACCTGCACCCCTGTTCAGGAACAGGTGCTTAAAAACGCTTTTGGAGGCCACGACCTATACGTTCAGTCCCAAACCGGGACTGGTAAAACAGCCGCCTACCTTATTGTAATTTTTCAGCGGCTTTTAACAGAACCGCTGCTGGCTGGCAAAAAGGCCCTCATCATGGTTCCCACCCGGGAATTGGCGGTTCAAGTAGAAGAAGAGGCAAAGCGAATCGGGAAATACCTATCCTTTAAAATCGGCAGTTTTTATGGCGGCGTAGGCTATGCCCACCAGCAAAAGCTTCTGCGGGAATCGGTACAAATTCTTATCGGAACCCCCGGCCGGGTATTGGACTTAAACGGATCGGGCCAGATGAACCTCATGGACCTCTCTTTCCTTATATTGGATGAGGCGGACCGGATGTTCGACATGGGCTTTTACCCCGATCTGCGGAAACTCATCAAGGTTGTACCTCCGGTAGACCGGCGGCAGACCATGCTTTTCAGTGCCACCCTGAACGCCTGGGTTAAAAACCTCGCCTGGGAATATACCAAGGATCCGCTGGAAATCGAAATTACACCGGAAAACGTGACGGTCGATGAAATTGATCAGCTCCTGTACCATGTTGCCGGTGAAGACAAGATGAAACTGCTCCTGGGCATCCTGAAACAGCGACAGCCCGAAAGCGCCATTATCTTTTGCAACACAAAAAAATACGCAGAGATTGTCGCAAAACGGCTCAGGATCAACGATATTCCCTGCGAGTTTATCATCGGAGACCTGCCCCAGGTAAAACGGCTAAAGATTATCGATGATGTGAAGGCCGGGAAAACCCGCTTCCTGGTAGCCACCGATGTGGCTGCCCGGGGTCTTGATATCGAAGGGCTTGCCATGGTGATTAACTATGACCTGCCCAACGAGGCCGAAAACTATGTGCACCGGATCGGGCGGACCGCCCGGGCAGGCAAGACAGGGGTAGCGCTCAGCCTTGCCAGCGAACAGGATGTGTACGAGCTGCCGGCCATAGAAAAATATCTGGGGGCTAAAATTCCTTCCCAGATTGCAACGGAAGAGCTCTTCGCGGAAGATAAAAGCGAAGGGATGCATATCCGGACCGACAATTACGAAGATGGCGACTATGAACGCAGCGGTTCCGGCCGACCAAGAGGCCGGGGCCGGGATCGGGATCGGAGCCGCGGAGAACGGGGAGACCGGGGGCAACCCAGACGGCAGAAACCTGGCCGGGAGTGGGACCATCAGAGTGCGGAGGGGAAAAAACCAGCCGCCGAAAGCCGCAGACCAGAGCGTTCAGCTAAAATTGCAGGGCCTGCTACAGCAGGGGCGGTTGGGGAGAACCAGAGGGCACAACGGCAAAGGCCAGAAGCCGCGGGAAAAGGCGGCACCGGCCGCAGTATAGACCGGAGCTCCAGCGCCAGAACCGGCCGCGGCACAAACCTGAGCACCGGCCGCAGTGCGGGCCGTGAAAAAACCGCTGCAAAACCGAACCTGGCCCACCTCACCTTTGAAGAACGGCTGGCATACTATAAACGAAAGTACCAGGGAGAAGCGGAAGGAACTGCGGAAAAGACCTCTACCAATAAGCCGGCCAGGGGAAGGACGCCCACACCTGAAGCAGCCAGGGCTGGAAAACCTAAAAAGGCTGTTGTTTCAGAGCAACAGAATAAAGCCGAAAAGAAACCAGGCTTCCTGAGCCGCCTGCTCAACCTGTTTAAAGGAGAAACTTCTAAGTGATTACCGTTTCTGATGTTACCCTGGCCTTTGGCGAGCGGGTCCTCTTTAAGGATGTAAACCTGAAATTTACCCCCGGCAACTGTTACGGCATCATTGGCGCCAACGGTGCGGGGAAATCCACCTTTCTCAAGGTCTTATCCGGTGAACTTGAACATGATCGGGGGGAAATCATCGTTACCCCCGGAGAACGAATAGCGGTCCTGAAACAGGACCACTTTGCATTCGAAGCCTATTCGGTCATGGAAACGGTCCTGATGGGATTTCCCAAGCTCTATGAAATCATGAAGGAACGGGAAGCCCTCTATGCAAAGGAATCCATGAGTGATGAGGATGGCATCCGGGCCGGCGAACTGGAAGCGGAATTTGCCGAACTGGGAGGCTGGGAAGCGGAAGCCCAGGCAAGCCAGATGCTTTCCGGTCTGGGGCTGGATGAAGAAGACCATACAAAAATGATGTCCGACCTGGATGAGTCCCGGAAGGTCCGGGTGCTGTTAGCCCAGGCCCTCTTTGGCAATCCGGATATACTCCTCCTGGACGAGCCCACCAACGGTCTTGACCTGGAATCCATCACCTGGCTGGAGGACTTCCTCATCGATTTTCCCAATACGGTCATTGTGGTTTCCCACGACCGGCACTTTTTAAATACCGTTTGTACCCACATTTGTGATATTGATTACGGCCGTATCACCCTCTATTCGGGTAACTATGACTTCTGGTACCAGATGAGCCAGATGCTCCAGCGGCAGGCCCGGGAACAGCTGAAAAAGCGGGAAGAAAAGGCAAAGGAACTTAAGGAATTTATCCAACGCTTTGCATCCAATGCGTCCAAAAGCCGGCAGGCTACCAGCCGCAAGAAGGTTCTGGAAAAACTGGACCTGGAAAACATCCCCGTCACAAGCCGGAAATTCCCCTATGTGGCATTTAAACCAAACCGGGATATAGGCAACAACGTACTGCGGGTAGAAAAGCTGAATTACCGAACAGCCGAGGCGCAGCTACTCCAGGACTTTTCTATTATTGTGAATAAGGGCGATAAAATCGCCTTCGTCGGCGCCGAACATCAATCTAAAACAGCCTTCTTCGAAATTATCGCCGGAGAACAGAAGGCCGATTCCGGGGATTATTACTGGGGACAGACGGTGAGTTTTTCCTATTTTCCCAAAGAAAACAGCCGGTTTTTTAATTCGGAACTCTCCATTACGGATTGGCTGAAACAGTATTCACCGGACCAGGACGATACCTATGTCCGCAGCTTCCTGGGAAGGATGCTCTTTTCCGGAGACGAGGCCCTGAAGCCGGTGAATGTGCTGTCGGGGGGCGAAAAGGTCCGCTGTCTCCTGTCCAAAATGATGCTTTCCGGAGCCAATGTGCTCATCATGGATGAGCCTACGAACCATCTGGACCTGGAGGCTATTACAGCCCTCAACGAAGGTCTTGAAGCCTTTACCGGGGTGGTGCTCTTTAATTCCCATGACCATGAGTTCATCAACTCTATCGCCAACCGGATTATAGAAATCCTTCCCGGCGGCAAGCTCATCGACCGGATGATGCTCTTTGATGATTACCTGAAGGACGATTCGGTTAAGGCCCTGCGTGCCGAAGCCTACCATCACGCAGAACGGCTTCAGATTTAATCAGGTTGATGAAGGGAGCCCGGTGAGGGCTGCTCGAGCCTGGGCATTCTGGGCCCCTTAAATTGCACCTGGGCGGGGTAACCGCCCTTGCCGCCCTCCAGGCTCGGCCACCACACCCGCCCTCCAGGCTCGGCCACCACACCCACCCTACCGGCTCGGCCGCCACACCCACCCTACCGGCCCCAAAGGCCCCGTTTCTTTTGTTTTGCGGCGGCCTGGGCGCGGGTAAATTCATCCATAAACTGAAACGTAAAATGCACATACGCAAAGGCATAGCCCTGTTCAACCAGATGCAGGTTCACACAGGTACCGTCGGTAAGGTAAATGTAGGCTAAAAGTCTGCCGTACTTGTCCCGTAAATCCCAGTCAAAGGCGAGCCGTACGGACTTTCCAGCAAGCAGTTTTTTCACATAGGCCTTTGCTTCTTCGCCATAATAGCCAGCAGGCCGGGGACTGGCGCTCGTTTCGGGGGCATCGATACCAAGGAAGCGTATCGTCTCCTGGGCCTTGAGCTGGATTGGCCGTGGATTAGGGATGCTCACCTTAATCGTATCCCCATCTATGACTTCAAGAACTGTGGCAGGAAGCATTCGGGAGAGGTTCCCCTCCCGGGCAGAACGCAGGGGCGGATTATTAACCCGGTAGAGCTCCTTGCCGCCGATATACACCGGGGGATTGCAGATACTGCAGGGTTCAAGTCCCCGCTTAAGGGCATCCTCCAGAGTAATGGAGCGGAGGTTTTTTGAATTTTTAAGGGTGGGGCAATCCTTCTCGTGATACTTCGTACCGGATGGCGTTACCCAGACCAGGACTTTTGACGGGTCCTGGCTGCCCGCTTCAGCGCAGAGCGGTACAGGAAGGAGAAGGGCAAAAACTAAGAAAACCGTAGGAACCAGCATAGAAAGCCGCCTTAGCTTTCATTGTATAGCCCGGTTCTTCTGTATGCAAGACAAAGGGGAAACAAGAAGTTGTGTTCTTTATTTTTAGCCCTCTACAACAGAAATTTTTAGTGGTCCTCCCCGATAGTAAAATACTCCGACCTATTGCGCTGGGCTTTTCTTATGAGTATGCTCATGATAAAACGAGGTTGCGGATCTGTTTTAATAGGCATTACTGCAGATTCCATCGGAATACCAACCTGGAGACATGATGCGGGCACATTATTTTCAACATGTTCCCTTTGAAGGGCTCGGAAGTATTGAATCCTGGATGAAATCAAATGGCTTTGAGATTACAAGCAGCAAGTTCTATGAATCTGTTGATATTCCAGATCCCCAGGAAATTGATATACTGATAATCCTGGGGGGGCCCATGAGTGTACATGATGAGGCCCTTTACCCATGGCTTGCAAAGGAAAAGCAATTTGTCAAGGATGTAATTGGCTTAGGTAAATCTGTCTTGGGTATATGTTTAGGGGCTCAAATTATTGCACAGGCATTGGGCGCTGAAATTGTTCAAAACTCCTTAAAAGAAATTGGCTGGTTCCCGATATACGCTGTGGACTCTTCGGATAAATCTGCCTTTACCTTCCCCCATACAGCCTTAGTTTTTCATTGGCATGGAGAGACATTTAATTTGCCTCAGAGCTCCATAAGACTTGCGAGCAGTGCCGCATGCAGCAATCAGGCATTCCAGTTTGGGAAATCGGTGATTGGATTACAATTTCATTTAGAGACAACCAAAGAATCGGTAGAAGCGATGCTCTCCAATTGCGGCGATGAGCTCATCGCTGGGACATATATCCAATCAGCGCAAGAACTATTATCTGTACCACAAGAGCACTACAGCAGGATAAATAACCTCATGAACGAGGTACTTGAATACATAAGGCCCGTATAAAAAATAGTTACAACTCCTTCACAAGAGGCTCTTTCAAAACTCAGGGAGTTTTGAAAGAGCAACCTTAGATGTACATGCAGTATTTTTACTATTTCTATTCCATGTAAATAGTTACATTTTTAATGTAAAAATACTGCAAGAGGTTTTTGCAAAAGTAACAGACTTTTGCAAAAACCTCACAACTCAGGGAGTTTTTAAAGAAAAACCTCACCGGATATCAAAATAAAAGCGTTCCAGGTAGGCAATCCGCTGCTGGGCCTCATCGTAGTGCCTGCTCTGGGGGTATTCGCTGAGGAGGCGTTTATAATACGAGAGGGCCCCCTTTATATCCCGCTGAGGCCCCTTGGCTTCCAGGACCTGCCCCATAAGCCACCAGGCTTCATCACTGCCGGCGGGGTATCTGGCGCTGAATGCCTGCAGGGTGGCCAGCGTACTGGCATACTGGCCTGCATCCATCTGAGTCTTAGCCAGGTTGATGAATTCCTCGGGCTGAGTCAGGTTGTCCAGGGATGGGTTTGCAGCAGTTGTCTGGGTTGTGCCGGCAGGGGCAGCTGTCGCAGCAGCCGTGGTGGTCCCGTTAGTGGTAGCGGCTGCAGCCATCGTCGCAGCGGCGTTAGCTGGAGCTGTAGCCGGGGTGGTTGATGTCGCAGTGTTGGCTGTGGTTGGGCTAGCTGCGGTCGCAGTGGTGGCCGGTGCGGTCGAAGCAGCCGGAGCCGTGGTTGCCGTGGCAGGGCTGGCTGCGTTATTGGCCCCAGTTGCCGGTGTTGTTGTTGCTGCGGTACTGGTTTGAGCTGCAGTGCCAGTGGTAGCGGCTGCAGCCATCGTCGCAGCGGCGTTAGCTGGAGCTGTGGTCGCAGTGGTGGCCGGTGCGGTCGAAGCAGCCGGAGCCGTGGTTGCCGTGGCAGGGCTGGCTGCGTTATTGGCCCCAGTTGCCGGTGTTGTTGTTGCTGC
>JAAYUZ010000147.1 GCA_012517385.1 Treponema sp. | reverse complement strand
TCCCGTAATATTTCCTGGGCGGTGGTTTTTCGGTGGATAGCAGGGTTAGCAGGGTTGGCAAACTGCTGAAGTATCAGACTGTTTGGTATCTGGGCATGCAATTCTTCAGCCTTGGCGATGGCCCCCTTCATACCCTCAGGCCCGGGGGTAAGAACCAGTTCGGCCCCCAGCATCTTTAACAGGGCCCTGCGCTCAATGCTCATGGTCTCCGGCATGGTAAGAATAAGCCGGTAACCCCGGGAGGCTGCAACAAAGGACAGGCCAATTCCCGTGTTACCGCTGGTTGGTTCAATAAGAACCGTATCGGGCTTTATAAGCCCCTTTTCTTCAGCATCGGCAATCATCGCATAGCCGATTCGATCCTTAACACAACCCAGGGGGTTAAAGGATTCTAGTTTTGCCACCAGGTGGGCCTGGAGTTTTTCCTGGCGACCATAATTTCCCAGTTCCAGAAGGGGAGTATTACCGATGAGATCCGTTAATTTGTTTGCAATGTGGGCCATAGGCTCCTCCATACTCTAGTATGGTTATAGTATATATATTCATTATTATTTTTGTCAACAATTAAAGTTACTAGTTGAGTTTTTATAATAATTGGGCCTTTATCCCTGAGTTTTAAAAAAACATCTTGTTGCCTTTTGATTTTCCAGTATTAATATTAAAATAACGAAAGCTGAATAATAGCAGCATAAAAAGTTCCAACTAAGGCAGGTATTACCATGGAAGCTGTATATCAGTGGGGTCTGGAAGTAATTCGTACAATCCAAAGGATTGAATCCCCCGCTCTCACCCTATTAATGAAATCGATAACCGCCCTTGGGGCAGAATTTGCCTATCTGGCCCTCCTTCCCCTTATATACTGGTGTATTGATGAAAAACGGGGCTTTAAGCTTGGAACAGCGGTCCTCCTTTCCGCATGGCTGAATAGTACAGCAAAAAACATCCTGAGACAGCCAAGGCCCTACCAATTGGACCCTTCGGTTGGTCGGGTTGTGGAAGACTCCTTTGGCATACCCTCAGGGCACGCCCAGGGCTCATTAACCTTCTGGGGGATCATCGGTGGATGGATAAAGCAGCCAGCGGGGCTTGTTCTCGCCATTGTACTCCCCCTTCTTATCGCCTTCAGCAGACTCTACCTGGGGGTCCACTTCCCCACCGATGTGTTTGCCGGCTGGGCGCTGGCTCTCCTGGTGGTGGGTATCTATTATTTTGGCTCTGCCAGTATCGAAGCCCTATTTAAAGCCCTGAACATTCGGTTCAGGATCCTCGTGGTAGCCCTCATCGCTTTTATTATGAACGGCTTTAATCCGGAGGATACCAGCATGGGCGGAGCTTTCTTTGGGATGGCGACAGGTTACATCATCATGACCGAATGGTTCCCCTTCTCTGCCCGCCTTAATGCGAAAGGTGAACAGGCCCGTTTTCCGGTACTGCTCGGCCGTTATCTGATTGGTATGGCTGGGGCGGCCCTGCTGTATCTGGGGCTCAAGTGGGTATTTCCCGGTGAAGCCTCCCCCTGGTATGCCCTGGGCCGTTTTACCCGTTATGTGTTACTCGGTGCCTGGATCTCCGCCGGCGCACCCTGGGTGTTTTTAAAAATTGGTATTGCGGGGCAACACAAGAATTTGGTAACCGAATAAATATCGAGAGCACATTATTATGGGCTTGCGAACCAGATACCAACAGCTCTTACAAAAATGCAAACGGGTGCTTGCCTATGCAAAAAAGGCGCAAATTGTAAATCATCGGCTCTATACCAATAATCTTAAACTCAGACAGTATTATAACAGGATACTGAAACGAACCGCCGATGATACAAAACGCCTCATAGAAAACCGCATTAAGGAAAAATATCCCCTCATTTTGGATCACCAGAAACGGGTACTGCATATCGCAAACGCTTTGCTGCAGGATATGGAAATGACACGGGATGAGTTTTCAAGCTCCTTCTATATCGACCTGCTGTTTGAAAAATATCTGCCCATCGATTTTACCAGTACCGATGAAATTGCTATTGATGAATTCCATTTTCCTATTCTGCTACAGGATATAAGCGCATTCCAAACCGACTATCTTCATCTACATCCATTCCGGCACCTGGGGATCAGTGGGAAACGGGTATACAATAAACGGAAAAAACTATTTTATTATTTTCTTTCGATACGGGACATCAGTCCGGAGATTGAACTGAGCTATTATGAGAAAACAGATCTCATCATCGAAACCCTCACCGCAGTGAACATGCAGCTCTTGCAGGCCCAGAAAACTATCGAAGCCCATAAATCCTTGCTTATCTCCCTTGTTTGCTCCTTAGTAGAGGAGCACAATAAAGAAACGGCCCAGCATTTACAAAACCTGCGGATTATCACGACCCACATGACAGAAGAGATCCATCGACTTAATTTGATAAAACAAGCCCCCTATGATAAATTCCAATACTTAAAAGATATTGCCTATACCTCGGTCTTGCATGATATTGGCAAGGTCCATGTAAAAAAAGACATAATAGAAAAAAACACAGAACTCATTGCAGAGGAATTTAAAGAAATGCAAAGCCACACCATTGCCGGGGCAGCCTATATTAAAAAAGTTATCATCCTCTTTAACAGGGATCCAGGATATTCAAAATATATCGACTTTCTCATGATCCCCTACCAGATCTGTCTATACCACCATGAACACTGGGATGGCACCGGTTACCCTAAGGGACTAAAGGGCCCGCAGATTCCCCTGCCAGCCCGAATCGTTGCAATCGCCGATGCCTATGATGCGATGCGATCTATGCGTTCCTACAACATCCCCTGTACACATCAGGAAGCAGTGGCGGAGATTCGCCGTTGCAGCGGCACCCATTTTGATCCTAACCTGGTACGGGTATTTTTAAATATCGAGCGAAAACTGGAAGCCATTCCCTATACCTAGTTTTTACAATTTTGTATTATTAACCTATGAATCTTACACAGAATCTTTCCGATTTTATTAAATCCGCTCCGACTGCCTATCATGCGGTAGGGGCTATTGCAGCAAAACTGAAATCTGAAGGGGCCACCGAGCTTGATGAAAAGGCGCGGTGGACCCTGGAGCCAGGAAAGTCTTACTATGTTAGCCGTTCCGGTTCATCCTTAATTGCCTTCCGTATGGGCCGTAAAAATCCCGCTGAATCGGGCTTTATGATCCAGGGGGCCCATACGGACAGTCCTGCCTTAAAGGCCAGACTGGAAAAACTGCTCTCCGGGAAAGGTATGGACCGTGCCCCGGTAGAAATCTATGGCGGACCCATCCTATCAACCTGGCTTGACCGGCCTCTGGCCCTCGCAGGACGGGTAATTATGAAAAACCAACGGGGCCAGGCAGAAAACCGCCTTGTGCATACCAAAATGCCCATTGGGGTAATTCCGAACCTGGCTATCCACCTGAACCGGGATATCAACAAGGGCTTTGAATATAACGCCCAGACCCATCTCCCGGTGTTGCTTTCCGCTTCAGGAAAAACCGAGGCCGCTACAGTCTCGGGTCTGCAGAAACTCCTTTCGGAGCAATTTCAGATTGCCCCGGATGCTATCCTGGGCTCAGATCTCTATTTTGTGGATGCACAGGGGCCCGCTATCCTTGGCCCCGCTCCTGAATTGATAAACTCCTACCGTCTTGACGATCTCCTGGGGTGTCACGCCATCCTGGAAGCCTTCTGTTCAACAGATGCGGCGGAGCATACCCAGGTAGCCTGTTTTTTAGATAACGAAGAGATTGGCTCCCGTACCGCCCAGGGGGCGGATTCATCCTTTTTACGGGATATCCTCAGTCGAATTTCGGCCCTTCAGGATGAAAGCCCCGAAGACTTTTACCGGGCTCTGGCAGCCTCCTTTTCTATTTCGGTGGATGTGGCCCAGGCCTATCACAGCTCATATCCGGAAAAGTTTGATGAGGACTATGCGCCCATACTAAACGGTGGTCCCGCGGTAAAAGTAAATGGTAACCTGAAATATGCCACCGATGGAGACGCTGAAGCCCAGTTCCATCTGCTATGCGATACTGCGGGGATACCTTTCCAGAAATTTATGAGCCGGGCCGATATGGTACCGGGTACAACAATCGGCCCCCTCACATCTTCCATCACGGGAATTAAAACGGTGGATATTGGCGCCCCCCTGCTCTCCATGCACTCCATCCGGGAAACCGCGGGTATCCTGGATCATGAGTACATGGTTCGGGTATTAAAGCGGGCCTTTGCAGGCTAACCGGGCTTACTTACCCATTCGCTCTGCCATATAGGCATCGAGCACCTTGCGGAGGGAAGGGACCGTATCGGCATAGCGCAGAATGGCATCCAGATAGCCCTCGGGTTCCCCCGTATCAAGCCGCTGACCACTGCAGCGCCGGTACACAACCTTCCCTTCGTTCATCAACTTATTTAATGCATAAATATGATAATACTCACCACCCTCGTGCCGCTCCCAACCCTCTTCCAGGTAGTTAAAGAATTCGGGGGTATAAAGATACCTGCCGATAGAGACCTCATGGCTCGGTTCGGTACCCCGGCCGGGTTTTTCCACTATGGCCCGCACATGTTTGCCGTCGGCTGCAATGTCCAGGACTCCGTAGCGGCTCACATCCCCCGGCTCGTACACGCTGGCCATAACCGAACAGCCCGTCTCCCTCCAGGCTGAGATGAGCTGAGCCGCCAGGGGCGGTTCGCCCAGATGAAGGTCATCGGGATAGGCCACCACACAGGGATCGTTGCCAACCAGCCCCTTTACCTGGAGCAGCGCATGGCCCGTTCCCAGCATCCGCTGCTGCCGAACAAAGGCAAAACGAACATTGGCCGGCGGTTTAATCCGCTCAAGCCGGTCCAGTTTGCCCTCCTTTTCAAAAACCGTTTCAAGTTCAATTTCACGGTCAAAGTAGTCTTCCAGGACCTTTTTTCGGCGGGAACTGATAATGATAATATCTTCGATTCCGGATTTAACAAACTCATCTACGATAAATGCGATGGATGGCACATTGACCACCGGGAGCATTTCCTTGGGTATCGTCTTGGTTACGGGTAAAAAGCGGGTCCCGTACCCTGCAGCAACAATAATTCCTTTCATAGGGGCTATAGTAGCAGGCCCCGCTGGCCTGTGCAAGATTGGGAGCCCCTGCCAAAACACCGTGAGTCGAAACCTTATGAGCCTAAACTCTATGGGACGAAACCCTATAATTTGACAACATATCTCTCTAGGCATACAAAAAAAGGCTGCCCGGCAATAATACCGGATAGCCCTTCATCAAACTGTAATCTGTTAACTGTTCAGGTGGGGCCAGATTTTGCCCTAGGTCTTACAATCAGAGCTTAAAGGCCACACCGGCAGCGATGCCATAGCCGCCATAGCTCTGGAAGGGGCCATAACTTGCACCCAGTATACCAAACAGGTAGTCCAGTCCGACATTTGCAAAGATCCTCATATCCCGGCTGATGAGATAACTGGCACCAGCGTTGAGCTTAATACCATAATGGGTAAACCAGGGGTCATCGCTTTCTGATAGATTCTCTTCTAAAATACGTACAATAGCATTGCTCGCACCTGCCAAAGCAGCGGTCCCGGTAAGAGCCAACCTGCGGAGATACAGATTATATTCTACACCTGCGTAGGCAATGACCGGAAGCCAGAGAGCGGGATCAAAGTTAAGCTGAATTCCCACAACAGGGCGGACATCATAGAAACCACGGCTCACCGCTACCTTTAGACCCGCAGCAAGGACCCCATTGGTTGGGGTAAGGTTCTGAGTACCCAGGTCCCAGCCATACACGGTGCCAAAATAATTCATATAGTAAAGGTAGGGCTCTGCATCAAAGCCAAGACGGGGAACTTCCCGGAGCTGGGCTCCTTCTTTAAGGGTCGGACCTGCATAGCGGACCGCAGCGGTGCTGACCTGGGGGCCCACATCCTTTATAACCAGGAGACCATCTTCCCGTTCATCCACCAGGCCGCCGATGGTGCTCCGCTTTACCACCACATACTCATCGCCCACAACAACGCCCATATCGGTGCCAAACTGCATCTTGGCTTCAAAGGCATCGGCCTGGAGCACCTGGGTTCGGAGGGTAAATGCGGGAATCTTCCGGACTTCGTAGGTCAGCTGTACTGGAATGGCGTTGATTGCCTCCGCAACGGCCTTGGTCTGGGTCTCCCTAGAGGTACCGGTGGTTTCAATATTAGCCATGCCGATGGTGGTTCCTTCGGCCACATTCAGGAAGGCCACGGAGGTTTTAATCCGGGCCTGGTATTCATTATTCGGTTTTTCTACCTTAAAATCCACTATAGTAGGAATGACCACCACAAAGGCACCGTACAATTTTTTAAGGAGCCCCTCGGTAAGCTGGACATCACCAAACTTTACTTCATCCGGCAGGGGGGTATTGTTCTGCTTGGCGGTCTGTATCAGGTTGATGAACTCCTGGACATCCTTGGACGAAAACCGCTCGGTCTGGCCCAGCACGTTAAAGCGGCCCAGATTGACAAAAACTCCCTGGATTTCCGCATCCACATTGGCAAGCACTTCCAGGGGTATGTTGTAGCCGTAATACCCCAGGGCAAAGACCGCCACATCCTGTTTTTTGCTTATTTCAGCCTGCTGGGCGGTAACAGACATCGTGCATAACAGAGATGCCAGTAACATGGCTATGAACCTTTTTTGACCCATCCTATCCTCCTGCTTAAAACAAATTGGTACGAAACTAAAGCTGCTTTGCTAGAAGTATACCGCGCCAATTCTGTTCGTCAAGCTCAGCTTGTTTTTTCATAGGAATTTCGCTATGCTCCGTAGGTACCTATGAATCGACCATCCTACGGCAGCGATGACCCCATTGCAGCCCACGCAACTCCCCTGGCAGAAAGCGCCCTGGCGGTTATCCGCAGTTCCGGCCCCGGTTGTATCGACCTGGTGGCAAATCTCTTTTCACGGCCCAAGGCTTTACGGGAAGCGCCGGGAAACACCATAGTCCACGGCTGGATCCAGAACAGCCGGGGAGAAAAGGTTGATGAGGTACTCCTCTCAGTCTTCCGCAGTCCCCGCAGTTATACCGGCGAAGACGCGGTGGATATTTCCTGTCATGGGGGAATTGCAACCGCCCGTTCGGTCCTCCAGTGCCTCTTAGACGGGGGCTTCCGGCAAGCCCTGCCCGGGGAGTTTACCTTCCGGGCCTTTATGAACGGCAAGCTGGACCTTACGAGATCCGAATCGGTGGTGGAACTCATAGAAGCAAAGACCGATGAAAGCCGCCGCCATGCCCTGGATCGTCTTTCGGGGGCCCTGGAATCGGAAATTAAAGCAATTAAGGAAGAACTGGTCCACGCCCTGGCGGCGACGGAACTGTTCCTCGATTATTCCGAAGACGATGGCGTTTCCGGCATCGCAGAGGACGGCCTTGCCCTTGATAGTGAAAACAGCGACACCATACCCATGGCGGCGGCTGAAGCGGCGGGACTCATGCCGGACCGGCCCCGGATCGAACAGGCCCTCCGGGACCTGGAGACCCTGGCGGCTTCCTACCGCATCGAAAAACTGTACCGTGATGGGGCCCTGGTGGCGATTGCAGGCAGGCCCAACGCGGGCAAGTCCAGTCTTTTTAACCGGCTTATTAAGGAAGAGCGTTCTATCGTAACCGACATACCCGGCACCACCCGGGATTATATAGAAGCCTGGATATCCCTGGAAGGGATTCCCGTACGGCTTGTGGATACCGCCGGCCTCCGCCATGCGGAAGATCCCATTGAACAGATGGGTGTTGAACGGAGCAGGTCCATCCTGCAAACCGCAGACCTGATTCTTTTTTTAGTAGACGGCAAGGGGGGCTTTCAGGATGCGGATATAACACTGCTCCAGGAATACCAGTCGGAAGCATTGTGGCAGAACCGCAGGGCTCCGCCTATTCTGGTGGTCTGGAATAAGGTTGATGTGGCCCCATTGGCAGAGCATGGACTGAGAAATGCTCTACCAGTCTTTGCGGTAAGCGCGAAAACCGGCATCGGCATACCTGAACTGGCCCATGCCATGAAAGCAGCCCTGGAAGAGAACACTGCACCCGCCGGGCTGCAGCAGAGAAGCACCGTTGCAGGGGAAAGCCAGGGAAGGGCTGCGGTAGGCATTGCCTCAGAGCGGCAGAAGGCACTGGTGGACCGGGCTGTCGCAGCCCTCAGGGAAGCTCTGCAGCTTGCGGATTCCCATGCCCCCCTGGACCTCATAGCCCCGGAACTCCGGGATGCAGTGGAAGCCCTGGGGGAAATAACCGGAGAGGTCTCCACGGCGGAAATTCTCGAAACCATGTTCAGCCGATTCTGCGTCGGCAAATAGGATCATCAATATATGGATTATGACGTTATTGTTGTAGGCGGGGGACATGCGGGCATAGAGGCCTCCCTCGCCAGCGCCCGACTGGGCCTCAAGACCCTGCTCATCACTCAAAACCCCGATAAAATCGGCACCCTTTCCTGTAACCCGGCCATTGGGGGCCTTTCCAAGGGGAACCTGGTCCGGGAAGTTGATGCCCTGGGGGGCCAGATGGCCAAACTGATAGACGCCACCCTGATCCAGTACCGGGTGCTGAACCGTTCCCGGGGACCGGCAGTTCAGGCCCCCAGGGCTCAGGCTGACAAATGGCTCTACCAGGCGGCGGCCCGGGCGGCCGTAGAACAGCAGAAAAATCTGCACATCTTTATGGACACCGTGGTGGACCTCATCGTTTCCGAAGATGGCCTAAAGCTCGAAGGGGTCCTTACGGAACGGGGGCATCGTATCGGCTGTAAGGCCGCCATCCTTGCCACCGGCACCTTTATGGAAGGCAAAATCTTTATCGGCGAATACGATGCCCCCATGGGCCGCCTCGGCGAAGGGGCCGCCATCGGCCTTGGGACCAGCCTGCGCCGCCGGGGCTTCCCTGTGGGCCGGCTCAAGACCGGTACCCCGGCCCGGATCGCCGGTGAAACCATCGACTATTCCCGGCTGGAAAAACAGGACGGCGAAGAGGCCCTGCCCTTCACCTTTGATATCGAAGCGGACAGCCGCCTGAACCGGCCTTCTGTACCCTGCTGGATCACCTACACCACCCCCAAAACCCATGAAATTATCCAGCGGAATATCCACCGATCCCCCCTGTACGGGGGTAAAATCATCGGTGTGGGTCCCCGCTACTGCCCATCCCTGGAGGACAAGGTGGTCCGCTTCCCCGACCGGGAACGGCATCATATTTTTATTGAACCGGAAAGCCTTGAAACGAACGAAATGTACCTGAACGGGGCCTCCAGTTCCCTGCCGGAGGATGTACAGCTCGACTTTATCCACAGCCTGCCGGGCCTGGAAGAAGCCCGGGTTGTCCGGCCTGCCTATGCGGTGGAGTATGATTACCTGGACCCCCAGGATCTGTACCCCTCTTTGGAATCTAAACGGCTTTCGGGGCTCTTTGTGGCGGGCCAGACCAATGGAAGTTCGGGCTACGAAGAAGCCGCGGCCCAGGGTATCGTGGCGGGGATCAATGCGGCCATGAAGATCCTCGGCAAGGCCCCCCTCATTCTGGAACGGTCCGAAGCCTATATTGGGGTCCTTATCGACGACCTTACCACCCTGGGCACCAAGGAACCCTACCGGATGTTCACGAGCCGGGCAGAACACCGGCTCATGCTCCGCCACGATACGGCCGACTCCCGTCTGACACCCAAAGGCCGGGCCCTGGGCCTCGTGGATGATCAGCGCTGGGAACGGTTCCAGAAAAAGGTACAGACCCTGGATGAAATTACGGAGCTCCTGCGGTCCAGAAAGGTGAGCACCACCATCCAGTCCCCAGCGGATTCTGGAGAGAACCTGAAAGGGCAGGATCAATCCATCAACCTGGATCCGGTTCTGACGCCCCATATCGGTGAGTCCCTGGAACGGGCCCTTACCAATTCCCAGGTGCAGCTTGAACATATTAAGCCCTTCGTTCCCGAACTGGACGCCTACCCCCGGGAATGGGTAGAACGGGTAAGCCTGGACATAAAATATGCGGGTTATATTGAAAAGGAGCGTCGGGCCGCAGCCCGAACCGCCAAAATGGAGGCCATGAAACTTCCGCCCGACCTGGATTACCGGCCAATCCTTGGCCTTTCTGCGGAAGCCAAGGAAAAATTGATGAAAATCCGGCCCCTCACCATCGGCCAGGCCAGCCGTATCAATGGGGTACGGCAGGGGGATATTGCGGTCCTCATTATGACCGCTAAACGGTATTCCGAGGAACAGCAATAGGAGCCCAAAGCATAGAGCTCAGTCGCACCTGGCGCTTATCGGAGACCTTCAGGCCCGCACCGGGTCAGGGGCCCAAAATATAGAGTTAAGCCGCGCCTGGTGCTTACCGGGGACCTTCAGGCCCGCGCCGGGCCAGGGGCCCAAAATATAGAGTTAAGCCGCACCTGGCGCTTGACTTATTTTTATATATATTATATTTTATATGTATAAGAATAACGATACTAAAGCATTCCAGGAGGAACGATATGGCTGTTAACGTATATTCAACCCAGAGCTGTCCCTATTGCACCATGGTAAAAAACTATCTCAGGCAGAAGGGAGTGCCCTTTACCGATTTCGATGTGGGCCGGGACCAGCGGCGGGCGGAAGAAATGGTCCGCAAGTCGGGCCAGATGGGGGTTCCCGTGGTAGACATTAACGGTAAAATCATCATTGGTTTTAATAAGGCAGAAATTGATAAGGCCCTGAACCGCTAAAAAGAGATCCGTATACCCACATCATAGCGCCAGCCCTCTGCGGCGGGCGCTGCATCCCCCGACCATGCCCGATACAGGGGATACCAGACCCGGCTGTCCAAACCAAGCCAGACATTCTTTACTTTTACAAAATCAATCCCAAAGCCGGTCATAGGGAACAACCAGCGCCCATTGGACCAGAAATAATTGGCAACCTGGGCGGTCTGTTGGGAGGCATCCTCTAAATCGGGTCCTTCCAGCCCATCAGCGATGAGACAGAGCCGGGCATCGATGGAGAGCCCCGCAGCAAAACGGAGCCGCAGTCCCGCAGCGGTAAGAGCGGGGATATTCAAATGATAGGTTCCATACAAACTTAACAGATTTCCGATTACCAGGGTGGACCGGTTTTCGATAGCCACCGGTATGGCCCGGCCCAAAGTGCTGCTATACCCATAATAGGTGGAGTAGAGGTCGTAACCGGCTCCCAGGTACAGATTATACGGTAAAGGGTATTCTACAGTCACACCGGCGGTCGGCAAAATCGGCATGGGGTCCCCCGCAAGGCCGTTATCTTCCGGTATAAACAACAGATCCCCCTTTATCGACCACTCCAGAGCATACAGGGGACTCAAGGCAGAGACGAGAAGCATAGCAAAAAGAAAGCACCCTATTCCAAAAAATCTGTGGCCAGCCCTTCTTTCGTTCATACTTTGAGTATACCCCAAATAAGTATAGAATTACAGCTTAACTATCAGAAAACCCGCCGAACCTACAGCAAAACTTTCCTGTTCTTCCCAGCCGGCGATGATCCAGTGGGGCAGCATGACAATCCCGGTATACACAAAACCATCGGGCAGCTGGGGGAGCGAAAAGGCTGCGAGGCCTGAGGATCGCCGGATTACCCCCCGGCCGTCGGGCAGTACTACCACCGCATTGCTATCATCGGCGTACCCAATAAATTTGATAATTTCACTCTCACCGCCCGAAAGGGGGACAACGTTTTTAGCCCCCGGATCTGCCACAAACAGTTCCTGAACGGGCCTGTCCTGCCGGACCAGATGCAAAACCGGAAAGTGATTCTTTCGCTGGGAATCCGTAAAGGACCGCATCAGCTGCTGCACCATCTTGGGCAGACTGGTAAAGGGCTGGGGCTGGAGGGCTGTCTGGTAAGCCCCCCTTCCGATGCTGACTGGCTCGTTTGAAAGGGATTGAGCAGCAAAATATTCTTTAATCCCCGTGATAGGCTGTGCCTGCGATGTCCGTCCTGACTGGCCGCCCTGGCTCGTCTGGCCTCCCTGACCGGCCTGGCGAGCCTCGCCTCCCTGTTCCGGCTGGCCGCCCTGACTGGTATCGTCCAGTACAGCGGCTTTGATATACCAGGCGCCATCGGCTCCCCTGTCCAGGGCTTCCACATTAGTACCCGCCGGACCGAAGGCCCTGGGCCGGTAAGACCTAACTGAAAAATCCCGGAGGTCCAGCGTCACCAGGGGTTCTGCAGGAAGGGGAGTAACAGGGGACACTGAGGTTTCTGAAGCAACCGCTGGAGCTGTTACCGACGACACCGCAGAAGTTGTTACCGACGTCAGGTCCGCAAAATAGGGATCCCGGGCAACAAGCAGGGCAGGCATGGGCAACGAAGATTCCAGCTCCAGTTCAGAGGGGGGGAGCAATACCATCGTCATGGAAGAACAGGATGAAACAGCTTCACCGCCAGCGATACGGTATAAGGCCAGGTTCCCCTCAGCGGATTCTTCGAATACCAAAAAGCCGTCCCGGTTCAGCCCTCCAATGGCGGTGGAGCCCGTGATCACAAAACCAATGAGCCTGGGCGCTATGGTCCAGGGAGCGAAGGGCAGCACCTGGGAATCGGCTGGCCCGGAGATGAGCCCTAGTGACTCCTGGGCAACTTCATACCAGACCGGGCTAGTTGTATCTGTCTGCAAAAAAACCTGAACCGGCGCTGGACGCTTACTGACCGATTCAGATGACCTGGGGACATCCTTGGTACAGCCAGCAATGAGGAACAACATCAGAAAACCGCATACCCAACGATGATGCACAGCCATGGAATACTCCTGCCAGAGGGTTTTAGGGATCTTCTAAACCGGGGATATAGGCTATCCCATCCCAGGAATAGGATATTATACCATGGGTTGATAAAATGGTATCCACCGATGAGGATGCATTTACGGTAACGTTCCCAGTTTCTTGTGCGTCATATCCTGCCAAAACAGGAGTAAAGGGGGACCCCGAGACCCAGGGGCCGGCGGCGGGAAGGGAAATGACCAGGGATCGTACCGCCCGGGGGACCAGCCTCCGGCTGTCAAAGCCGGAGACACGGGTTTTTTCAGCCACCAGAACCCAGTCTACACACCAGGGATCGGCCAGAACCGGAGGCGGAAGCTTTGCCTCAGAAAAGAGGCTGCGAAACCGGGGCCAGTTAAAATATTCCGCCCTATATTTGCTGTTTCCAGAACTTGCCTGCAGATAATAAAATAAGGTCGCTTCTACACCGCCCAGCCAGGAGAGCTTGCAGTGATCATCCTGCAGGTCCAGGGGTATCAGGGCCCCCGCAGGCTTCGTTCTATAGGGACCTATACCCAACTGAGGCCAATAGGGCCAGGCCCATATCGGTCCAGGTTGATGACCATCCAGGGGGACCGCAGCCTGGCTTACACTTGGAGGGACCTCAAGGGTGTTGCGGCTGCCATCGGATGTGGTCCATTCGATGCGCCAGGCCGGGCTCCCCAAGAGGGTGAACCAGGATTCTGGCAGCGGAGGCAGTTCACAGTGATAAACCTCGGCAGGCTCCCCATGGTTTACAGAAACTAAACCGCAGGACAAAAAGACCATGAGCAGTACATCAACATACAGGATCCGTATTTTTCCCATAGTTTCATTACTGTTGCGCCTCTTTAGATTGCTTTAATCGTAAAAATGGGGCATATTTAGTATGTAATGAAAGATGCACTACAGTTTCAAAACGATCTGGCAGAAGCGCTTGAACAGCGGAAAATCTGGCTCGATCGCAACCTCTTACCCCAGTTAAAAGAGGAGTTCTCACTGTTTAAGGCCTCCTTTGGGAGCCTTTATCAGCTTTTGTTACGGAAAGGTCTGGTCCAGGAAGACCCCTATAAAAACGATATAAAAATCGGTGAGCTGGAGATCCCCAGCGAATCCCCCTTTACCGACAGCGAACGGATTGAACAGATGAGCATACGGCTCTCTAATTTCGACAGCCAGCTCGACTTTTTAATGACCTTTTATCAATTTAGTGTTGATTTTCTTACCTTGGACCGGATTAAACGGATAAGCGGTCTGGTTAAATATTTTAACTGGCCGCAGTTTTCGGTCAATTCCCAGTATATTAACACCCGGGCTTTGGCAGAGCTTGTGAATATGGCCAAAGGGGGTAATGACCAGCTGAGTACAGGACTCATTGTCGATTCTATCCAACGGCTGGAAAATGCTACGAAGAACATATTTAAAATCCTGAAAGATATTACCGATTTTCATCGTCAGAATTATAAACTGGAAGCCCGGCTCAGGTTCTTCGACGCCCTGACCTTGGACCGCAATAATGTATTTATGAAAAAAGATGAGACCATGCTTATTATTAAACGGAAATTTGCGGAAACCATGTCCGACAGGCCCTTTTATCCTGAACTCTTTGATGAACTGCTTAAGGAAAATTATGGTGCCGAAGGTGAAACCCTTAAGAGCGAACTGATAAAACGACTGTCCATCCCTGAGGAACCAAAAACAAAAAAGAAGGCTGAACAATCATTCCGTCCCATACTTATCGATTCGATCCGGAGTTTAAATGGACTTTCCCATATACTGTCGGATACGATCATCAAGCTTGATGAAAATAAATTGGTTCTTGACAGTGAACAGAACGGGTTCTGGCAAAAGGTCCGGCAACTCATTTTAAAAATGCTGAACAAGGATTTGGAAGAAGTTTTTTATGACATTGAATATCTGGATCCGGTATTGGGAACTACTAGGACAGAAAAACTGGACTTCGGGGCCTTCAGGCTGGAACTGGATAAAAAAGCCCGGTATTTAGCATCCCTGAGCAGCCGTACATCTTCCCTTATGACTAAACTGGAACAGGCCTCGGAAGATCAGCTCCTCTCGATCCTCTCTAAAAACCTCGAAGAACTGCAGAAGTTTCATCGTACCCTTTCTGCCCTGGATGAATTCTTTAAATCCGAAGTTTCCAAAGAAAACCGGGAAAAGATTCGGGGAATAAAGCCTGAAATCTCTGCAATTAAAAATGCAATTGTAAAGGCCAATCAGAAACGTCATGAATATATTGCCCAGAAGGAAGAACAGGAACAACTTAAAAAACTTGGCATTCAGGATAATGTATAAGGAGTCATATTGATGAAACTTTCCCGGCTAGTATCCCTATCAGCCATTACCATAGCGGTCTTCTCAGCCTGCGTCTCAAATCAGGTAGGCACGACCCAGCCCGTTCCGCAGAAACAGGACGGGCCAGCCCTTTCAGAAAAACCGGAGACGCAAGATCCGGATTCCACAGGGGGTGAAGGTACAGTTGAAGGTACCCCGGAACAGGGCAGGTACCCCATGGCCCAGGGCCGGCCCGATCCACAGGACCGGGAGGAACTCACGGTTGCCTTTTCATCGGGCTCTATCCAGCTGGATCCGCGGAAGTCCTTTCTTGCCTCCGAAGCCCAGATTTTTACCGGTCTCTATGAAGGTCTTTTTTCATATAATCCGCTGACCCTGGAACCCATACCAGCAGCGGCCGAATCATGGAAAGTATCGGATGATAAAAAAACCTGGACCTTTACCATCCGCAGTAATGCCAGATATTGGAATGGGGATAGCCTGAAATCCCAGCATTTCAGGGATGCCTGGATATCACTCATAGATCCAGCGGGAAACAATCCCTACTCATCCCTTTTTGACATTATTGCCGGAGCAAAGGAGTATCGTACAGGTCAGACCAGGGATCCTGATAAGGTTGGCATTGAATGCCCCAATGAAAAGACCCTGGTGGTTCATCTGAACGCTCCTGCGGCTTTTTTTCCCAGTATGCTTTGTCACCATTCCTTCAGTCCTATCCATCCCACTATGCTGGGCATTTCCGACTGGTCTAAACAGGCTCCTATTTCTAATGGCCCCTTTTATCTTGTTGAACAGAAGGATGACCGCCTGATCCTCGCTAAAAATGAACTGTACTGGGATGCAAAGCGGGTCGCAATTAAAAAACTTATCATTCGGTTTACAAAGGACGGTGCAGAAGCGGCGAGCCTCTGGAATTCGGGGGAAGCCCGCTGGATTGCGGGGGATATAGACCTGGAAGCTCTGCAGGATAGGAGCGGCATTCAGGTTAACGCCATGTTTGCTACCTATTATTTTTATATCCGTTCTTCCCAGGCTCCCTGGACCGACAGCCGTATTCGTCAGGCCCTGAGCCTTGCCCTGCCCTGGGATAATATCCGGCAGGGTTACTACCTCCCCGCAGAAACCCTCATTTATCCCATTCCCGGGTATCCAAAACCAAAGGGACTGTCAGAAACGAATGTAGAAAGAGCAAAGGAATTACTTGCAGAAGCAGGTTTTCCCAAAGGGGTTGGCGTGCCTCCTCTCGTAATTAAAATCAGCCAATCCAGGGAAGCCTATAGAATCGCCGGTCTCATGGCAGCAGCATGGAAAGAAAACCTCGGTATCCCTGTAGAGATCAAGGTTACCCCCTATGAATCCTATATTGATGAGCTTAAAAAGGATGATTATGTGGTTGGTTCCTCAACCTGGATCGGTGACTTTGCTGACCCCTATACTTTCCTCCAGATGTGGCGGCGGGACTCGAACCTGAACGATGCCCGATTAAATGATCCTGTCTATGAACATCTCATCGATCAGTCCATGCAGGAGGAGGGGGAACAGCGGTGGCAAACCCTTTCCAGGGCGGAGGAACAGCTCTTGCAGGGAGGCACGGTTCTCCCCATCGCCTACACCCCCGCATTGAACATCATTGATATGAATGAGATTGATGGCTGGTACCCGAACCCGCTGGACATTCATCCCTTTAAATACCTCAAGTATGCATCCTTCCGGGCACTCCCTGGGGTTGCATGGGGACCTATTCACCAAAAGAATAATTTATGATATATATAGGATAATGAGCGAACAGGTCACTACCTTTCAAATTGACCAGAAAGTGGTCTACCCCAGCCAGGGTGTCGGAAAAATAATTGCAATCCAGAATAAGAAATTCAAGGATCAGACAATTCCCTATTATGTCATCTATCTGGAAGTATCGGATATGACGGTGATGGTGCCCACCATTAAGGCCGAAGATCTGGGAATCCGGGCAATCGTTCCCCAGGAAGAAGCCCAGCGGGCCCTGGAACTTATCGGCGAAACCTTCGAACCGATACCATCGGACTGGAAGCTGCGATACCAGATGAACCTGGACCTCCTCAAGAAGGGCAGTGTCATTGATATTGCAACCATTGTCCGGTCCCTCTATCACCGCAGCAAAATAAAGGAACTACCCATTCTGGAACGTAAACTCTACGATTCCGCCCTTAAACTCCTGGAAGATGAAATCAGTTTTTCCCTTGGTAAAAATAAAGAAGAGGTAGAGGCCCTTATTTTTGCGCGCTTGGAAGCCAATTAAACTATGCAGGGCAGAACCATTGCGGCGGTGATCACCGCCGCAGGGTCTTCTACCCGGATGGGGGGCATTAAAAAAGAATACCGCCCCCTGCAGGACGGGAGGGTTGATGCGGAAGGGAAGCCCCTTACGGTGCTGGGTTCCGCTGTGTTAGCCTTTGCGTCCTGTCCTGATATTGCATACATTGTCATCACCGTGCCTACTAATCCTGAAATCGGCGAATTAAAAGCCCGGTCTGCCCTTCCTGCCCTTCCTGAAACGTCAGCCAAAAAACCAAAGATACTTTTCGTCCCCGGGGCGGGAACAAGACGGGCCAGTGTTCACCATGCGCTAGCTCTGCTTTCTGCCTATGAGGTGGATTATGTGCTTATCCATGACGGGGCCCGCCCCTGGGTACAACCCAGCCTTATCGAAGGGTTGATCCAGCATGTGACGGT
>JAAYUZ010000146.1 GCA_012517385.1 Treponema sp. | reverse complement strand
CGATACTATCGGGCGGCCCCTGCAGGATGACCTGGCGGAGGCCATGCTCAAGGCTCTGGAAGAAAACACCTCCGCCGAGGGGATACGTTTCTTTTCCTGGGGAAGCGGTAAACAGGGGATTGTCCATGTGATCGGTCCCGAACTGGGGCTTACCCAGCCGGGAATGACCATTGTGTGCGGCGATTCCCATACATCAACCCATGGGGCCCTCGGGGCCGTTGCCTTCGGAATCGGCACCAGCCAGATCCGGGACGTGCTGGCCACCCAGACCCTGGCGGTGTCCAAACCAAGGGTCCGGCGGATCAATTTTATCGGGAAAGCTGGCCCGGGGATCTATGCCAAGGACTACATCCTGGCCCTCATTGCCCGGCTTGGCGTAAAGGGGGGCATCGGATATGCCTATGAATACGGCGGTCCTGCGGTAGAAGCCCTTAGCATGGAAGGCCGCCTCACCCTCTGCAATATGAGCATCGAAGGGGGCGCCCGCTGCGGCTATATCAATCCCGACACCACTACGGTGGAATATCTCCGGGGCCGGCCCTATGCGCCCCAGGGTGCAGCCTTTGAAAAGGCCCGGGAATACTGGCTTTCCATGGCCTCCGATTCGGATGCGGTCTACGACGATGTGGTTACCATCGATGTGTCGGCACTGGAGCCCATGGTAACCTGGGGCATAACCCCCGGCCAGGGTATGGGGGTTACAGAGCGGCTCCCCGACCAGGAGCATCTCGGAGAGGAGGCGGAACTGGCCCGCACAGCCTATGCCCACATGGGACTCGAACCGGGAAAACCGGTCCTCGGGACACCGATTCAGGTGGCCTTTATCGGGAGCTGCACCAATGGCCGGCTCAGCGACCTGCGGGAAGCGGCGGCTGTGCTTAAGGGCCGCCATGTGGCGCCCGGGGTTCGGGCCCTGGTGGTGCCCGGCTCCGAACAGGTTAAAGCCGCCGCGGAGGCTGAAGGTCTCGATAAAATCTTTACAGAGGCCGGTTTTGAGTGGCGGGAGGCGGGCTGTTCCATGTGTCTGGCCATGAATCCGGACCGGCTCAAGGGAAATGAGCTCTGCGCCTCATCTTCTAACCGCAACTTTATCGGCCGTCAGGGCTCCGCCCGGGGTCGAACCATGTTGATGAGCCCCGCCATGGTAGCCGCCGCCGCAGTCCGGGGTGCCATCGCGGATGTCAGGGAGTTTTTACCATGATTGATACCAGAATACTCGCCCTCCGCGGCCGGGCTGTGCCGGTTCGGGGAGATGATATCGATACGGACCGGATTATCCCCGCCCGGTTTCTCCGGTGCGTAACCTTTGACGGGCTTGGAGCACAGGCCTTCCGGGATGAACGGTTCGATGAACAGGGCCGGGAAAAGGACCACCCCTTTAACAAAGCCCGGTACCAGGGCTCAGAAATCCTGGTGGTAAACCGCAATTTCGGCTGCGGTTCCTCCCGGGAACATGCCCCCCAGGCCCTCTACCGCTGGGGAATCAGGGCCATAGTCGGAGAAAGCTTTGCCGATATTTTTGCCGGGAACTGCGCCGCCATCGGCCTTCCGGTACTGACCGCTCCGGAAGCAAATGTACGGGCCCTGCAGACCTTGGTCGAAGCAGAGCCGGACATCCAGGTAACACTGAACCTGGAGACCCTCACCTGCCGGGCAGAGCAGCCGGTACCGGGCGGAGGCTCGGACCATCAATATGAACCGGTATTGGAATTTCCCCTTTCCATGAACGAAAGCCACAGGCAGAAGTTCCTGGCCGGGACCTGGGACACCCTGGCCAGCCTCGCTAACAGCGGAGACCGGATTGCGGAGACCGCCGCAGCCCTGCCCTACATGAAAGGATTTATGCCATGAACCAGGACACCATGACCGGAGCCCAGGCTATCATCGCCTCCTGCGAACAGCATGGGCTGACCCACATTTTTGGATACCCCGGCGGAGCCAATATTCCCCTTTTCGATGCCCTCCTGGATTCACCGATTAAGCTCGTGCTGAGCCGCCATGAACAGGGGGCGGTCCACATGGCCGACGGTTATGCCCGGGCCAGCGGCAAGGTCGGCGTAGCCCTGGTCACGAGCGGCCCCGGGGCTACCAACGCCATTACGGGGCTCCTCACGGCCCACATGGATTCGGTCCCCCTCATCCTTATCTGCGGCCAGACCATAACGGCGAACCTGGGGCTCGACGCCTTCCAGGAAGCGGATGTGTCGGGCATCAGCTATCCCGTGGTAAAGCACTCCTATCTGGTAAAGGATGTGAACCAGCTGCCCCGGATTATGAAGGAAGCCTTTTTTATCGCCTCAAGCGGCCGGCCGGGACCGGTCCTCATCGATGTCCCCAAGGATGTTTCCTCCGCCCGCTGCCGGCCAGATTTTACGGTAGAAATGGACCTGCCCGGGTATCAGACCGTTCAGGGTTTTGATGAACACCAGATTGAATGTGCCGCTTCGGCCCTGTCCGTAGCCAGAAAGCCCCTGCTTCTGGTGGGACATGGGGCGGTCATTTCCGGCGCGGAAACGGAAATTCGGCACCTGGCGGAAAAACTGCGTATCCCCGTAGTGTCGACCCTCCTTGGAAAAGGAGTCTTCCCCGAAACCCATGAGCTTTCCCTGGGGATGCTCGGTATGCATGGCACCGCCTATGCCAATTTTGCGGTCCGGGATTGCGACCTTATACTTTCTGTCGGTTCCCGTTTCGATGACCGTATTACGGGGAATCCCAAGACCTTCTGCAAAAAGGCGGTAAAAATTCATATCGATATCGACAGTGCGGAGGAAAACCGCCAGGTTCCCGTGGACTGCTTCATCAATGCGGACGCCCGGGAAGCCCTTTCCGCCCTGATGGCCCTTGCCCGGCCGGGGGACACCGCAGACTGGGTCGCCCAGGTGCAGGCATGGAAGACCCAATATCCCCTGAGCTACGATCCCGGCACCCTCTCCGCCCGGCTTGTCATCGACACCCTCTACCGCCTGGCGGGCAGCAGGGCCCTGGTGACCACCGATGTGGGCCAGCACCAGATGTGGGCCGCCCAGTACTTTAAGACCGATGGGGGCCGCAACTGGATAAGTTCCGGCGGAGCAGGCACCATGGGCTTCGGTTTTCCCGCCGCCATAGGCGCCCAGCTTGCCCGGCCTGATGCTACCGTGCTGGCCATTGTGGGCGACGGGGGCTTTCAGATGACCGAGGCGGAACTTTCCACCGCCATGATCCAGAAGACACCGGTCAAAATCATCATCATAGATAACAAATACCTGGGAATGGTCCGCCAGTGGCAGGACATCTTCTTTAATAACCGGCTGTCCGGGGTGGCCATGGAGTACAACCCCGACTTTGTAAAACTCGCCGAAGCCTATGGCATGATGGGATTCAGGATCAGCCAGGTTGATGAAGTGACGCCGGTCCTGAGCGCCGCCCTTGCATGGGATGGCCCCTGCATTGTCCATGCAGAGGTAGCCCAGGAAGAAAATGTGTTTCCCATGATACCCGCCGGGTCCGATTACAGCGCCATGCTGCTTGAACGGCCGGCCGGACCGGTCGAAAAACCAAAGGGGAGTACCTGATGAACACCAATTCAGAACAACACAGCATCAGCCTTTTAGTGGCCAACAAACCGGGGGTCCTCATCCGTATTGCCCTGGTCTTTTCCCGCCGGGGCTATAACCTGGACAGCGTGGTAGTTTCCCCCACCCACAACAGCCACTTTTCCCGGATGAACATCGTTGCCAGCGGAAACCGGGAAACCCTTTCCCAGATTATCAAGCAGCTGGGGAAACTGGTAGATGTGATCCATGTGGCGGATCATACCGGTGAGGATATCGTGGAAGGGGAGCTTCTCTTTATCAAGGTGGCCTGCGGCAAGGAACAGCGGACAGAACTCCTGCAGATTGCGGACCACTTTAAAGCCCGCAGTGTGGACCTGACCGAGGACTCCATCACCTTTGAGGCCACAGGGAAAAGCGCCAAGCTCAACGCCTTTCAGGCAATGCTGGAACAATACGGCATTCTGGAAAGCGTCCGCAGCGGCAAACTGATCATCGCCCGGGGCCGGCAGCAGACATAAAACCCTTGAATTTTACTAATTAAAGGGACTCTCTTGGGCAATCAAAGAGAGTCCTTACATTGCCATATTAATATACCTCGTCATGGGTACCGATAGCTACAAGTAACGCCGTGTTCTCTTCGACCATGACAAAGACAATACGGCAATCATAGGACACACTAATGGCTCGGAGGTCTTTTAATTGGCCAGATAATTTATGGTTCTTGAGCTCGGGGTCATAAGGATTGTTTGTAAATTGCTCGAGTTTTTGCTTGATGACTTCACGGCTTTCAGGATGCTTTGAAATCCATTTCTTGAGTGACTTCTCGAAGTGACTGGACCATTCTAGACGGATCATCCGTCAGATATTCCTAAAGAGGTCGCTGACCGATCCTGAACGTGTCTGCCCCTGCACACGTTCTTCCAGAGCTGCACGGTAGTCGGCGTAGATTTCTTTCCGTTTTCCCTCGATGATCCGTTTGTGCATGATCTCGTCAACCAGTTCCTGATCTTCAAGGCTTAAGTTTGAAATCTCATCGAGGATCGAATCAAGGTTTGACGTCATAGCCATACTCCTATTCATCCTTAGCTTATTTAATAGTAATAAGAGGCTCTTTTAAAACTCAGGAAGTTTTGAAAGAGCAACCTTAGATGTACATGCAGTATTTTTACTATTCTATACTATATATGTAATGATAATGTTAATGTAAAAATACTGCAAGAGGTTTTTACAAAAGTAATAGACTTTTACAAAAACCTCATAAGATTTTGCTTTTCCCTCAACAGTTATTCCTTGGCTGCCTATGCGGCCATCACCCCATCTTCCAGTTTGGCGCCCCAGGTTTCATGGGGCAGGATAAAGGCAGAAAAAGCCGCCAGGCCATAGGCGGCAGCAAAGACACTCAGGGCAGCGATTAAACTGGAACCGCTTAAGAGGGCCCCGATAAAGGGAGCGAGCATCCCGGCAATGCGGGTCATGCCGCTGGCGCTGCCAATCCCGGTGGTTCTGATAATGGTGGGATAGGCTTCGGGGGTATAGGCATAGAGGGCTCCCCAGGCACCAAGGGCAAAGAAGGAAAGAACCAAGGCGGCCCCCACGATCCCTGCGGGGCTCACCGCAAGGGAAAAGGCGATCGCCCCAAGGCCGCTCCCCGCAAGATAGAGCCCCAGGGTAACACGGCGCCCAATCTTTTCTACCAGGTAGGCAGCGGAGAAATATCCCGGAAGCTGTGCCAGGGCCATAAAGAAAGAATAGGGGTACACCGCAGGGAGAGCAAAGCCCTTGGTACGGAGCCATGAGGGAAGCCAGGTAAAGATGCCATAATACCCTATGGAGATTAAAAACCAGATGACCCAGAGCAGCAGGGTGGTCCGCCGTAATTCCTGAGAAAAGAGCGCCCCAACCCGGGATGGCAGAGGTCCCTGCAGAGCTTTTTCCTGTACAGGCTTATCTTCGGCAGCCCTAACCTGACCAGTCCTATCCTGGAGAGACCTATCTTGGCCAGACATATCCTGACCAGCCCCATTGGACAAAAACTGCTTAAGGACCTCCGGAGCCTGCACCTTCAGCTCTTTGCCGTTATAGCGGGCCACCTGCTCAATGATCCGAACCGCCTCATCAAACTTTCCGGACACCGCCAGGTACCGGGGAGATTCGGGAATATAAGACCGGACCGCAAACAGCAGGAGCCCCGGCAGGGCCGACACCACAAAGAGAGCCCGCCAGCCCAGATGGGGCACCAGGAGCCATGCAAGACCCGCGGCCGCTATGGTTCCCAGGGCCCAGAAGGATTCCAGCAGCACAAGCCGCTTTCCCCGGTCTCTGGCGGGTAAAAATTCCGCAAAGACCGCATAATCTACCGGGAGAGTACCCCCTACACCAAAACCGGTAAGCATCCGCAGCACCAGGAAAACCGCAAAATTGGGAGAAAAGGCGGAGAGTAAGCCAAAGAGGGAATCCACACCGATGGTGGCCATGAAGCCGAACTTCCGGCCCACCAGGTCTGACAGCCGGCCCCAGATGAGAGCGCCGGCAAACATGCCGACAAAGAGGGCCGTGGCAAGGAGCCCCTTCTGGGCCGCCGTGAGGGACCATTCCGCCGCCATTGCGGGCAGTGCAAAAGAAACGAGCATAACTTCCATGGCATCGGCGGCCCAACCAAGGCCGCACACCCACAGAAGCCGACGCTGGAACGGACCATAGCCGGCCTGTTCCACCAGGGGATCGAGAGAAAGGTGACGCATATCCTACCTCTGTAAAAGAACATTTCACCCCAGTGCAATCGCATTGAGCATACCAGTGGCCTCGTTGCGGTCGCGCCGGGCGGGGCAGGCACGGCGTCGCAACATCTTCATAGCAGAAACCCCATGTTTCTTTCAAGAGTGGCGGCAAAAAACCTTGACAGTATCCCTCCGCTGAAAGAAAGTAGAACCATGACGAGCCTTTACATAAAACCCTTTAATCCCGAACTGGAAGACCGGATACGACGGAACCCCAGCCTGAACATCGACAGTTTCATCATCCCAACCCCCTATGCGGTGGATGAACGGCTAGAGAAGGATTACCAATTCTCCTTTGTATGGGAAGAAGAGCGGGAAATCCTCGGCTTTATAGAGGTATGGACCGACCCGGAAAAACAGCGGCTCCAT
>JAAYUZ010000145.1 GCA_012517385.1 Treponema sp. | reverse complement strand
GATAAGCATGGGAGGAAGCCCTGTAAAGGCACCAAATCGGGGAGAAATGTAGGGTTCATCCCGGGGAGTCTTGCCAGCATAGGCCTGGGCCCACCGATCTAATTGAGCCGTGGTAAGCATCGCATCCCGGTCCGCATTGGTTCTGTGGGAAGGCCCCGAATTCGTCAGGTCCGTCCAGGGAGAAAGCAGCACCAGAGCCGCGGGCCCCGGCTCACCTTCGTCTCTAAGAGCCATAGCCGTCGCGAGTGCAAGGCCGCCTCCGGCAGAATCGCCCAGCATGATAATATCGTCCGGCTTGCAGCCCTCAGCAAGCAGCCAGTGATAGGCTAAGAGGGCATCCTCCAGAGCAGCAGGATAGGGATGTTCCGGCCCAAGCCGGTACTCAAATACAACAACCGGCAATGCCAGAGCTTCTGCCAAGGGAAGTGAGATCATAAGCGATGAACCGATAGAACCGGTAACATAGCCCCCGCCATGTATATAGAGGAGGACCTTGCCCGCCCTTGCACGATCAGGCTCGATGCGGGCCACAGGCATTTCATCAAACTGCCCCCGGTGGATCGAACCATATTGCACCTGTACCGACTTTGGATAGGGTGGATGGAAGCGGGCCATGCGCTCAGACCGCTCCCGTTCTTGCTGAATGCTCAAGTTCTTATTCCGGAACATAAAACGGATGAGCCGCCGCCAGAACCGGCTTTGCGGGCTGGGTTCATGGTTCATATTGATGAACATCCGTACCGTTCCAGGATTGCATCCAGAGCTTCGTCGCTGTCGGCGGTAATTGTGTAGTGCCCTACCTTCCGGCCCGGTCGGGCTTCTTTGCCGTAACTATGATAGTGGGCCCCGGGAATGGCCAGAATAGGGTGTATATCTGGCATGGCACCGATGCAGTTGATCATGGCTGCAGCTCCCCGGAGGGCTGTAGAGCCCAGAGGCAGGCCCAGGATTGCCCGCAGATGGTTCTCAAACTGGCTGGTGCAGGCACCCTCAATGGTCCAGTGGCCCGAATTATGCACCCGAGGGGCGGTTTCATTGGCCACAAGGCCCTGGGGGGTATCAAAGAGCTCCAGAGTTAGGACGCCAACATACTGAAGTCTGTCCAGAATTTTTTTTGCATAGGTTTCTGCAGCCCCCTGCCGGGGATCATTCCGGCGGGGCCGGGAAAGCCTGAGAATACCCTCCCGGTGGATGTTTTCGGTGACAGGGTAGAAGGCCTCCTCACCGGTACTGCTCCGGACCGCAATAATAGAGACTTCCCGGGTAAAGGAGACAAAGCCTTCCAGGATCGCACTTCGCCCCTGGATCTGCTCCCAGGCGGCGGTGCAGTCCTCAACTTTACGCAATACTACCTGACCCTTGCCATCGTAGCCCATGGTTCGGGTCTTGAGCACCGCCGGAAGACCAATGATCCGCACCGCTTCCTGCAGTGCTTCCAGACTTTCTATGGCTGCGAAGGCCGGTGTGGGGATCCCCAGTTCGGTAAACAGGGTCTTTTCCGAAAGCCGGTCCCGGGAAATCGCCAGGGCCTGAGCGGGGGGATACACCCGTTTCTCCTGCTGTTCCAGAAGGTGGACCGCCTGGGGCGGGACATTTTCGAACTCGTAGGTTATCACATCGGCCCAGGCGGAAAGCTCCTCCAGTTTTGCCCCATCGTCGTAGGCGCCCCGGAGCTGGCGGGCCACCACCGCGGCACAGGCGTCAGGAGCGGGGTCCAGGAAGGCTGCCTCAAGTCCCAGCGGGTGGCCCGCCAGGGCCAGCATGCGTGCAAGCTGGCCGCCGCCCAGGATGCCGATACGGCGGAGCAGAGCGGCATCCTGGGCGGCCCGGGGCGCCTCCGCCGAATCGGGAGCCGCTGCGCTGAAACCGCTCATAGTTCCTCCCGGGGGTCCGGATGGGCGAGGACCGAATCGGTCTGTTGTTCCCGGTATGCTTTAAGGCGGCTTTTAATCTCCGGATATTTATTTGCAAGGATGCTGGCCGCAAGCAGAGCCGCGTTGACAGCACCGGCCTTACCGATAGCCAGGGTTCCCACGGGGATACCGGCGGGCATCTGAACTATAGAAAGGAGAGAATCGAGTCCGTTTAATGCTTTAGACTGAACAGGAACACCAAGGACCGGAAGAGAAGTTTTTGCAGCGGTCATACCAGGCAGGTGGGCCGCCCCACCCGCTCCAGCTATAATCACCTCGATACCCCGCGCTTCTGCCTGTTCAGCATAGGAAAAGAGCTTATCCGGTGTTCTGTGGGCAGATACCACCTCTACCTCATAGGGGATCTGCAATTCATCGAGCAGGGCTGCCCCATGGCTCATGGTTTCCCAATCCGAACGGGACCCCATTATCATTCCGACTAAAACCTGCATAGGCTGGCTCCTCAGGATAATTTACCCAGCTTCATACTGACAGGCCAGAGAAACTCTGCCATTTCCAGATCCATGACCTGGGGAGCCAGGCTTTCTTCGGTAGTCAGATTAAAGCATGTGTCCGTAACACCCGCCAGTTCCGGTGCTGCCCCTAAATAATACAGGGCCTCCGCTGACACCGTCGGGGGCAGAGAGTTCCGGTCAATGATATGTTTCTTATACCAGCGGTAAAAGGCGTGGTTTTCATTTCCCGAGTTGGTAGCAACCATTCCAGGATGCATCGCATTAATAGTAACCCCTGTACCCTTAAAAAGGTCCGCAAATCGGTGCATGGAAAGGATCTGGGCAACCTTTGCAGAGCCATAGGCCTTTAAAGCAGAGTACCCGCCCCGTTCAAACTGCAGGTTATTAAAATTGAGTCCCCAGACGGCAAAACGGTACCCCTCGGAGCTTACAAAGATGATACGGGCGCGACTCTCCTGCCGGAGCTTATCAAGAAGCATATAGTTGATGATGAAAGACGAAAGATAATGGACCACAAAGGTCGTTTCCAGGCCGTCGATGGTTTCAGTCCGCTTCTTAAGAAAGACTCCCGCATTATGGATAAGCACATCGATGGGGCGGGACAGATCCTTAAGGACCCCTGCAGCCCGGTGGATATCACTCACCACCGAAAGATCCGCCACAATAGCGTCACACTGGACGCCAAAGTCCCTCCGGATTTCATCGCAGAGGGCGGCGGATTTTTCAGCATTCCTGTTAATAGTAATCAGGTCAGCCCCCGACCTGGCATAACGGCGGGCAGTATGATAGCCAATCCCGGAGGTGGCTCCGCTGATAACAACCAGTTTTCCCCGAAAATCTCCGGAATATTCCTTCGGAGGCAAGCTGTTATTCTTTATCATTTCCCATACATTGGCCCATTTATACTGGGGCCAGTACCGGCGAAGGCGTGCAAAGGTACTAAGCTGTTCCATATTTCATCAACATCCGTTTCATAACATTATAACACGTCCGATTTCTACCCGGAATAGTATCAGAAAGCCCGAACAGAAGCCAGTATAGATGAGGTTTTTGTAATATTTTTACATATAACTGACTATTGTAAGAGGAAGCTACCATCGAGGCATCGAGGATAGCTCCTCTGACTATCTTATGTACCATACTTGGCAAGATAGGGTTCTACCGCATCATTTTTCTGAGCCCCCGTACCATCATAGGTTATGGACAGGACTGGAACGCCGGTAAGGTTTT
>JAAYUZ010000144.1 GCA_012517385.1 Treponema sp. | reverse complement strand
TGGGCGCTGCGACGGCGGATCTGATGATCCCCGGTAAAGATCGAAATTCCCGAATGGAGCCCCGCGATAGCAAGAGCCAGATACAGGGTGGTTCCCGAGTTCCCCACATTAAGCACATCCTCGGGGGTTTGCAGGTTTGGTTGGCCCAGGACGTTTTTTCCTACACCGGTAACCACCCAGCGGGCCAGGCGGCTCCCATCTGCAGCAGGGGCGTTGGGGTTCCCGGAACGGAGGGCTTCTTCAGCGGACTCCCGGACTTCTTCAATACGGGCGCCAAAGGCCCGGCATACCGCCACACAGGAACGGGCATCCAGAGAATCAAGAGGATAGTCGAGGATGCTGACTCCCTCTGCCAGGGTGGCAAAGAGCAGTCTCCGTATGGTATGGGATTTGGAAGCGGGGATACGATAGGTTCCAGAAAATTGATGGGGATGAATGATGGCGCGCATGGCATTACTGTACCGAAGGTGTGGAACCACCACAAGGGGCGATGGAAAAAATGGGCAATCGACATTTTACGGTAAAAGGAGTACATTAAAGAATAATTAAGGAGCTATCCCATGGAACAGCGACCTGAGGATTTATCTGGCATGAACATTCAGGATGCAAAGGCCTATATTGCGGCCCACCTTGCATCCTTAAAATTAACCGAAAAAAAACGGACCGAACTGGAAGCGGACTTGGCGAAATGGACAACCCGGGTCGACCTGGCCCGGAGCAAGGGTGCAGAGGACCTTGCCCGGGAAGCCGAAGGAGCCGCGGAGCGTATCCGGGCAGAGCTGGTAAAAATTCAGGCCGAAGAGGCGGAACTCCGCTCCCAGATAGAGGCTATGCGACGGCAGCTTCCATCTTTGGCAGCCCGTGAACGCAGTGTAGATCCGGATTTGCTGGAACAGGAACTCCTTATGGCAACAGGCCGACTCCCCGGTGAAGAAGCTGCTGCTGAAACCGATCGGAACCTGGCGAAGCTGGAAAAGGAATCCAAAGCTGAGGCAGAACTGGCCGCCCTTAAGGCCAAGCTCGCGGGCCAAAATGGCGGGGGTGAACAATGAGCCTCAGTATGGGACGGCAAGCCCTATTGCCTGAACATCCGCGGCCCCTCCTCTTTGCCCACCGGGGCTGTTCTTCCCTGGCCCCCGAGAACACCATGGAAGCCTTTTCCTTAGCTAAACAACTGGGCGCTCCCGGCCTTGAGCTCGACATCCATCTTTGTAAAAGCGGCGAACTCGTGGTGCTCCATGATGATTCGCTCATGCGGACCACCGGGCTGGACCGCCCCGTAGAGGACTGCACCTGGGATGAGATAAGGGACCTTGATGCGGGCTCCTGGAAGGCTCCTCAATTTTCCCATTGCCGCCTGCCCCTGTTACAGGAGGTTCTCGAAACCTTCCTGCCGGATCTCTATATTGATATCGAACTTAAAACCCGCAGGGCAGGTGCGGATCCCCTGCCTGAAGCCCTGGCTATCATGCTCAAGTCCTTTGGGAAACGGGCGGAAGGCCACATCAGTGTGTCATCATTTAATCCCCTCGCTCTTCGTGCCTTTAAGCGAAGCTCCGAGCGGCTCGGTCTTCACATTCCCACGGCTGTCATCTGGTGTGATGATCCGGAACTTCCTTCTTATCTGCACCATGGTGAAGGCCGCTGGATATCTGGCTGTGACTACCTGAAACCAATCCACAATAAGGTAAACCGGGGCTTTGTTACCCTTCTTGGACAACTGGGCCGGAGGCCCATCGTTCCCTGGACAGTAGATGAAGTCGACCTGGCACGCACTATGCTCCAACTGGGTTGTGAGGGACTCATTACCAATAGGCCCCAGGATATACTTCCGGTTCTCAAGGACGTGTCCCATGGCTGATGATATGAATCGTTCTGCGGCGGAAGTCGAATCACGAGCTGCCGGGGACGGGAATAAAAGAAATGCTTCCGAGGTACTCTTCACCGGGGAGCGCAACGGGGACCCTGATGAGGTCCATGGCGGCGACCGTGTCAAAGCCCCTCGCGTGGACCGTGGCGGGGAAAGCAGCGCGGCACCTGATGGGGACCGCGGCGGAGAAAGTGGCGGGGACCCTGATGAGGTCCATGGCGGCGACCGTGTCAAAGCCCCTCGCGTGGACCGGGGCGGGGAAAGTGGCGAAACCCCTGATGGTGGAAGTGGCGGGGAAAGTGGCGAAACCCCTGATGGTGGAAGTGGCGGCAGCGGCAAGGCTTCGAGCCTTGTAAAACAGGGGTCTCTCCTTTCTCTCCTGACCCTTGGTTCCCGTATAGCAGGTCTTGTTCGGGAAATGGTAAAGGCAGCCCTCCTTGGGACCACCCCCTTATCGGACGCCTTTACGGTGGCCTTTATGATCCCTAACCTGTTCCGCCGTCTCTTTGCCGAAGGCTCTATCGCGGTAGCCTTTATTCCTACCTTTAAGGGTTACCTGGTTGAGGGTGATAAAGAAAAAACCAGGGAATTTCTATCCTCTTTTATTACACTGCTCAGCTTTCTGGTGAACCTGGCGGTTCTTATCGGTATTACCCTTACCCCGCTCATCGTGCCAATTTTCAGCCTAAAAGAGCTTAATGAGACCATCCTGCTCACCCAGATCATGTTCCCCTTCCTGGCTCTCATCTCCTTTGCCGCCTTTTTACAGGGGATACTAAACTCCCATTCTATTTTTGCACCCTCCGGTATGGCCCCCATCGTGCTGAATGTGGTCATTATCATCGCAGCCTATGGGCTCTCCCCGCTCCTGCACAACCCCGCACGGGCCATGGCCATAGGTGTGATTATTGGGGGCTTACTTCAGGCCCTGATCCAGTGGCCGGCAGTGCATCGGCTGGGTTACAGGATTACCTTTACGAGCCTTAAAAAGGCCTTTACCAACCCGGGTACCCGCACCGTACTGCGCCTTATCGGGCCGACAATTGTGGGGATGGCTGCCTATCAACTGAATGACCTGGTTTCCACCGCCCTGGCGGGCAGGGCAGGGCCAGGGGTGGTATCCAGTCTGCAGTATTCACTTCGTCTCCAGGAACTCTTTCTTGGTATCTTTGCGGTCTCTATCGGTACGGTGCTGCTTCCCGATCTGGCTGGTTTTGCAAAGAAACACCAGTGGGATGAGTATAATCAGCGGCTTATCACCGCCATGGACATCATTGCCCTCATCACCATTCCAGTAACGGTATTCTCGCTCCAACAGGGGGAACTTATCATCCGTCTTCTTTTCCAGAGCCGGAGTTTTAATGAGGAATCGGTAGTCCTGACTAAGACTGCCTTTACCTATCATATTCTGGGGCTCTTCTTTATCGCCATAAACCGTATCCTGGCCCCCGCGTTTTATGCCCAGAGCGATTCTAAGTCTCCAACCCTGGCGGGTATTTTATCCTTTCTGGTAAATATGCTTTTAGCGGCCCTTCTGGTGGGACCCATGAAGGGAGGCGGGGTAGCCCTGGCACTCACCCTGGCCAGCCTGGTGAATACGGTTTTCTTGCTCCTCTTTTTACGGAAAAACCCAAAGGTAGCTGTAGGCAGGGCAGTTGCTTCTGCTCTGGGATATACCACTAAACTAGCCTTATTTTCTTTTATAGCCATTTTGCCGATTATCTGGCTTAATCCCTTACTGCTCAGGTTGTTCCATGGCCGCGGACGGCTTATCAGTTATGGGATGCCGCTCATCATCAATGGGCTTGTGTTC
>JAAYUZ010000143.1 GCA_012517385.1 Treponema sp. | reverse complement strand
TGGCCAATGATGCTGCTGTTCGATTTTCTGGTGGAAGCAGCTTTTTAAGAATTGTATTCCGTATCTGGGCGCTATACCGAGCCATAGGTCACCTCCTGTTCCATCTTGTTCTAGGTGACAACTATTATGGCAGAGCGCGGATTGAAATTAACGATTACGATTAATAGCTGACTTGATTATGCATACAAATAGCTGTATATTATATGCAGAGGTGTGTATATGCCGTTACTCCAGGTACGAGATTGCCCAGAAGACCTTTACCGTAAGATAACTCATTATGCCAGAAAGCAAAATCGAACAATTGCTCAGCAAGTAGTTGTTATTTTAGAAAAAGGACTTGGACAAGATCTTTCCAATATTGAAAGGAGAAAAGAACTCCTTGAAAAAATCAATAGCAGAAATATACCTGAAAGGGTACAAGAATTGGACGATGTAGCCCTCATCAGAGAAGATAGAGATAGATGACAATAGTACTTGATGTAAGTGCCGCAATTCAAATACTCCTCAAAAAGGATAGGAAAAAGTACTTTTCTGAAATATATGAAAAGTCATCATGGGTCATTGCTCCAGATTTGTACATTGCTGAAATCACTAATGTGTTATGGAAATATAATAAGGCTGGAATAATACCAGCTGATGAGTGTCAGCAATATGTTGAAGATGGAGTTGCACTCATAGATGATTATTTTCAAACTATAGATTTATGGAAAGAAGTGCTTGGTGAAAGCATTAGGTATAAGCATTCTTCTTACGACCTGTTCTACGCAATACTAGCTAGAAGAAATAGCGGTAAGCTAATAACAAATGATAAAGAACTGGAAACTATTTGTAAGAAGATGAAAATAGAATGCAATGGGTAACATCTGTATGGAGCTTAACCGTCAATTACATCCCGTTAGCGGTATAGCTGGATGGGCTAAGGTTATACGGTAACAGGGTTTCCCGTTCTGGTTCGGTACAGCAAATCGAGATATGCATAGAGTTCGTGGCTATTGACTTTGGCTGTTTAATTGTTACCAACCGTTCTTTTCAGATCCACCGCTTTCTCGGTTTTCCTCTGTTGACTCGTGACCTTAATGGAATCGACATATTTCCTTTTGATATGGTCAGGTGTCTTAGATAGCCTGCGAACCCACGAGACCCTTTTCTACAAACCCATTGATGTGCTTCTACATATCCGTAAACCCAGGACGTGAAAAATTGATAGTTACAATACCCCGAGAAGTGTTTCCAGTAATATTTTGTTGAATGCTTTTTAAAATAAAATATTGCAGGCACTATTATAAAGGGTTAAAATGAAAAGCATATTCTAGGGACGCTCTGTGCGGTAAAAAGATAAATAATTTCATTATTGGAGTATAAAACTGAATCAAATGTTTGATATTTATAATAATTATGCAGATTTATATGATGAACTGGTAAATCATGAAGATTATAAAAATAATTTAAGGACATTTCTAAATGATAATGGAGAAGTACTTCCATATTTTTATGAAAAACTTGAACAATATGGTTTTAAGAAAAATATTATAGAAACAGATTATAAGTTTTCTGACTACAAAGAAGCATCAAGAATAATGGGAGCTTTCTTTGGCGATAATATGAAAAATAACATATTAAGCAATAAGTCTAACATAATTAAAGAATACACAGGAATTTGGAATAGAACAATCGCTTTAACTGGACGCTGCTTCATTTTTTAATGCAAAAACCGCGCCAATTTTACGACAGACCAGTTAAGCGAACTGTTAGGCTTAAAAACCTGTAATTAGAAAATCCACAGCTGATAGTAACGCTTGTCGCTCGTTCATACATTCGCCTATCGCTTTACCCATATTTTCTTTCTTTATTGCCGCCATTTGTTGCACGAGCGCTATGTATTCTGTTCCCCCTATCGTAATAGTTGGATTTAGCTCCTTGATTATTTTGTCTGAAAAATGAGCCTTCTCTGTCATGGGGACAACCAATCTAGTTCCTAATGATTCCAGAAGTGATGATTGCACATCGATCAAATAGGGGTAAGCTTTCTTGGTTAATGCATTTTTATTCTGGTATATACCAAATTGACCCATTTAGAAAGTCCTCATTTCATCACTAAAGAGATCATTCTCTTCTATGTGTTTATTATAGGCGGAGATTGCTTCGGTATTTTCAGTCAGCCAGGATTCTCGCTTTTTTTGTTTCAAGACTTCGATTAAAGCCTTTTCAAGAATTGAAGAAATATTGAGGTTCATTTCTTTGGCTTTTGCTAAAAGATCCATGTTCACCGTGAGATTTGTGGCCCGTTTTGGGGCATCTTTATTATAAAGTAAAGACATATCCCATCCTCCAACATGTGTATATGTATAATATATACACATTACGCATAAATATCAAGGCTAACAATCGGTTCAAGCCTTTTTGGCGGCCTGTCTTGCCTCACGGGTTAAGTAAATGTTAGATTGGCCAAAGAGCTTATCAAATCTAGCAAAGATCAGATGAGGAGATAATCCAATGTCAGAGTCACCTAAGAGAAACAACCCTGAGCGCGTTTACAGGATGGCTTTTGGATCTGTTTATCCATTGCTTGTGGCAAAAGCAGAAAGAAAAGGGCGCACTGCTGAGGAAGTGGATGTGATCATTACTTGGTTAACTGGCTATTCCAAAAAAGAAATTGACGAGATTATAAAAAATGGAACAGATTATGAGACATTTTTTAATAATGCTCCAAAATGGAACCCAAATGCATCAAAAATAACCGGATCTATTTGTGGATATAAGGTTGAAGATATCGAAGACAAGATATTGCAAAAGGTTAGATATTTGGACAAATTAGTCGATGAATTGGCAAAAGGAAAAGCAATGGAAAAAATACTAAGGAGATGAAGTTGGATGACTTCTTTGTAATTTAGCTTTAATAAGTGATAAATGTGGAAAATTAAATAATCGCAGTGATACCCGATCACCATTAAAGATGATTAATTGATAGCCTGTAACAAATTTGGGAGAGCTTCAAAACTTCGCGAGTAATTGCTTGTAAGAAACTCTAGATTCTCTCCGTTGACATATTGATTCAATCTGAATAATATTGAAGCAGGAGCTGTATATGGCAAAGACTATTACTGTGCGGGTTGATGATAACGTATACGAAATAATTCGAAAGGCTGCAGAAGGTCAGAAACGTACAATCTCCAATTATATAGAGTACGCAACCATTAATTATACCATAAACGAATCTATTGTAGATGATGAAGAAATGAATGAAATACTTCATTTTGAAAAGGATATTAAAAAAGGCCTTAATGATGTAAAGGCTGGAAGGTATAAAGTCATTGGCTAATTACAAGATCGCTGAGACCGAAACGTTTGAAAAGAAAATTGGCTCATTAAAATATAAAGCGCTTTATAAGAAAATTACAGACTACGTTTATCCGATACTTAGGGAGAATCCATTCTTTGGTCCAAATATTAAAAAACTAAAAGGTGAATACAAAGATATTTATAGATTTAGAATAGGTGACTATAGATTATTCTATACAATTAATAACGAGACGGTGATAGTTTTCATTCTTGATATAGAATCCAGAAAAGATGCTTATAAATAGTATCGCTAATCCTGTAACAAATTAATTCAGAATTCGCACAGACTGAATTCCACCCTTTCTACAGCTCCCCAAAATAGTATACAATCCATACCAGTGATGGAGGCTTTGTGATGCAACAATCCAGGGTGGTTGTGCTGAGATGTGATACCTATGATGATGGGGCGGTGTACGAAACGGTTAGGCGGGGCCTGGAACTGCTGGGCGGGCTTGAATCGATTATCCATATTGATGAACGGGTGCTCCTTAAGGTAAATAATCTGGCGTCCTCTAAGCCGGAAGAGGCGGTTACGACCCATCCGGCGGTTTTCAGGGCGGTGGGGCGCCTATTTCAGGAACAGGGGTATAAAAAGCTCACCTATGGGGATTCCCCCGGTTTTGAAAAACCCGGCGTGAGTCTTGCGAAGTCGGGCTTTGCCCGGGTAGCGGAGGAACTGCAGATTCCCCAGGGAGATTTTGATACGGGCCGCCGCATCGATTTCCCCGAAGGTAAGGCCTGGAACAGCTTTGATATTGCAACCGCGGTCCTGGAATCGGATGCACTGGTATCTCTATCTAAAATGAAGACCCACGCCCTGGCCCGGATAACCGGGGCGGTGAAAAATCAATTTGGCTGTATCTACGGCCTTAACAAGGCCGCTTTTCATGTAAAGCTCCCCACAGGGACCCAGTTTTCCCGGATGCTTGTGGACCTGAACCGGCTCCTTAAGCCCCGGCTTTTCATTATGGACGGCATTGTGGCCATGGAAGGAAACGGCCCCCGGGGCGGTACTCCCCGGCCCATGAATTGTCTCCTCTTTTCCACAGACCCGGTTGCCCTGGACGCAACCTTCTGCAGGCTCATCAATCTGGACCCCTCCTATGTTCCGACAATTTTTTACGGGAAAGAATACGGTCTGGGAACCTACCTGGAGGATGAGATTGAACTGGCGGGGGACCCCATCGAAGGGCTCATCGCCCCCGATTTTGATGTGGTTCGTAAGCCCCTGCATTTAAAAAGCGATAACGGGAACCATACTCTGGTGCCCCAGGCGGCACATACCCTGGGCGCGTACATAACCCAGCGCTGGTCGCCCCGCCCCCATATCCTGGCAGAGAAATGCATTAAGTGCGGCATCTGTGTGGATGCCTGCCCGGTAGAAGGCAAGGCTCTGCAGTTTAGGGGTGGTAACAGAAAGCTTCCTCCGGTATATAATTACAACAAGTGTATCCGCTGTTTCTGCTGTCAGGAAATGTGTCCCCAGAAAGCGATAGAGGTAGAAACACCGATTATCTACCGACTATTGGGGAACAAATAGGGGTTAGAACATGACGGTAAAGGAAATTGCCCGTCTGGCGGGGGTCTCCATAGGGACCGTAGACCGGGTTCTGCATGGACGCGGAAGGGTGTCCCCCGAGACTAAGGCCAGGATAGAAGAAATTATTAAACATTCGGGGTTTACGCCGAATCCTATCGCCCGGGGGCTTAAACGAAGCAGGCCCTATACTTTTGCAGCCCTGCTTCCGAACAGGGAAGAGGATTCAGGGTATTGGGGCCAGGGACATACGGGGCTGCTGTCCGCTGCGGAGGAACTGGTGCCGCTGGGGATAAAAACAGAAATCATCGAATATGACCGTTATAGTCCTGAATCGTTTCAAAAGGCGGTGAGCGCATTTAAGCGGATTCAATGTGATGGCCTCCTTTTGCCGCCCATCATGCCAGAAGAGAGCCGTACCCTGGTACAATCAATCCAGGGGAAAATTCCCTATATTTACTATGATGCGGATCTGCCCGGTACGGAACCCCTCTGCGTTATCGGTCAGGATGCGTTCCGGGGAGGCATGCTTGCAGGGCGGCTTGCAAAACTGCTTTCCTGTGGAAAGAATGGTTCCTTTGGGGTGCTTGTGGCTCATCAGGAGGATTATCATATTCTGCGACGCCGGGATGGGTTTTACGAATATGCTCATCAACATGGTCTTAAGGTGTTCCAGCAGCAGGGGGTAGATCTGGAGCACCCGGAAGCTGCGAAGGGGTTAATTAAAAATCTGCTGGATACCCATGATGACCTCTTAGGGGTCTTTGTCACCAGCGCTTCGGCCCATCGGATTGCAGAGGCGGCCCAGGAATTACGCAAGACGAATCACTTTATCATCATCGGGTATGACCTGGTTCCGGACAACCATCGGCTTTTGCTGGAAGGTCATATTGATGCAATCATCTCCCAGCGGCCTGAAACCCAGGCCCGCCGGGGGCTCATGCATCTGTACCGGGCGGTAGTGCTGGGCAAAACCATCCCGAAACGGGAAGAGATCCCCCTGGATCTCTACCTGCCGGAAAATGTTCCGCCCCTCCATGCAAGCCATGAAAAACGAAGCCCCGCGGCTAGCGTAACGCCTTAACCGCTTCCCGTTCAATTCCGAGGCATTGCAGATAGCGGTTAAAGTAGGCTTCAAAGCCTGCCACATCCCGAGGATCGGGCTGTAACGGTTCTCCGATGCTGTCTCTGATCAGGCTGTCAAGGAAATCGGCCAGGCTCTGATCCTTTCTGTCCCTGACCATGTAGGCTGCGAGAAGGGCCATTCCCCAGGCCCCTCCTTCTCCTGCAGTGGCTGGGAGGCTGACTGGTGTATTTGTTGCGGCTGCCATAATCCGCTGTCCTGTTGTCCCCCGTTTAAAAAAGCCTCCATGTCCCCGTATTTCCTTGACCCTGACATGCTCTTCTTTGGTGAGCACATCCAGGCCGACCCGGAGGGCACAGAGGGATGAAAACAACAGGGAGCGGATTACATTTTCCAGACTGAAGGTACTGTCCGGGGTTCGTACAAAGAGGGGGCGTCCTTCGGTAAAACCGGTGAGATGTTCTCCGGAAAGATAGCTGATATGCAGCAGATCCCCCGCATCAGCATTGCCCTGCAGGGCCAGGGGGGTAAAGGTTTCGTAGAGTTTACTGATCGGGACATCAATACCCAGGGCTTTTACCGCCTGTTCAAAGAGGGAAATCCATGCATCAAAATCGGAAGACCCATTGTTGGAGTGGGCCATACCGACCGGTTTGCCATCGGGGGTCATGACCACATCGATCTCCTCATGGGGTTTTGTCAGATTTTTTTCTAATACAATCATGGCGAAGACCGAGGTCCCCGCTGAAACGTTCCCGGTGTTAGGCCTGATGCTGTTGGTGGCTACCATTCCGGTTCCGGCGTCTCCTTCTGGAGGGCAGAGGGGAATGCCCGCTTCCAGTACTCCGCTCGGGTCCAGGAGCTTAGCCCCGGCGGGGCTTAGTGTTCCCGCTGCGGTTCCGGCGGGAAGCACCCTGGGAAGGATATTCCGGAGTTTCCAAGGATATTGCCGGTGAGCCACAAGCCTGTCAAAGGCGGCAAGCATCGTTTCGTCATAATCGCCGGTTTCAGGATTGATGGGAAACATTCCCGATGCGTCGCCGATACCCAATACACGCTCGCCGGTCAATTTCCAGTGTACATACCCAGCCAGAGTGGTCAGGTAGTCGATGCGGCTGACATGGTCCTGGTTTTCCAGGATTGATTGATACAGGTGGGCGATACTCCACCTTTGGGGAATGGCAAAGTTAAATAGTTTGCTGAGTTCGGCGCAGGCCTGTCCTGTTATATTATTCCGCCAGGTTCTAAAGGGGGTAAGGAGGGTATCCTCCTTATCAAACACAATATATCCATGCATCATGGCACTGAATCCCATGGATGCGTAGCGAGATGGAGTTACGCCATAGGTATTCTGGACATTCTTCACCAGATCTGCATAACAGCCCTGCAAGCCCTTCCATACATCCTGTAAGTCATAGGTCCAGATTCCATCTTTAAGGGTGTTCTCCCATTCATAGGAACCGGAGGCTAAGGGGGTGCTGTCCGGGGCTACCAGGGCTGCTTTAATTCGGGTGGAACCGAATTCGATGCCGAGGATGGCTTTACCGGCGCTGATTACATCCTTTATTGATTCCCTATTCATAAAACGCTCCTATCAATTAAACAGTCCTAGATAAATAGCTATAAAATGCGTGTACGATAACATTTATAGGTTACCATAGAAATGGTATCCGGACAAGGGTTTAATTAACTGATAGTTTTGCATAGGTCTGTTATTTTTGCAAATCCTTAATACAACTAAGGGTGCGTATTCAAAACCCATGAAGGCCATCTCCCTTCATATCTCTCTTCACTGATCACGCCGCTATAATTTGTTTGTTGACAAATTGAGAGGTATACTTTATCATTATGCGTGTACGTAAACGCATAGGGCTGCTCAGGGTCGATTAAGTCCCAGTATGTTTTACTCAGGCATAACCGTCCTGTTAGTCCTGCAATAGTCGTGAATCGCAGGGAGGTTATCTATGAATACATTAAAAGAGTTTAAGTTCTGGTTTATTGTAGGAAGCCAAGATTTGTATGGAGAAGAGACACTCAAACAGGTTTCTGATCATGCCCAGCGGATGGTGGCTGGAATGGAGGGAGATCCCCTATTACCGGGTAAGCTGGTCCTAAAACCTACGGTTCTAACACCCGATGGTATACGACGGCTTTTTGAAGAAGCTAATGCGGATCCTTCCTGTGCTGGTCTTATCACCTGGATGCACACCTTTTCACCTTCTAAAATGTGGATCAACGGCCTGGTTATAAACAGGAAACCTATACTGCATCTGCATACCCAGTATAACCGGGATATACCCTGGTCACGTATTGATATGGACTTTATGAACTTGAACCAGTCTGCCCATGGGGACCGGGAGCATGGGTTTATCCATGCCCGGATGCGGCTTCCTAGAAAAATAGTGGTTGGCCATTGGGAAGACCCGGATGTCCGGAGAAAAATCGGCATCTGGATGCGGGCTGCCGCAGCCGCCGCAGATGGCCAGCGGACGACCGTGGTTCGCTGGGGTGACAATATGCGGGAAGTGGCGGTTACCGAAGGGAACAAGGTATCTGCCCAGATCCAATTTGGCTGGCAGGTGAATGGCTGGGGTATTGGTGATCTGGCACAGACAATTGCCCAGGTGTCTGAATCGGAGGTGGATGCCCTGGTTAGGGAATATGAAACCAAATACGAATTCGATTCAAAGATCACTACAAATCCGGATGCTATGAAGGCAATGAGGGAACAGGCCCGGTATGAGCTTGGAATGAGGCGTTTCCTGGAACGCCAGAATGCCAAGGCCTTTACGACCACCTTTCAGGATTTACATGGGTTAAATCAACTTCCCGGTCTGGCGGTTCAACGGCTCATGGAACAAGGCTATGGATTTGGGGCTGAAGGGGACTGGAAGACCGCCCAGCTTGTGCGGGCGGTAAAGGTGATGGCTGCGGGCTTGTCCGGCGGCTCCTCTTTTATGGAGGAC
>JAAYUZ010000022.1 GCA_012517385.1 Treponema sp. | reverse complement strand
CGGGATATAATAGCCCGTTACGGGGGCGAGGAATTCGCCATTATCCCCTACAACACGGGCTATGAGCCGATGCTCTGCGAACGGCTCAGGCGCAATGTTGAAATGGCGGATTTCATTTTTAATGAACAGCCTATTCCAATCACCATCAGTATCGGCTGGACCACCCTGACTATACCAGAAAGACCTGACAGTCCCCGAATTTGCTCGGCAATTATACAAGCTGCCGATAGCGCCTTGTACCAGGCGAAAAAGGGCGGCCGGAACCGGGTAGAAAAACAATTATTCGAAGGAGCGGAACTTAGCTCTGGCACTAAAAGCTCTATCGCCTGATACCGGCGGAAAGGGCTTACTTACCCATCCGTTTTTCCAGCTGCTCCCGGATCCACTCGGGAAATACGGAAAATCTGGAGCGAAGTTCTTCCCTAAGTACCGGGAAGGCTCTGATGGGTTTTAAGAGCCGATTAAGTTCCTGGGGCAGTTTCTGTTTTAACCCCTCAGCGGTTCCCAGGGCATTGGATATAAGATCAAAACTTGTAAGAAACTTTCCGCCCGATTCAAGGAGTTTCTGCAGGTCCGCCATAACTGCCTTAAAGTTGAATACAGCCCGAACAGAGTGGATTGTATCCATGATAAAGTACATGAGGAGAACCCCAGAGAAAAAATGGGTCAGATAGGGTCCAAGGCTGGCAATCTTACTAAAAGCCCAGGGTTCCAAAATTTTATTTGCAAAAACAACAAGAATTGCCCAATAAATCGAAAATTTTAAACAAATGCGGCCCTGTAAATTCAGGATCTCATGCCGGTAATCCCAGAGGGTAAGGCCGAAAAACGTTTCCATGAGTACCGCCACAAGGTATTCCAGGATTGTGGGGGAAAGAATAAGGCCGGTCCAGAAAAGAACCGGTGAAAGATTTCCCAGGAACCGACCGATGATGGCAATGATCAGGGCTCCGAATCCGTAGATCGGTACAAAGGGGCCTGAAAGGAAGCCCGCATTGGCCAAATGTTTTTCTTTAATGGACCGATAGGTCGATTCTAGAATCCAGCCCAGGAAGGCGCTGAAGCTGAAATAAAGAAAATACTTGAGCAGTTCATCCGGCAGTGCTTGATACATAGGCTGTTTCCTCTTTGTTTTTCTAGTATACTAAATATAATAAATTTGTGTAATTGAGGTTTTTGCAAAAGTCTGTGAGACTCCTTCAAAACGCCTGAAGTTTTAAAGGAGCCTCGGCCTTCTGGCAAAACAATACAACTAAAAGAAAAGGATAGGATATGGCAGAAAAAGCAGCCTTTGTGGCGGTGGTAGGCAGACCCTCAGCAGGGAAGTCCACCCTCATCAACACCCTCTGTGGACAGAAGGTATCTATAGTCAGCGCAGTACCCCAGACCACCCGGAACACAATCCGGGGTATTGTAAACCGGGAAACGGGGCAGCTTGTCTTTGTAGATACGCCGGGCCGTCATATCTCGGAAAAAAAGTTGAACCGTAAACTGGTAGAACTGGCTGACCGGGCTTTAGAAGAATCGGAACTGACCCTTTATCTTATCGATGCATCCCGGCCTGTGGGCAAAGAAGAGGAAGAGCTTGCCCAGGCAGTTCAATACAGCCGCTCCTATCCGAACCGTACGGTGATAGCCCTTAATAAAATCGATGATAAACGGGCCGATACGGCCGGAATATATACCTTTTTACAGGAAAAACTCCCCGCGGTTCCGCGGGAACGGCAGAGGGAGATTTCTGCTAAGAATGGTACCGGCGTGGAAGACCTCTTACAGTTACTCTTTTCGCTAGCCCCCGAGGGGCCCCGGCTCTATCCTGAGGATACCTACACTGACCAGGATGTGCAGTTTCGGATTACGGAGATTATCCGGGAAAAGGCTATTAACAACCTGAGGGAAGAACTGCCCCATTCAATCTATGTAGAGGTAGCCGATACGGAACTGAAGGATGAGTGGCGCCGCCTCTGGATTCGGGCCTTTATCCTTGTGGAACGGGAATCCCAGAAGGGAATTGTGGTTGGCAAGGGTGGTGAAATGATTAAAACCATCCGGCAAAGCGCCCAGAAGGACCTGAACCGTATCTTTGACTGGAAGGTGGAGCTGGACCTCCGGGTCAAGGTTGCCTCGGACTGGCGGCAGAACGATGCGGTTCTGCGCCGGCTTATTGACCGGTAAGAGGGGGCTGTACCGGCCCATAGACCGGTAACAGGGGATAACCAGCCCTGCGATAGCCCATTGAGTGGTGCTGGTCCGGTGACGGCTCAGAGGCTATGCAGGAAACGCTCAATCCTGCCCAGGAGGTCCTGGTAACTATCCATACAGTCCAGGTCGTTGCAGCTTGAGCGGATTCCCTCCGGTGCCCGGAAGAGGCAGCCCTCATCGGCTTCCCGAATCATGGCCAGGTCGTTAAAGGAATCTCCCGCCGCAAAGACCTGCATATTGATGGATTTGAGGGCCCGAACGGCATGGAGCTTTCCTT
>JAAYUZ010000021.1 GCA_012517385.1 Treponema sp. | reverse complement strand
TGCTTACTATGCACTATGTTGATGGTGTTACGCTAGTCCAGGTTAGCTGCTGGCGGAGCTTCCTGCTCCGCACGCTCCAGGCCGCCTCCGGCGCTCATCGGCCATCCGTGGCCGCTTTCGCGCCTCCGTTTCGATTCCCGCAAATAAAAAGAGCCTCCCTGTCGGAAGGCTCTTTTTATTGGAGGTGGCGGGAATCGAACCCGCGTCCTAGTACGCGTTGCGTAAACATCTACAGGTTTAGCCGTGTATTGGTATTGTCGGGACCCGCTTAGCTACACGGCGTGCGGCGGATCCGTAGCCCGGTTATTCTCGTCTTCCCCCGTTCGGGCCCGGGGGTCGACCAGCCTTGATTGCGACGGAAAGCCAGCCCCTCAAGGCGGCGGGACTGGGTTCCGCGTTCCGCTGTTTATGCAGCGAGAGCGTAACTGTCGTTGTCGGCAGTTAATTGTTTTGCCGAATGTTAGGAGGTCGGCACTCCACCTGCAGCCTACGCCCCGAATCGCACCAGTCGAAACCGGTGCACCCCCGAAACGAGTGCTCATCACTAATATACGCTACAATGGCCTTTAGGTCAATTCAATTACCATTTCTATCATTGACCGAATCATAAAGCTGGAGTACTCTGATTGGCATGATTTCCAGTCAAAAAGAGGAAGATATTGAAGATGTAATTAGCTCCCCACTTAATCTGGATGAAGCAGAGCTATCTTTGGTACAGGAATCTCTGCAGTGGCTCGAAGCTGAACATCCAGAGGATGCAGAACTGGCCCGCCGCCGTTTTCAGGATCTACACCTTTTAGGACGGGCTATTTCCCGGTTCCCCTCGGTAATGGAATCTCAGATCATCCGCGGTGTGGAAAGAAACGGTAAAACATTGGTTGCTTCACTTACCCAATTTTCTCGTTCAAGCCGTATACTGCATACCCCAAGTCGTGTTGTAGCATTACGCAGTTATTTAGTAGCAAAATCTCATGCTTTTTCTCTCCTTTGCATTCTTATGGATCATAATCATCCACTTCAGATAGGCTTAAAGTCGGTGATTTTTAAGATATCCTGTGCTCTAATGGCCGAAGATGTCTATCTTGCCTGTCTGGAAAATCCTTTGTTCTCAATGGAAAAAAAGATAAGGCTTGCCAGCGATCTGGTTCACCTCTGGGAACATGGAATAGACCCCCGTTCCGTCCATCATGTCCCTTCTTTGCAGGCCCTGTGGTCTGCCCGGGAGGCAAGCCCGCCAACCTTTGGTACCCTGGATGGCTCCTCTGAACTGGTTCGGCTTTCTATGGAACTTGATGATGAATGGCAGGATTTTTTGTTACATAACTTGAAAAATGAAGAGACTAAAGCTGCGCTAGAGGAATTTCTCTTCGGACTTTCCTATGAAGAAATACAACAGCTCCGCAACCGATTAGTCAAATATGGAATTTGTGCCATTGACTATGGGGAAGTTCGCTCCTATCTTGGAGCAGAGCCTGCTTATGGAGATTATTCAGGATTTTTTCATAACGGAGACCCAAGAGCAATCTATGACTTTTATGCAGAACGGCGTGATGCAGCCCAGTACAGACATCGTTCAAAAGCCCCAGGACCCCATAAGACCCTGGAAGAGCTCTATCTTATGTATAGAATGTTTCAGGAATGAGGTTTTTGCATAAACCTCTTACAGTATTTTTACATTAAAATTATAAAAGATTTATACCGCAGGGTGCAGCCGCAGATCCAGGTTATAGTTAAGCTCCAATTCTTCCAATTCCTTTTTTAATAACATGATAGAAACATCGGCTGGAATGAGGAGCTGGGCCTTGATGATAAATAGGGGAGCTCCGGTCATGGGGGCGCTTTCAGTATTTGTTTCCAGATCCGTAATATTTATCCCATATTTACGCAATACGGTGGAAACACTATGCACGATGCCAGGTGTATCGAGAGAAGAGGATTCTAAAATATAAGGGATTGCGTTGGACTTCTGCGGAGCAACCTCGGAATAGCGCATTTGAATTGAAAGCTGGAGCCTTTCTTCCAGCAAAGCCTTATCCTTTATAAGGGTTCCCAGCCGTTCTGAAGGGCCGGAAACAAGGAGGATCATTGCGAAATCGCCGCCCAGGAGGGACATGCGGCTTTCTTCGATATTGCAGGACCGGTCTAAAATTTCTTTGGAAAGATCATCCACGATCCCGATTCGGTCCTTGCCTACAGCGGTTAACAAAAGCTGCTGTTTCATACATGCCTCTCCTTAAGTTTTCTAAACTGTTTCTGGGGCCTGCTTAACGTCTACCCCCCGTTCATCTATATCATTGTCCACGGAAGTAACCGATTCTGTCGTTTCTCCACACTGCTCACTGTTCGCCGTCTTGAATTCTGCCAAAACCCGTTCCAGTTCTGCGGCCCCTTCCCGGCTTTTTTGACTGATTTCTTCAAGATGTACGATGGTTTCCAATATTTCCTTGGACCCCTGATCAATTTCTGTAATACCGGATAAGGTTTGATCTGAAATAACCTTGATGTTTTCCATGGCATCGAGGATAGCATGATGCTGCAAGTACATCTTTAAGGTGCCCTCGTTGTAGCCCCTGATCGCCTTTACAGAACTCTGAATTGCCTCTCCGACCTGGAGGCTTCGCTGGCTTGTTTCTTCGGAGGCTTCGACAAGCCTGTCGAGCTGTTTGACAAATTCGGTAGCATTGGTACTAATATGTTCCAGAGATTGGGCAGAATTGCTGCTCGCTTCCAAAGCCTGGTTTATTTTTCCCATTATCGATGATATGGCATCTTCGATCCGCTGGGCATTATCCTGGGTAGATTCGGCAAGTTTACGGATTTCGTCGGCGACTACCGCAAAGCCCGCACCCGCAGCCCCCGCATGGGCGCTCTCTATGGCCGCATTCATCGAAAGGATGTTGGTCTGTTCTGATATCTGGTCAATGAGTTCAATGATTTCGGATATATTTTCAACATCCCGGCTTACCGATTTAATAATATCATTGGTAGATTGTACCCTGTCTGCACCTTCTATAACCAATTGCCGCAGATGTTCAGCACCTCTGGATTGTTCAGAAAGCTCTCTGCTCACCTTGCTTACTTGGCCAATAGCTAGGTTCAGCTCTTCTCCGGCATTTTCCATGGAGCGGGTCTGTGTTTCGGTTTCCTTCTTAAAGGTTTCCAGGTATTTCCCTATGTCTTCCAGGGCTTCAGAGGCCTGATCAATGGCTGAGTCTAATACAACGAACTGGTTTTTTATACTTTCAATGTTTTTATTTATCTGATTAATTGAAGCAGCCGATTCGGCACTGCCTGCGGATAGGGATTCTTTAAGGTTTGTAACCTTTGCTGCTGAATCCTTAATGGTCGCAAAGAGGCTCCCCACCGATTCAATCACTTCTTTAAGGTGGACTGAAATCATCCCTATTTCATCCTTACCTAAATAGGGCGGGGTGGCTGAGAAATCCCGTTCGGCTACCCTTCGGAGGGATGCCTCGATCACCTGGGTACGATGGGCAATGCGGCGTGCAAAGGAAACGGTATATATGATTGCTGCAATGACAACCGCTACAAAGAGTAAGGCTGTAAGCAGTATGGTCCACTGAATCAATCGGGAAACACTTTCATTAATAGTAGTATCTAGTTTTTTTAATATATTTTTAAATCCCTCATTAGCCAGTGCAATAGACCTGAGATTCCGTTTGAAATTATCATAATAATAATTTGCCTGATAATCAAATTGATTGCTCTTTATAAGCCGGTCCACTTCGCCTTGAATACCATCACTGCCGCTCCTGGCTAAGATTGGATATTTCTCTATTGTGTATTTTTTTAGGTCCTCCAGGGCAACCCGAACACTTTCCATATTAGAGAGGGTAAAATTCCACAAACTTACCGTATTTTCCCGCTGTGTTATTGCATCTTTTCCAAGTTTTTCTACCCGTTTATCCTTAACAAATGCATCCAGCATTTTGTTAAAAAGATCGATATTGGAATAGAGCCGTTCTTCCTGTTTGTCTAAGGTTTCAGGTGTGGTTAAAAATTGATAGGACGAGACCAGAATCTGGTCCCATTGGTATATTAAATTAGTAGTCTGTTTTGAAACTTGCAAGAATCCATAAATGGTATAGCCCTGGTAGCCCACATAGGCAACAACAGCGGTCATTAATAAGAGCACCAGCCCAATTCCAGAAAGCAATTTGGAAAAAATTTTCATTGGTTGTCCTTACATCCCCTTACTGGTTTTCGTAGGTTTCGGTTTCGGTGTTAATATATTCCAGGGTAATGCCTGCCTTGGCAAACATTTCTTCCGAATCCTTTGCATCATGGTATTTCTTCTGGCAAACAACCCGGGTAATCCCGCAATTTATTATGAGCATGGTACATGTCCTGCACGGAGTCATTTTGCAGTAGAGGGTTGCTCCTTCTATGGCGATGCCCCGTTTTGCGGCCTGACAGATAGCATTTTGTTCCGCATGTACGGTCCTTACACAGTGGGTGGTGATGGTCCCATCCTCATGGACCATTTTTTTAAGTTGATGTCCCACCTCATCGCAATGGGGAAGCCCTGCGGGGGCTCCCACATAGCCGGTTACCAGGATCTGATTATTCTTGGCAATAACACAGCCTGACCGGCCCCGATCGCAGGTTGCCCGCTTTGCAATTGCATTACATACTTCCATGAAGTATTCATCCCAACTGGGCCGCTTATAGTTTGATTCTGCCATGTATAGTCCTTTCTTTGCTTCATTGTATCATGTTTGTTTTTTATGTAAAGTATATAAATCCACTCTGTTTTTAGATTTGACTCGTATTTACATGAGGAGCCTATATGACACAAATAGCCCAGCCAAGCTTTCTCTGCGTTTGTCTCAATCCAACTTTGCAGAAAACGCTGAGTTTTTCAACATGGAAACGGGATCAGGTAAATCGGACTTCTCAACATCGTATGGATGCCTCCGGAAAGGGTGTGAATGTTTGCAGGGTACTGACCCAACTGGGTAAAAAAGCCCTCCATCTGACCCAGTTAGGCGGAAACTTTAAGGATCTATTCATAAAACTCTGTGAAAGGGACAGTGTACCCCTGCTTTGGGCCGAAAGCTCCAGCGAGATCCGCTTCTGTTACACCCTGCTGGATCAGAGCGACCATAGCGTTACCGAATTGGTAGAAGAATCGGCCCCAGTTCAGCCTGGAACAGAGGCTGCGATCTGGGAGCTCTTTAAGCAGGAATGCAATCGTATATCCAACCTAACCGAAACACAGCCAACCCTCATTGTTTCGGGCACTAAAGCTGCCGGTTTTTCCGATGACATCATCCCTAACATGGCAGGTCTTGCAAAAGAGCGGGGCTTCCGGATCATTTTGGATATTAAAGGCAAGGACCTGCAAAACGCTCTACCTTATAGACCGGATATCATAAAACCAAATCTGCTTGAGTTCTGTACCACCTATCTTCCTCATGTTGATCCTGGAAGAATTCAGGTTGATGAATTGTACCAGCAATCTATACAGGGTGAGGTCCTTTCGCGGGCCCAGGCTTTGGCAGATGAATTTGATTGTTCCATAGTCATAAGCCGGGGCTCAAAACCGGTTTGGGTAATCGAAGGGGGGCGATTTTATGAGGTTCCCTTGACCCCGGTGGTACCGATAAACACCACCGGCAGTGGTGATGCCTTTACTGCAGGTATGGCGTCCGCTCTGGATGATGGGCTTTCTTTGCAGGATGCGGTTGGTGAGGGTATCCGCTGTGGAGCTTTGAATGCGGCCCTCTTACGTCCAGGGGTAATTCGGGAATAATTGACAAGCAAAAACGTTTTATGATAAAAATATTTTACTTATGAAAGATTTAACCAAGGGTAATGAAACAACCCAGATCATTATTTTCGCCTTGCCCATGCTAGTGGGTAATGTGTTTCAGCAATTTTATAATATGGTAGACAGCTGGGTTGTTGGCCAGTTTGTTGGTACTACCGCCCTTGCCGCAGTAGGGGCTTCATTCCCCATACTCTTTCTCATGGTTGCCCTTGTTATGGGGTTTGGGATGGGCTCCAATGTACTTATTGCCCAGTACTATGGAGCAAAGGACATGAATAGGGTTCGTGCGGTGATTGATACCACCTATCTGGTTCTGTTCTGGATGGGAATCGGTCTTACCGTGATTGGCCTTTTATTTGCTAAGCCGATACTGGTGCTCCTCAGGGTTCCTGCAGACGTTATGCCCCAGGCGCTAACTTACCTGAGAATTATTTTTTCCGGGCTCCTTTTTACCTTTGGGTATAACGGGGTAGGGGCCATCTTGCGGGGGCTTGGGGACTCCATGACGCCCCTGTATATGCTTATTGCTGCAACCCTCCTTAATGTCATCCTTGATTTAGTGTCTGTATTGGTGCTTCATATGGGAGTTGCTGGTGTTGCCTGGGCAACCATTATTGCCCAGGCTGCTTCCTTTATTGGGTCCCTCATTTACTTGAATAGAGCCCACGAATTCCTGAAGACCGATTTCATGCATCTCCATTTTGACAAGGAACTGTTCTTTCTCAGTTTAAAGATTGGGCTTCCTTCGGGCATACAACAGGCTCTCGTTGCGATGGGGATGATGTTCATGACCGCCGTGGTAAATGGCTTTGGCTCCATTGTAATGGCAGGTTTTTCTGCGGCCAGCCGGATCGACTCTTTTGTAGGCATGCCCTCCATGAACATCAGCATGGCCCTTTCTACCTTTGTGGGGCAGAATCTTGGTGCGGGAAAACCCGAACGGGTTAAAAAGGGATACCGCTCAGCTTTGCTTATTGCAATGAGCATTACCCTGGTATTGATGGTAGTGCTGCTCATATTTGGTAAGCCCTTAGTGTCTATTTTTACCTCTGACCAGGAAGTTATCGCCGTAGGAGCCCGATATTTACGGGTAATTGCCCCATTCTATATTGCCTTTACCATGATGTTTATTACCAATGGGGTTATTCGTGGTGCGGGGGAAACCATTGTTCCCATGATTTCGACCCTCTTTGCCATGTGGCTGGTCCGGGTCCCCAGTGCGGTCCTATTTTCATCAATCTGGGGTGAGATGGGGATCTGGTGGGCCATGCCGACGGGCTGGCTTTTCGGGATGATTATCGCCTATTCCTACTATAAAACAGGCCGCTGGAAGAATAAGGTGGTGGTGAAACCCAGTCCTGCTCAGACCATGCCGGTAGATGCGGAATGAGCGCTGAACCAGCTGCAACGAAAAATCACGATCTTGCTCGCCGCTTCCTTGATTTTTCTATCAATCTTAAGCGGCTCTTTCGCGGTATAGTAGTTCAGTCTAATCGGAGCCTTTCGGAGGAACGGTACCGTTCTCTTCTCTGTCTCCTTAAAATGGAAGAGGCGGGTCTTTCGGAGCTTAGTGAGCGGCTTTCTATTTCTGCCTCAAGTCTCTGTATCATGCTGGGCAAGTTGGAAGAAGAGGGTCTCGTGGAACGACACCGGTCCAGTAAAGACCGGCGACAGGTACATTACAGCTGTACTGCAAAAGGTCGGGAACGGGTAAACGCTGCCCAGGAGGAACTCCTGGAACAGCTGGCAAGCCAGTTTCAGGGTCTTTCAGCGGATCAGCGGGACCGGCTGCTTAAAGGGCTCAATGAAATTGAATCGGTCCTAGCGAGTTTAGGTACCACCTCTTTTGAGGAGTAGCTCCGTATAATAACGGCTTTCTATCTTTTCCTGGGGAATCCCGATCTTCTCAAGACACCGATACAGATCTCGCCTGGCCTGTTCTACCTTATCTGGTTCGTTAGTGTTAGTAAGAATCTCCAACTCCGCAAACCAGCCAAGATCCTTAACCATAGAAATTTCTATGGTAATATTGTTCCATTTCCAGGCTTTGCCTTCTTTGTGCTTACGTATCCATGGGGCATATCCGAGGGTTGTAAGAAATTCCTCAAAGGCAGGGGCGCTGGAAACTGAAAATTCCAGTTCGTCGTTAATCTCCATTCCCTGGCGGACTTCCTTTTTTTTAAGGGTAACCAGGACAAGGCCATTTTCCTGTCTGATTCGTATCCCAGAACCTAATTTTCTCCGTTTCTCCTCCTTTACCAGGGGAGCGATCTCTGCTTCTGGCAGCCAGTAGGCATCTTCCTTTTCATAACTTTTTACAAAGTCTGCAAAATTGCTGACCTTTTTTTGTACTTCCTGGGGATCATCTACCCATGCTTTAATCTCTATTTCTGTTGCCATAGCTACAGGCTACTCTGGAATGATAACATACACAAGGGCCTTTTGGCCCGATACGAGGACCGGAAACTGTTCGATAATTTTGAGCGGTATGTCTGAGTTGTTGAGTATTTCCGGCAGGGGGACCCCAGATCCGACAAGCAGGACCATCCTGCCGTTTTTTGAGAGCAGCCGGGCTGCTTCTCTTAAGAAGTTGCTGTAAAGCCAGAGGATTGCTTGCATATCGAGCCCCTCATAGAGGCCCCAGGGCGGGTCGCTTACAATACGGGTGATAAAATCATCTTTAAATCGCTCAAGCTGTGTAGCATCTAATACCTTGGGGAAAATGGTTTTTCTCCGTTTTTCCCACTGTTTTTGCTTAAGCCTTGCCTTGAGGGCTTCTACCTTTTAGGTTTTGATATCCCCGGCAAATATCATCTGGTAAGGCCCCATACGGGCCCGTTCCAGTGGTAGGGCTGCGGATCCCATAAAGGGATCCAGGAATATATCATCCCTTTGCGGATTTGATAGTTCTAAAAGCAGCCGGCACAGGTAGGGTGGCAGGGTGCCTGCGGGCAATTCCTCCTCTGAACGTTTCCCTTTCTGCACTATGAGGTAGCATTGTTGATTTTTTCTTAAATGGAGTTGCAGCTCCAGGTCAGGCCGTTCTGAATTAGGGCGACCACCCAGAACCTCCATGATTGCCTTTTCGAGTTTCTCATGCAGTTCCCGGATTATAGGAGCCGGTTTGCCTTCTATGAATAGGCGGACTACAAAGCTTCGCCTGGCATTGGGTTCTGCACTGGAGGCGAGTGCTTCTTGAAAAGATGTATGTAACACCAGTTGATAGGCTGATTGCAGATCCTTCGCCCTTCCCCATGCTATAAGGGGATAAAGGTGTTTTAGATAGGGAAGTCTGGTAAGGGGCCGTTCTGAACGAAGGGCAATTACGCTTTCATCGTAAAAAAGAAATTTCTGTAAGGATGTATCCCGTTCAATCAACCTTTTTACAAGCTCCGTAAAACCTGCGGGAAAGGTTCCCAAATATTCCATATAACACCTCGCTGGGTACTGTAGAAATTATCCTTCCCCGCCGATATTCTAAGGGCATGAATATCCGAAGAAAGGTTATACTACTGTTAATCCTTTTTGTCTCCCGTATCTTTTGCCTTGCTCCTCTTTGGGCAGATACGGTACACGTAGTGCAGAAGGGAGAGACCCTTTATTCCATTGCAAAAAAATATGGCACTTCATATCAGGATTTACTTGATTATAATACGATCAAAGATCCATCCAAGATATTTGTTGGACAAAAAATAAAGATTCCCGATTCTGTAACGGAGCAAACCTATAAGGTTCAAAAGGGTGATACCCTGTTTGGAATCTCCCGCATTTATTCGGTTTCTGTAGATGTAATTCGTAAAGCAAATGGACTAACCGAGAGCTCTGTACTTAAAGAAGGGATGGTCCTGAAAATTCCAGGGGCCGCGAAAACAGTTCAAAATACACAGACGAACACGAAAAGTGTACAAATTTCAGATACAAGCCTAAAACCTATTACGGTCACAGAAACCAAGTCATCCGCTGATACAATAGCAGCAAGACCTGTAGCCGAAGCTTCTTTTCCTGCTAATACCAGGTGGCCGGTTAAGGCAAAAAGCATTTCCTATTTAACGGGAAAACTGTATGGGGTAGTAATTACTGCTGAAGAGAATGATCTGGTACAGAGCCTTTCCTCAGGCACGGTGATCTCTGCTGGTCCCTATCGGGGATTCGGGAAGGTGGCGATTGTCCAGGCTGCCAATGGATATCTCTATGTCTACGGGGGCTGTGACATCCTTAATGTTAGGGAGGGAGAATCCATTAAAAACGGAACTGTCTTAGGTCGTATTGGGGTAGATTCTATTTCCAAGCAACCCCAGCTGTATTTTCTTGTGTATAAGGACAATAAGCCTGTAGACCCCGCATCAGCTCCCAGGGGATAAAAATACTGCAGTTGTACCTAAGGTTGCCCTTTCAAAACTCTCTGAGTTTCGAAAGAGTCTTAAAATGTTGGAAACTATTCCTAGAATTATTATATTTATGTAGTCATAGGCGGATAATATACAAAAGGGGTGGTATACTGTGTTTGAAATGTATGCTGAAATGGAATCTGTGAAAAGTCAAGCAAATGTAAAGGGTCACCCTGAAACTGCTAAGAAAAAGACTAAAAAGAAAGTATTAAATCAGTTTGCAAAACCCAAAAAGGCCTCTAAGAGCCAGAAAGAGGTTGATCCGCTGGCTATGTATTTAAAACAAATATCCAGATATCCCCTCCTTTCAGGTGACGAAGAACAGGCTATCGGAGAGAAAATAGTACATCTTCGGGAAGAAATCGCAGAGCTGGATGCACAGTTTCAGGGAAACCTGCAGGATCCTGAGTATAAGAAGGAACGGGCCCGGCTGGATAATTCCCTTATGTATTATAAGAATAAAATGATTAACTCTAACCTCAGGTTGGTTGTTTCTATTGCCAAAAATTACCAGCATCGGGGCCTTTCCCTGCTCGATTTAATTGATGAGGGGAACATCGGCCTGATCGAGGCTGTAGAACGCTTTGATTATACCCGTAAATGCCGGTTTTCTACCTATGGGACCTGGTGGATCAGACAGGCTATTATTAAAAGTCTGGCCGATAAGGGCCGGGTGATCCGAATTCCTATCCACATGCTGAATACGATTAAAAAGTGTTACTTTGTTGCTAAACAATTAACCCAGGACCTTGGAAGGGACCCGAGCGATGAGGAGCTTTCCGAATATTTGGGGGTTCCTGTCTCTAAGGTTAAGGAAATTGTAAAACTTTCCCAGGAAACCACCAGCCTCGATACCACCGTAGATGATGATAATGTTACCCGCCTTTCGGACCTTATAAAGGACGAAACCCTGGAGGACCCCTTTGATATGGTCTTTGCCATGGCCTTGCAGGATACCCTGGACAGCGTCCTTTCCCACCTTTCCGAACGGGAGGTAAAGATTATTCAGCTTCGCTTTGGCCTTACCGGGGAAGGGCCCCTCACCCTGGAAGAAACGGGTAAACTCCTGGGCATTACCCGGGAGCGGGTGCGCCAGATTCAGGAAAAGGCTATATTTAAATTGAGGAACCTGAAACAGCTGAATGACTTTACTGAGGTGTAGCGGGGATCAGCTGGGCGCATTTTAAAAAGACTTCCATACAAACCCGGGCATCATCCTCTGCCCGATGGGCTTCCAGGGCCTTAATATGTAAATACTCAGCCAGGTCCTGCAATTTATAGGAATAACGCCCAGGAATCAGCTCCTTGGCTAAAATCCGCGTATCCACAACCTTGTTCGGCAGTGCAGGGAATGGGGGCTTCCAGGGCGTTGCAGATTCATCAACCTGTACCTCCGGTTCAGGGGCTGCAGGTTCAAGCAAAGAAAGCTGGTCCGTAGTCCTATTTTCCCATGCTTCAGCACGCTTCCAATACAAACCCAGCGCAGCATTAATAAAGGATACATCGAAGGGGGCATTATGGGCTACCAGGATTCCGGAACCAATAAAGCGCAGAAAGTCTGGGAGCACCGCCTCCATGGGCGGCTGTTTTCGGAGCATGTCGTCGCTTATGCCATTCACCTTGGAGGCGGCTTCCGGCATGGGAATGCCCGGATTGATGAGCACTGAAAATCGTCCGATAGGACCGAGGCTGTCAAACTTAACTGCCCCAATTTCTACAATCTTGTCGGTTCTTGGTTCCAGTCCCGTGGTTTCCGTGTCAAAGGCGATAAACACAGACCGTTCAGACCCGGAAGGGGGATCCCCGAAGAGGAGATCCCGGACCCAATCGTAGGTACCCATTAATCACCAATGACAGCGCGAAGATCCTTTTCTATGGCTGCAAGTTTACCAGCCACAACCTTTTTAGCCGCCTCCAATCCGTCCTTTCCAACTTCGGCGCAGCAGGTAGCATAGAATTTAATCTTCGGTTCCGTTCCGCTTGGCCGGGCACTGACAATGGTTCCATCCTCCAGGAAGAACTGGAGCACATTGCTTTTTGGCAGATCAACAGGATCGGTTTTCCCCGGCTGATCCGGATATTTCCATACCGATTCCTGGATATCCCTGACCTTGCTTACCTTTATACCTCCGAGAGTTTTGGGAGGATTTTTCCGGTATTCGGCCATGATACCCGCCATAATAGATGGTCCCTGGGGTCCCTGGAAGTATTTGGAAATACCGATTTCCTGCCAGTAGCCGTGCTGAAGGTAAAGGTCATTCAGCCGGTCTAAGAGACTCTTGCCCTTACTGCGCCAGTACAGGGTCATTTCGGCGGTGAGGGCTGCTGCGGAAACACCGTCCTTATCCCGGACCTCCGGTTCGATGAGGAACCCATAGCTCTCTTCGGTGCCGAATAGGACCGTATAGCCCCTGCCATCGGTTTCGCTTTTCCGCCATACATCGGCAATCCACTTAAAGCCCGTGAGGCATTCAAAGCATTCTGCGCCATAGCTTGCGGCAACCCGTTTCTGCATGCCCGTGGTTACGATCGAGTTGATCATGGCCGGTTTTGCCGGCAGTTTTCCCTTTTCTTTTAGAGAAAGGAAGATGTAATCTGCCAGCAGGGTTCCAAGCTGATTTCCGGTTATGAGAACAAAGTTTCCATTGGCATCGGGGACGGCTATACCCAACCGGTCCGCATCGGGGTCGGTGGCCATGACCACATCGGCTTTTACCTTGCTTCCCAATTCCAGGGCCATTTTTAGTGCCGCCGCTTCTTCAGGGTTAGGGTAGGACACGGTGGGGAAATTGCCGTCGGGTTTTTTCTGTTCCGGGACGGTGATTACTTCGAGGCCCAGGCTGCCAAGCACCCCTTCTACATGGAACGCTCCGGTGCCATGGAGGGGGGTGTAGACAATTTTAACTTCCTTAGCCTTTTCTTTAATTAGCTCTGGGCGGAAGAGGTGGCCCTTTACCATGGCTGCATAGGGTTCATCAATTTCCTTATCGATGATTTTAAGCAGTCCCTTTTTAAGAGCCTCCTCACGGCCCATTTCGGTAATGGTCGTAACCTTGTTTACTTCATCAATGATACCCACATCATGGGGTTCTATGACCTGGGATCCATCGTTCCAATAGGCCTTGTAGCCGTTGTACTGGGGCGGGTTGTGACTGGCGGTGACAACTACCCCTGTATCACACTTAAGGGTCCGTATGGCGAAGGACAGTTCCGGGGTAGGCCGCAGGGAGGAAAACAGATAGGTGGTAATGCCATTTGCTGCCAGAATAAGAGCGGTGGCTTCCGCAAATTCCGGAGAATAACGGCGGCTGTCGTATGCAATGACGGCGGAAAGTGCTCCTTTTGTGGCCCTCTCATGCAGGGCTTTCTTTAGATAGTTCGCTAAACCCTGGGTTGCCCGCTTTACTACAAGCGTATTCATCCGGTTGTAGCCGCCGCCGATAACACCCCGTAAACCACCGGTACCAAATTCCAGGTCACGATAAAAACGATCTTCCAGCTCTTTCCAGTCTTCTTTTTTAAGGAGCTCCTCTACCTCGGCTCTGAAATGGGCATCCTGTTCATGCTGTATATAATCTTTTGCTCTATTAATAATATCCTGCTTTTCCATAATGTTTTCCTCCAGTTTCAGTATAAAAGGAATTATCCTTCTCGGGCAAGCCCTGTCAATTCTCCCAAAAAAATAAAAATAACGAGGGGCAGTGACACTCAAAATAAATTTGTCTATTGAACAAGAACCGATATTTTTGGTACGATAACGCTGAATATTCAATGAATTTGGAGGCCCTATGACAATAGCAGAGATGTTCGGGCAGAGTGGTGTATTAACTCTCCTCGGCATGGGTGTAGTCTTCGGCTTCCTGATTATTCTAGTCCTATTTATGACTCTGGTCGCAAAAATCATTCATGCGCTCGGGTGGGATATAGATGCTCAGGAAGGGCAATCGGCACAATCAGTTCCTGCAGCTGCCGCTGCGGGAAACAATGCCGCGGTCGTTGCAGCGATTACTGCTGCAGTGAATGAATATCGGAAAACTAATCAGTAACAACAAAGGAGTTAGAAATGGCTAAAGTACAGTTAACAGATCTGGTTCTTCGGGACGCCCATCAGTCCCTGCTCGCTACCCGTATGACCACTGCGGATATGCTTCCTATATGTCCCCAGCTCGATAAGGTTGGCTATTTTGCCCTGGAAGCCTGGGGTGGAGCCACCTTTGATTCTTGTATCCGCTTCTTAAATGAAGATCCCTGGGAACGCCTGCGGCAGCTTAAAAAGGCTCTTCCCAATACCAGGATCATGATGCTGCTTCGTGGTCAGAACCTTTTGGGATACCGGCACTATGCAGACGACGTGGTGGCCAAATTTGTAGAAGCGGCTGCAAAAAATGGTGTGGATGTGTTCCGCATTTTTGATGCCGTGAACGATCCCCGAAACTTTAAAGCCGCTACCGATGCGGCAAAAAAGACCGGCAAACATGTTCAAGCTGCGATCTCCTATGCAACCACACCCTTCCATACCATTCAGTCCTATGTGGATCTGGCAAAGGAACTGGCTGCGGAAGGTGCGGATTCTCTTTGTATCAAGGATATGGCAGGGCTGCTTAAACCCTATGATGCCTATGAGCTCGTTAAGGCTATTAAGAAGGCCGTTGATCTTCCCATCGAAATTCATTCTCACTCTACCACCGGTATGTCCGTAGCTACCCTTGCCAAGGCTGCCGAAGCGGGAGCAGAAATCCTTGATACGGTTATCTCTTCCCTTGCTATGGGTACCAGCCATAGCCCCACCGAAACCATGGTAGAAATCTTCAAAGGGACTCCCTATGATACGGGGCTCGATACTAACCTGCTCCTCGATATTGCCGCCTATTTCCGTGAGGTGCGGAAAAACTACAAGAAGTTTGAATCCAGCTTCCTTGGTGCGGATACCCGGATCCTCGTATCTCAGGTCCCCGGTGGTATGCTTTCCAACCTGGAAAGCCAGCTTAAGGAACAGGGAGCTTCCGATAAGATTGATGAGGTGCTGAAGGAGATTGCGGTTGTTCAGAAAGATTTCGGATACCCGCCCCTCGTCACTCCTACCAGCCAGATTGTTGGAACTCAGGCGGTCTTTAATGTCCTCTTTGGCCGCTATAATAAACTTACCGGCGAATCCATGGACCTTCTGGTCGGAAAATATGGAAAATGCCCCGCACCGAAGAATCCTGAGGTTGTTAAAAAGGCCCTGGAAACCCTTAAAATGGAAAAGGAAATTACCCATCGGCCTGCGGATGACATTCCCAATGAATTCGCCAAACTTGAGGAAGAAACCAAAAAGCTGCTTGGCACCGAAAAAGTCGCAGTAGAAGATGTGCTCACCTATGCCATGTTCCCCAAGGTTGCCCCCGACTTCTTTAAGAAACGGGATCAGGGCCCGGTTAAGTTCACCGCTGAGCCCGAAGCTCCTAAGGCCGCTCCTGCCGCAGCTGCAGCTCCCGCTGGCGGAGCCCAGGCTGCAAAGTATGTGGTAAATGTAAATGGCGCTGATTATACCGTTGTAGTCCGCCCTGAAGGCACCATGGCTATCGCCCCCGCTGCAGCTCCCCAGGCGGCTCCCGCAGCTTCCGCAGCACCCGCTGCTCCCGCAGCTGCTGCTCCTTCTGGCGGCCATGTGGTAGAAGCCCCCGTTGCTGGTACCATTATTAAATACAGCGTGAACGAAGGCGCATCGGTGTCCGCTGGCCAGACGATCATGATCATCGAATCGATGAAAATGGAACTGGAAATAAAGGCTACCGGCAGTGGTTCTATTCATTTCCTTGTATCCACCGGGACCCAGGTGGCAGCCCATCAGCCTGTTGCTGAACTGAAATAGGGGATTTATCCATATGCTTACTATGAATAAGAATCCAAAGCGGGTAACCGCCATTGTGCTTGCCATAATTACGGTTGCCTTTGCGTTCTCCTTTATGGGGACCGTATTAGCCCAAAGCGCTGATCAGACAGGGCCTGCCCAGGGCTATGCATCCTGGAGCAATCCGGATGGTATTATTAAGGGCAGCGAAAATATACCCCGGATTTCCATTACATCCTTTGCAAGGAATATTGTCGAAACAACCGGTATTTCGGCCTTTATTAATGATGCTCGAGATATGGTTACCCCTGCGGGCGAAAAAACAACCGTTTTTGGCTGGCAGGAACTGCTGATGATTATCGTCGGTTTTGTCATCATCTATCTTGGTGCCGCAAAAGGGTTTGAACCGCTGCTCCTCATCCCGATCGGGTTTGGTACGGTCTTTGTGAACATTCCTTTTGGCGGAATGGGCGATGCTCCCCATGGCTTCCTGAATATTATCTACGAAGCCGGTGTCGGGAACGAGTTCTTCCCCTTAATAATCTTTATGGGAATCGGGGCTTTAACCGACTTTGGTCCCCTCATTGCGAATCCGAAAACTGCCCTGTTAGGGGCAGCTGCCCAGTTTGGTGTGTTTGGAACCCTCTTTGGAATAACCGCATTTAATCTGATTCCGGGCTTTAACTTTACCATGAAAGAAGCCTGCTCGATAGCGATTATTGGTGGTGCCGATGGTCCCACAACCATTTATATTGCAGCAAAACTGGCTCCCCACCTTCTGGCGACTGTGGCTGTTGCAGCCTATTCCTATATGGCCCTGGTACCGGTCATTCAACCCCCAATCATGCGGGCCCTCACAACACCTGAGGAACGGAAAATCCGGATGAAACAGCTCCGTCATGTATCCAAGGTGGAAAAAATGCTTTTCCCCCTTTCGGTTTTCATACTTTCCATTCTGCTGATTCCATCCGCTTCACCCCTCATTGGCTGTCTCATGTTTGGTAACTTTATCCGTGAGATTGGTGTAGTAGACCGGCTCTCCAAGACTTTGCAGAATGAGCTGTTAAACATCGTGTCTATTTTCCTCTCTCTGGGTGTAGGAAGTCAGATGACCCCCGAGAAATTCCTGAATCCCGCTTCTCTTTCCATTGTATTCATGGGACTCTTAGCCTTTGCGATAGCGACCGCTTCAGGTGTTATTGTTGCAAAGATCATGAACCTGTTCCTGAAAGAGAAGATTAATCCCCTTATCGGTTCTGCCGGTGTTTCTGCTGTCCCAATGGCAGCCCGGGTTTCAAATAAGGTTGGGTTGGAAGCAGATCCTGGCAACTTCCTTATTATGCATGCCATGGGTCCAAATGTGGCTGGTGTTATTGGAACCGCTATCGCAGCCGGCGTTATGATCGCCGTCTACGGCGGGTGATTAAAAACAGTAGCTAAATAACTTACAGGGCTGTCAGACCTATCTGGCAGCCCATTTTTTATTTTATCCCTGAAAGGGAGATACCCAACATTACATGGACTTCTGAGCAATGCAATCAAACTTTTTGTAGCTGAAACCGGCTCTGGTTTAAGGTTTTCTAAATGAGGCTCTTTCAAAACTCGGGGAGTTTTGAAACAGCAACCTCAAATGTTGCACATTGTTCTTGCGAACAATTACATTTTGGAGTATAGTATTAAACGCAATCGATTTCGTATTTTATCAACCGATGGCTCTTCGTTAACTTTTTAATTCATCCTGGAGGCAGAAATCTATGAATAGTATACAGAACCCGGTTTTAAAAGGTTTTCATCCTGATCCATCCATTTTATACCATGATGGGTGGTTTTATATCACCAATTCTACCTTTGAGTGGTTTGGCGGTGTCCAGATCAGCAGGTCAAAGGATTTATCATATTGGGAACCGGTGGGGCAGGCACTCACCAGAAAAAGTCAGCTCGATATGACGGGGAATCCTCCCTCTGGTGGTATCTGGGCTCCCTGTCTCACCTGGTCTGATGGACTTTTCTGGCTTATTTTTACCGATGTAAAATCCTGGAATGACGGACCCTTTAAGGATGTTCATAATTATTTAGTAACTGCTGAACATATTGAGGGGCCCTGGTCTGAACCAATATATCTAAATAGTTCAGGTTTTGACCCATCCTTGTTTCACGATACGGATGGAAAGAAGTATCTCATCAATATGGAATGGGATTATAGAAGAAGTGGTTCTCAACAATTTTCTGGAATCCTCTTACAAGAACTTGATCCACAAAGCAAAACCTTGGTGGGTCCTATTTATAAGATATGGAAAGGGACATCGATTGGACTTGTAGAGGGACCTCACCTGTATAAAAAGGATGGCTGGTATTATCTTTTGTGCGCTGAAGGTGGCACTGAATATGAACACGCGGTGAGTGTCGCCCGATCCCGTAACCTGACCGGACCCTATGAAACCCATCCTCAAAATCCGCTGTGTACTTCCCGGGGCAAGGTCGATTTATATCTGCAAAAGGCTGGTCATGGAAGTCTCTGTGAGGGGCCTAATGGACAATGGTTTCTTGCATTCCTTGTTGGTCGTCCCTTGCCTGGAACCCGCCGTTGTGTTCTAGGCCGGGAAACCGCCATAGCGCCAGTTCAATGGAAGAATGACTGGCCCTATCTTGCTAACGGAACATCATATCCTGATGCTGCTTTTGAAGTTCCCTGGAGTATAACACCGCAGGAAAAAGAACAAACCCGCTATGATTTTTCATCAACCCAGGGAAAAGAACGGTTTATAAAAGATTTTATGGGTCTGCGAATTCCCGGAGAAGGTTCACTGTACTCTTTTACCGAACAGCCTGGGTATCTGCGTTTATATGGAAAGGAATCTCCCGTTTCCCGGCATACCCAATCTGTGCTTGCCCGACGGCAGACTGCTTTTGCATTTGAAGCTGAAACGTGCCTGGAATATCATTTTAATTCATTTCAGCATATGGCAGGTCTTTTGTACCGGTATGATGAGACCAACTGGTATTATCTGCGGGTTACCTGGGACGAAGAGAATAAGCGGCATACCCTAGGTATCTTGCAGATGGATAACGGGAAATTTTCCATGCCCCTGAAAGAGGAGCTGTTCCTGACAAGCACTAAGGTTTATTTAAAACTGAGGGTGCATCAAGCTCAGGCCCAGTGGTATTGGTCTTTAGATGGAAAAACATGGAATACAATCGGAGATACGTTTGATGCTTCAATTCTGTCTGATGAATATGGAGGTCTGGGTTTTACCGGGGCTTTTATCGGTATAGCCTGTCAGGATATGCAAGGCTGCAGAGCCTATGCAGACTTTTCGTATTTTAGTTATCAAGAATTATAAATAGATGAGGCTCTTTCAGAACTCAGGGAGTTTTGAAAGAGCAACCTTGAATGTATATGCAGTATTATTGCTATTCTATATAATATAAATATTTATGTCTATATTGCAAAAATACTGCAAGAGGTTTTTGCAAAAGTAAAAGACTTTTGCAAAAACCTCAGATATGAAAAATTTCATTTGACAAGAATGATGTTTGGTACTAAGATACTAGAGAAGCGCAATCGATTGCGTTTCAGTATAGTGAATTGTTTAGGAGGATGACATGAAAAAGCTACTTTTAGTCACTGCTGTCCGGTTAATCTGATGTAGAAAAAAAATAGCTTGTATTTTGGCCCTTCAAATGGTATGAATAATTCACCATAAACAATTCACCATGAAGGAAATACAAGCTATGAGAAAATATACCACAGTTTTAGGTAATTTGTTAAGCCATCTTGATCGATCCGATTTCGAAAAGGGGGTTAAAACGTATGAAGGTGACAAAGGAGTAAGAACGCTCAGCACCTATAATCTGCTTAAAACCCTGATTTACGGCCAGGTTACTTCAGCATTCAGCGTTAGGGAGATTGAAAGTTCCATGGCTGTCAATTCGTCAAAGCTATACCACAGTGGTTTGAAACCGGTAAAGCGTTCGACTCTCTGTGACGCACTGGAGAAACGCGATCATCGTATATTCGAATCTGAATTCAATTCGCTCGTAGCCAAAGCCCGCCAGATTGCAGGAAGCAAAGGGCGCAGGTTCAAAAACCCGCTCAAGATAATCGATGCGTCTACAATCGAATTATGTCTCGATCGTTTCGACTGGGCCAAGTTCAGGACAACGAAAGGCGCCGTAAAGCTCCATCTCAAGCTTGACGGCGATACACTCTATCCTGAACAAGCCAAACTAACCACCGGAGCAATTCACGAGGTCAACGAGATGTCCAGTCTCTGCCAAGATTCAGGAGCAATATATGTCATGGACCGTGGCTATGTTGACTATAAAAGATTGTATGATATCGAATTAAGAAAATCATTTTTTGTAACGCGCATGAAATCAAATTGCGACTACGAGATTGAACAAGAGCTTTCTAAGTCCAAAACTGGACCCATCAGGTATGATGGAGTCATACGGTTGAGAAGCAATAAGGGGCATAATAGCTATCCAGGCCCAATCCGTATGGTACGATACCATGATGAAGAATATGATCGAGACTATGTATTCATTACTAATAACTTCGAGCTTGCAGCGCAAGAAATAGCCGATATTTATAAGTCTCGTTGGCAGGTTGAGCTTTTCTTCAAATGGATAAAGCAGAACTTAAAAATCAAAACATTTTGGGGTACGAGTAAGAACGCTGTCTTCATTCAAATATGGGTTGCGCTGATAGTGTCTCTTTTACTCTGGATACACAAGAATATCGATGGAATTACGGTGTCCGCTCAGCGCATAATCCAAGCTATGAAAACAACGATTTTGACGCGCAGGACAATCCTTGACCTTTTCAATACAAAGAATTCGCCTGACATATCAGTCTCTAACCAGCTAAGTTTTCAAGGATTTTGAAATTAACCGGACAGCAGTGACTTTTAGCTTTAGTTGCGGTTTCGCTCCTGGTTCTCGGGTGTGCGAAAGGACAGAAGGCTGCTAATGAACCCAAGTCACTTGTCGTTTGGTCCTTTACTGATGAAGTAAAGAACATGATCGACAAGTACTATTCACCAGCCAATCCGGATGTGAAGCTTGAATATTCACTTACTCCGACTGACCAGTTCCCGAACAAACTCGATCCCGTGCTTGCTTCAGGACAGGGAGCACCTGACGTATTTGCCCTCGAAGCTGCCTTTGTGCGGAAATACATTGAATCTGGTCTGCTTCTGGATCTTACCGATGTAGCCAATGAAGTAAAATCCAAAATGTTTGGGTATCCTATCGAAGTCGGTACCTATAACGGTAAGGTTTACGGTCTTTCCTGGCAGGTTACCCCCGGTGCCATGTTCTATCGCCGAAGCCTGGCCAAAAAGTACCTTGGCACCGATGATCCTGCAGAGGTTCAGAAATACTTTACCGATCTTAATAAGTTCCTTGAGACCGCTGCGGTTCTTAAGGATAAATCCAAAGGTACCTGTGTAGTAGTTTCTTCTACCGGTGATATGTTCATGCCCTATAAGGGTGCTCGAAAACAGCCCTGGGTTGTGGATGGCAAACTGGTTATCGATCCTGCAATGGAAACCTATATGGATATGGCCAAGGTGCTGAAAGATAAGGGTTACGAAGGCCGTGTAGGTCAGTGGTCAGAGGGCTGGTTTGCCGGTATGAAGGGTGACCTGAAAAACGAAAAGGGCCAGCCGATTGAAGTATTCTCCTACTTCCTCCCCACCTGGGGTCTCCACTATGTTCTCAAGACCAATGCTCCCGCTACCTCTGGTGACTGGGCTATGATTCAGGGTCCTGCTGGTTACTTCTGGGGCGGTACCTGGCTTGCAGCCTATAAGGGAACTAAATCCCCCAACCTGGCAAAGGAATTTATTAAGTACCTGGCAACCAGCGACGATTTCCTGACCAAATGGGCTAAGGATACCGGTGATATGGTATCTAATAAGAATGTTGTTAATGCTATCAAAGATACTTATTCTGAACCCTTCCTTGGCGGTCAGAACCACTATGCAGCATTTGCCAATATGGTTTCGACTATTGATGGTAAGCTGATCCAGGGTACCGACCAGGCGATCGAAGCTCTCTTTAACGAAGCTGTTACCGCCTATGTAAATGGTGAGAAGACCAAAGATGAGGCCCTTGCTGCCTTTAAAGAGCAAGTAAAATCTACTCTGGGCTTCTAATTCAATTAAGATCGGGATGTCTAGAGTAATCTGGGCATCCCTTTTTTTTATTCCGTAACTGGGGGGTTGGTGTGAAAGGTCCATCTGGTATTGAACGAAAATTGAGTAAATACGGGTATATTTTTGTATTACCCTTCTTATTAACCTATCTTGCTTTTCAGCTATGGCCTATTATATATACCATTTTGTTAAGCTTTAGTGATTTAAAGGGTCTTCGCGCCGATTTCACATTAATAGGTCTTGAGAACTATAAAAAATTAATCACCGACAAATATTTCTGGGAAGCCATACAAAATACTGGAATTGTATGGTTCTTTAATTTTGTTCCCCAGCTTGGAATTGCATTGCTCTTTGCTCTCTGGTTTACCGATGATACTCTGAGAATTAAATATAAGGGATTATTCAGAACTATTTTTTACCTTCCGAACCTGCTCAGTGCTGCCTCGGTTGCCATGCTGTACAGGAGCCTTTTTGCCTATCCTGTTGGTCCAGTTAATTCCTTTCTAACATCCTTAGGAATCTGGTCGACCCGGGTGGGGGAGAATGGTCAGATTATTCAAGAGGCGTTTAATTTCTTTAGAAGTGTTCCGATGACACGGGGAATTGTTTCTTATATTCAATGGTGGCTTTGGACCGGTTCAACCCTAATTCTTCTGATTGCCGGTATAGTAGGTATAAGTCCTTCGATTTTTGAATCGGCTATGATTGATGGTGCCAATAAGACCCAACGGGCATGGTATATTACGATTCCGTTACTGCGGCCCATGATGCTGTATCTGTTAATTACTTCTATGATTGGCGGTATGCAGATGTTCGAAATTCCCTTCCTCTTAACAGATATGAGGGGTGGTCCGGACTACAAGATTCGAACCATGATGGTGTATTTTTACAATACCGCCTTCCAGGGGGGCAATAATTATGCCTATGGGGCTGCAATATCTGTAGGTATTTTTATTATTACCTTGATATTAGCCGTGATTATTTTCTTCATGATGAGAGAACGGCAGACTAAGGTAACGGAGTAGGCTATGAATAAAAATTATAAACTTTCTGCTTCTTTAAGCAGGTTAGGTGTTTACCTTTTTATGCTAATCATCACCTTGCTGGTTGTTATACCTATATACCTTATGTTGGTAAACGCTACAAGAAGTAATGCTCAGATAAACGAGGGTATTTCTTTTATACCTGGAAATAATACAATAAATAACTGGAAAAACCTGACGAACCGGAACTTCCAGATTACCCAGGGCTTCGGAAATAGTCTTTTCCTTGCGGTTACGAGTACTATTATTATAGTGTATTTTTCAGCCCTTACCGCCTATGCCTTGCATGTATATAAATTTAAGTTAAAGAATTTTTTGTGGGCATTGATATTGTTTACCATGATGCTTCCTGGGGCTTTGTCATTTATTGGTTTTTACCAGTTTGTGGCACGATTAAAGCTGCTAAACAGCTATATTCCACTGATTATACCTGGTATTGCAGCCCCTGCGGTTGTGTTCTTTATAAAACAATATTTTTCATCAACCTTATCGTTTGAGCTAATAGATGCGGCGAGGATAGATGGTGCAGGAGAGTTTTATACTTTTAATATGGTTGTATTACCGGTAATTCAGCCAGCCCTCGCTACCCAGGCTATATTCAGTTTTATCGGTTCCTGGAATAACTTTATGACTCCCTTTATCCTGATTTCTGATCCAAAGAAGGCTACCTTGCCCATGCTGGTTCAGATGCTCCGCGGTGATATTTACCGCACTGAATATGGTTCTATATATCTAGGGATCGCCATTTCGCTGATTCCAATCATTATCTTTTACTCCTTTGCTTCTCAATTCATCATTGCTGGTATTTCTATGGGGAGTCTAAAAGAATAGCCCTATTGTCTGAGCCTCTTTCAAAAGTCTGTTACTTTTGAAAGAGGCTCTTGCAGTATTTTTACATTTAAAAGATAATTATTTATATTGTATAGAATAGTAAAAATACTGCATGTACATCTAGGGTAGCTTTTTCAAAACTCCCTGAGTTTTGAAAAAGCCTCGTTTGTTTCATCTATTTAAAGCCAGCTGTAAAGCCGTTTTGGTTTTATAGCTGGCTTTTTTTTATTTAAGGCTCTTTCCAAACTACCTGAGTATTGAAAGAGCCTCATTTAAAAAACTCCCATTACTGCACTAATTCTTAAAGCATTACATCAACCTGAACCTGTACTGTCTTAAGCATGGTATGTTCAGGAGGAAATAATGTTTCGAAAGTGCAGTTCTAAAACCTTATTCATACTGATCATTAGTCTGGCAATTGTGATCCTTGGAGCAGTACTTGCAATTCCGCTCTTTAGCATGGCTGGGGAATCTAAAACAAATAGGCCTTCTATAGCAACAACTTCTAATAACAATAATGTAAGTCAGACTACTTCAAAGGATTATCAGCAGGCGCTGCAGAATCTTGCTGAAGAAGAGCGGCTTGGCGGCTTTAAGCCAGGGATGGGTCTGGCAGAATCCAGCATCAGAGAGCAGACGGGGGACCTGGCTGGTGCGGTGTTTGCAGCCTTTAAAGACCTCTTTTTTGCCTATCAATACGGATATCTGTCTAAGAGCCAGGTTGATGAACGGCTTGCGGAGGTGGGAAAACAGTTCCCGGAACAAAAGGCTGTACATGCCGCCCTTGGGGCATGCAGGGCACTCATATCGGGTGATGCCGAGGAGGGGCTTGCTCAGCTTGGGATGATAGATTTTGCCTCCCCTGCTGCCTCCTATGGGCTGGATGATTTTCCCCGATGGATGGAACGGGTATTCATCCTTTCAATAAATAATAGCGATAATGGCAGGATTGGTTCCTCAGAGGAGCGTAATAAGATTTGGGATGAATACCTGGCAACCCGGTCCAGATATATCAATTATCCCCTCTACTGGTTGGTTTTAAGCCGTAACAGCAGGGGTGCCCAGCAGATGGATGGGGCTGAGCGCTGTGTTTCCCTGGCGCCAAAGGGACCCTATGCGGATGCAGGACGGGCTCTTTTAGCCCAGCTTACAGGTCTCAGCAATAAGGACAACGCAGCCATCAAGACCCGTCTGGAGATAGAGTCTATCATAGAAACGGCGGTAGCATCTGGCTCCGGGGAAGAACTTTATAAGCTGCTGCCCCTTCTTGCTCTACCGGATAACCCCTATACCCTCTTTGCCCTTGGAGCCTGCCGCGGACTCGCAACCCAAGAGAATTTCGCCCGTTATTTTCAGGACGAAATGAAGAAGAGCTCAGGTCGGCTACATGAACGGCTCCGCTATATTCTTGGAGGACAGTCATGAGAACCATTTTTACGCTGGTGCTCCAGGTGATTCTGGCTTTTGTGTTTCTTTTTACCCTACTATTGGGTACCTCCAGTTGCAGTCAGCAGAATAAGCACCTGTCTGGGGATGTTTTGAATCAATACAATAGAGCCCTCCTGCTCTTTAGTGAGGGCCGCTATGATGAGGCTGCAAAAATTGCAGAACAGCTCCAAGCTGTCTATCCAGCCCAGCTATTGGGAGGGAAGGCTCATTATTTTAACGGTGCCTACAATGAGGCTGAAAAATGCCTCAAGAAATCCCTACGTTTACGACCTTCTTCTGTGGAAGGGCGACTCTACCTGGCCTATACACAACGGGCTCTGGGAAAAGAAGCGGAGGCTCAAAAACTTGCGGAGGATATTTTAGCAGACGATCCAGATAATATCCGGGCATATCGTATCCTCCTGGAATTGACTCAGAATGACCGAAACAAAGCAAACCTCTTAAATCAGGCCCTGGAGGCTGCCCAGGAAACCGCGTTCCTTTTCGTAGAACGGGCCCGATACCGTTGGATTTCTGGTGATGGAATCGGTGCCCTGCAAGATATATCCGCCGCCTTAACTCTTATCCCTACTGATTCAATGCTCCGGCAACCCATAGCAGCCCTTCAGAAAACTATAACCACCCAGATGCAGGGAGGGGCTGCCCAATGAGATCTGATGCCATCATTTTTACTCTTCTTTTTGCTGGCCTATTGGGAAGTTGTTCCTCCATACCGTATTCGAGCAGCAGCAGCTGGAATTCTGCTATGAAACAAAGGGGTGTATCCAATGGTGAAACCGCGAAGGCTGTTGGCATTGTTATTGATGCCATTCAGGTAGATAAGGTCCTGGGTGCTGGTTCCATAGAAACAGAAATGCGGCGGATCGCTGAAATGCTCATTTTGGAAAAGGGCTTTTATGTTACAGGTGATGCCGACTCTGCATCCTTTCACCTGAAGCTCGTAGGGGTAGAACGGGAATTCCTGCAGGGCTGGCAAAACCGCCGTTCAGTATCGATAGAAGCCTGGCTCTGGGATATTCATGACACCGCTAAGCCGCCCTTCGCTGTTGGAAGGTCGGTTACGGTCGGGAACGGGAGTCTTTCCTCCTCCCTGGAATTGGAGCGGATGCTGCGAAAAGCCCTGTTGCCGGTTTTACAACAGATCCTTCCAGCTAAATAAAATATGGGACTGGAGACGGCTCCATGAATGAAAAAACTTGCTGTTTGGCGGTTTATCTAATCTACCTTTTTATTGGAACGGGATACATGGCCGGGCAGGACAATCCTTGGGGGATTACTTCCGGGGGGCTTATTCCAAAAGGACTTACTCCAGGGGGCCTTTCTATGAAAGAGGCGGCAGAACGGGCAGCAGCGGTTTCACCGGAGCTGCGGGGAACCGAGGCTCAACAGGTCCTGAGGGAAGGATCCTGGGCGTTAGGGTTCCGGGCCTTTCTCCCCAAACTGAGTATTTCTGCCTCCGAGGATGACCGCCTGTCCCTGGTTGGAACCGACTCGTTCACAAAAAGCTACACCCTGAGTATTCAGCAATTAGTATGGGATGGAGGGCGTTTAGCGGCGAGCCGGAATATCGAAAAGGCAGAACTGAACCTTGCCCGGCTGGCTTTAAAGCGGAAAACCGCAGAAATCGGGGAATCGGTCATCAATCTGTATAGGACGATTATCTATAATCAGGCCCTGCTGGAAATAAAGGAGGCAAATCTGAAATCCCTGGAAATGCAGTATTCCATTTTACGGGAGGAGGTGTCCCGGGGATTGGCCCTCGAAAGTGATTTGCAGGAAGCCGAACTGAGCCTGGAATCGAACAGGCTGGATACCCGAAAGCTCCAGATGGATATGGAGACTGCTCAACTGGAACTGGCGGATGCATTGGGACTGGCAAAACTTCCATCCCTTTCAGATCGGATTGATACTGAATATGCTGCGGCAGTTAAACCCTCAGATTTGAACAACCTGGTTTCTTTTGTGGGTCAGATTGCCCTGCAGGTGCATCCTGATTTAATAAGTGAACGCTTTGCCATACAAAAAATGCAGGTCCAGCTTCAAAGTGCAAGCCGAGCCTGGTGGCCTACCTTTAAGCTCTCCGGGGATGTTTCGGTTCTGGGCGATCGGTATCCCCTGAGCCGGTATAATTATTCTCTTGGCCTGGTAATGGAATTTTCCAGCCCCCTTATTTCAGGGTCTCTGGGTGCAAGGGCAGGCAAAGAGGGTCCCTATGATACAACAGGGCGGCTTCAGAGTTCTCTTGAACCCATTCCAGACCCCGCTTCATCCCTCTCAAAACAATCCCTGGAAGCTATGCTCAGTCTGGAACAGGAAAAGTACCAGCTCCAGCTTAAACAGATTGAACGGGAAACCCAGCGGCTTCTTCATTCCTGTGTGATGGCTGAGGAACGGCGTCTTTTAGCAAGAAAACAGGTAGAACTTTCACGGAAACGCTACGAGTTACAGGAAATAAAACATTCCCTTGGCCAGGCTACCATGCTCGATGTAATGAAGGCTCAAAATGAGCTTGCACAGGTGGAAACTGCCCTGGTGGAGGCAGCGGTGAACCTGCTTCAGACAGAACGGAGACTGGAACAATTTCTTGATCTAAGTCCTGGCGAGTTGGGGACTTTTTTACAGCATCTGCAGGGAGTCCAATCATGAAAAAGTCTCATGCGATGTTATTCATTCTGCTGATTTTTATAATTCCTCTGGTGATACCAGGATGTTCTAAGGCAGAAGCTGAAACGGCAAACAGCAATTTATCAGAACAAATGCATGCTGTACGGGTCTGCCAGGTCAGGGAGCTTTCTATCCCGGATGAAATCTCTGGTTTTGGTTCCCTTTCCTTTTTAAAAAAGGTTGATATTACCAGTCCCCAGGAAGGAACTATTACACAATTGCTCCGTAAAGAGGGTAGCCCGGTCGTACGTGGAACAGTAGTGGCGGTTCTGGAAAATCCTCAGATTACTCTGGCAGTCCGCCGGGCCCAGAATGCCCGAGACCAGGCTGCGGCGGCGCTCACCCTGGCCCGGTCCAAACTGCTGGAAGGCTCATTTCAGGCAGAGGCCAGAATCTTGGAGCTTGGTAAAAATGAAGCAGAACTTGCGCAGGCAAAGAAGGAATATAAGGAACAGGAACGAAAACTGGCTGACCAGGAAGCCCTTTTTAAGGCCGGCGGCATTACAGAAGAGGCTATCCGCAGTGCCCGCTTTGCCCTGGAGTCCATGGCGGAACGGATCCGGCTGCAGGAGCAGGATCTGGCTATCCGCTGGGTCGGTCTCAGGGTTCAGGATTTACAGGCCGCTGGCTTCAGCATACGTGATAACCCTGCGGATTTACTCAAGGACAGGATTAAGCTGGCGACCATAACGCTGCAGGCGGAGGTAGAGGCCGCTGAAGCCCAGCTTGCTGCGGCCAACCGGGAACTGGAATCGGCCCAGCTTGCTGAACAGGAACTCACCCTTAAAAGCCCCCTTTCTGGAATACTCGCGGGTCGTAATGTGGAAATTGGTGAACGGGTAAAAGGGGATGATAAGCTGCTCACCATTATTGATACACGCTCCCTCTATGCTTCAATTCCGGTACGGGAACTGGATGCCCAGCGGATCATTGGGGGCATGAAAGCTTCGGTTCAGATTGATGGCATGGCTGCTCCCTGCAAAGCCCAGGTGGATCTCGTATCTCCCATGGCTGATAATCAATCTTTTACCTTTCAGGTTCGTCTGCTCCTCGATGAGCGGGATGTTCAGCGAATGAACCTTAAACCGGGGATGTTTGCCCGGGTGGTGATACGGCTGGGTTCGGATCGGAGGGCCCTGGTAATCCCCGAGTCAGCCCTGGCGGAAAAACGGGGCGATACTGGCAGGGTTTTCATTGTACAGCAGAACCGGCTGTTTGGAAAAACAATCCGTCTCGGCAAGAGTATGGGCCAGGATTGGGAAGTTCTAGAGGGCCTGGATAAAAATCAGGTTCTGGTGGACCGTCCTGAATCTACTTTGGAGGAGGGGAGCCGTGTCGAGATTAGCCGGTAAACTTCTCCAAAAGCGTCTGACAAGGTTTCTGGCAAAAAGCCGTGCAAGGCTCATTGCCAAGCATCTGACTGCAGGCTCCCATGGAGCACTGTTTGCGGTGTTCCTCTGTTGTCTGACCGCCTGCGGTTTTGTAGATCTGCGGCCGGTCCAGTTCAGCCTGTATCCCCCTGAGCCGGATGGCATGCTTCCGGAAGCCTATTCGGCGGTTACGGTAACCTTTTCTACCGATATGGAACAGCAGGAGGTGGAAGGGGCTCTCGCGATTACCTCAAAAGAGGGAACCATAGAAGGGGACCGCTACTGGGAAGGTTCGAAACTTGTTTTTGTTCCCCTTTCACCCTGGAAGGCTGGAATCCGGTATAATCTGGCATTGAATGGACTTGTCCATGCCCGGGACGGCCGGGAACTGCGCCTCTCGGTGAACCACCCCTTTTACGGACTTTGCAGGGGCGAACAGCCGGTCCTGCTTTCGGTTGATCCTTCCTCAGGGGGAACTGTTCCGGTGCAGGCCCTGGAGCCGCCCCTGCCTGGCGCAGAGTCCTCTCCCCATGGACCGCCAATAAGCTTCCGTTTTTCCCGCCCCATGAACAGGCTCAGCGTCCAGGATGCCCTTAAAATTGAAGGGGTGGATCAGCTCGCCTGGATATGGACAGAGGATGATAGGAACCTTTTGCTTATCCCTTATAAGAGCCTCTCCCCATGGACCGTATACCGATGGAGCCTGAAAAAGACCGCTGCTGCACGGGATGGTATTCCCCTGGGACGGGAGGAAAGCGGCACCTTCTGTACTACTCTGGATGCTGAGCGCCCAAGGGTGGAGCGGACCTTTACCCTGGCCCCCGCTGCTTCCGGCTGGACCGATCTGGGCCGGGGCCCTGGAGATCTGGATATTGGACAAGCCCTGGGGGTGCGGTTCTCCAAACCTATGAACCGGGATAGCCTATTGCAGGCGGTACGCATCGAGCCTTCCCTCTCCGGATATGCGGTCCAGATTGATGCACAGACGGTTGCCTGGGTGCCCGACCGGCCCCCTGAACCTGAAACAACCTATGTGCTGGTGGTAGCCGGGGATACCCGGGATACCTCCGGCTTAACTTTGGAAGGGGAGTACCGGGAGTCTTTTATCCCCGCAATTCCCTATTTACAACTGGAGTCCCTGGAAGCCGATGGTTCATCCCCTGTTACAGGTCCATTTCCGCCGGTTAACCCACAGGTATACACGATCCATGTGGCTGCCCCAGAGGGGCTTGTGTCCATCAACCTGCACTTTTCCCATCCCTTTGATTCGGGAGCTCAGACTGGGGTAATCAAAATGATTACCCTCTCTCCTTTTTTCCCCGGAAGCCTTGCTCCCGTCGCGTTACGGGCCGCTTCCTGGGTAACCGACAGTACCCTCAGACTTGTCTGGGAAGGACTAGAAGCAGGAAGTGGCGGGATCACCAATTATTACCGGTTGACCCTGACGGGAGGCCGCTCCGGTTTAAGTACCAGGCAGAATGGTATCGTTGGGTACTGGCTTAAGGACACGGTAAACCTCTACCTGGAGGCTCAACCATGACAGAGTGGAATACTAAGCTGCTATGGGCCTTGAGGCTCCTCGTTCTCAGTCTTCTATTCCAGGGCTGTGATATCCTGCGCTCATCCCCCTTTCTGGTAGTCCGGTGGAGCCCGGGAGAGGGCAGCCATATCGATTTTACCGGGCCATGCTTGAGTCTTGAATTTTCCCACGAACCAGATCGGTATAGCGTTGAACGGTCCTTTACCTGTACCGAAGATGGGCTAGCCCTGGCAGGAACCTTTACCTGGGAAGGAAAACAGCTCAGATTTTATCCCGCCGGGGGCTTTAGAGCAAACCGGGATTATAGGATTAACCTTTCGACCGATGCCCAGGATACCTCAGGTCTATCTCTGGACAAGGGTTTTGAGGGAGTCTTTTCTACCAGGCCTGAAGCGAAACGGCTTGTGTTCACCGGAAGCAGCCCCGCCGATGGAGGAACCCTGGAACCTTCCGGTCCGGGCCCTCTCTTTGAGCCGGTCCTCCTGTACTTTTCCCATCCCCTGGCTGTGGAAAGCCTTTATCAGTATGTGTCATTTTCTCCGAGTATCCAGGGACTCTGGGAACTGAGTCCTGCTACCTCAGATCCTTCAGGACCAGTGACTGCCCGGTTTACCCCACTGGAGGCCTGGCAGACTGGGAAACAGTGCCTGTGTGCTATCTCAAAGGACCTGCCTGACCTTTATGACCGCCCCATGGGGTGTGCCTATACACTCCACTTTATTGCAGGGACCGACAGGGAGCCGCCAAAACTGCTTCATATTCAGGCCCTGGATGCCCAGAATGCTGTGGCAGAATCCCTGGTGTTTACTAAGTGGTATGGTGATGTGGGCCCGGCTGCAACTATCCCTGTTAATGAACATTGGGAGCGGACCTACAGGATTGTTCTGGAATTTTCAGAACCAGTAGACCCGTCGAGCCTTAAAAACAGGCTCAGCATACAAGGCGGGCTTGGGTTTACCATCACTCCCCTTTTTCCGCCTTCGACAAGCTTTACCGTAACCTTTACTGACAGTCCAGTCTATGGGAATACCTATACACTTAGTCTCGGTGCAGGTATTTCTGACCTTCAGGGAAATACCAGTACCCAGCAGGTCCTCTGTAAACTGCTTGTAAATGGCGAAAGCAGTAAACCTCCCCGCCTCGTGGGCATTCGATTTCCCCTGGCCCCTGGATCTGGAACAGGCGACTATGAGCCAGTGATCTTTGCTATCGATGCCCCCTTTGCAGATTTTCCAGTACAGAATGGAAGTGACCGGTATCCCTATGATGTGCCTTCCAATACCTGGATGGAACTCTACTTTGATGTAGCCCCCGGTGCCAACATCGATCCAATCTCTCTCATGGAAAGTTTCAGCATCAGCGCTACTAATTCGGCTCTGAGTTTTTCACCCCGAAAAATTCTGAAAGATGGTTTTACCTGGGCAGATCCGGAGCCAACCTGGAGCCACCTGGAACGGGTGGAGGTACAGGGGGTATTAACCAACAGCACCAATGCGGGGCTTGTGACCCTGAGCCTTTCTACGGCTCTTATGGACAGCCTCGGGAACCGGGGAGAAAATACCCAACTGCTCCCCCTCTGCAAGTAGGGGTGGGTATGAAGCAGCTTATTTATACCTGTATACGGCGTCCTGTAGCGGTTACCATGGGCCTCGCAGCCCTGTTACTTGCGGGCATCCTCGCACTTATGGGGATCCCTGTGGATCTGCTGCCTGAAATACAGGTGCCCCGGGTACAAATCTCTGCCCAGTATACCGGACTGGCTGCCCGGGATATTCGTACTGTCCTTACGATTCCTCTGGAAGATGCCCTGGCGTCGGTCCGTTCCCTCCAGCGGATCCGGAGCGTCTCCCGGGATGGTGAATCCCTTATTGTCCTGGATTTTGTCTGGGGTACAAAACCGGAAGAAGCGGCCATACTGGTTCGGGAAGCGATTGATGGGGTCTATCCACAGCTTCCCGAGGGAACCCCGCGGCCGGTCGTTATTCCCGGAGATCCGGAGAATCAACCCCTGGCTATCGTGGGGGTCCGCTCCAGGACAGATAAGGCCCAGTTTGCCCGTCAGGTCGCAGAATATGAACTGCGGGCCCGCTTCAGACGTATAGAAGATATTGGAACGGTTGTTCTGGTTGGGGGGCAGAAGGAAGAGATTAAGATAGAGCTGGATCCCCAGCGATCCTTTACCCGGGGACTTGGTGCTGCAGGTTTTGCGGAACTTGCGGGCTCAGAATGGTCCGATGTCAGTGCGGGCACTGCCCGGGAAGGAAACCGGGAACTGGTTATAGTAAGTTCAGGAAAGCCTAAAAGTATTGATGAACTTGCGGGCCGG